>DASTSI010000023.1:0-11341 GCA_035760745.1 Nitrospira sp. | reverse complement strand
CAGATTTCCACCGTGCTTGATTGCACCATCGACGACGGCATTGTGGGGCTCATGGACCCGGCTCACGGCCCCTTCGTTCATCAGAGCAGTTGGTGGAGGACGCAATCCAGCATGCACGAGAAGGCCAAAGTCTTCGAGCCGATTCCCTACGGGTTTCGGATGGTCCCGCATGTCCCGTCGAAAAATAGCGGCCCGTACAAGCTGCTGAATCTGTTCTACGGCGCACCCCTCACCACGACAATCGACTTCGTCCTGCCCAATCAACGATTCGAGTTCGTCCAATGCGGCAGCATGTTCGTGTCCACGCGAGCCACCGTCACGCCTATCTCCGAGCAACAGTGCCGGATCGACTTCAGCGCCGCCTGGAACGCCTTGCGATGGCTGCCCTTTTCCAAAACCCTGTTCCGGTATTTCGCGAACATTTTTCTGACACAGGACCGGCAGGCGATGGAACGCCAGGCCGTGGGGTTGCGCTACAAGCCCGCCCTGATGCTGATCGACGACGCCGACACGCCGGCAAAATGGTACTACAAGCTGAAAGCGGCCCATCTGGCGTCGGTGCAGACCGGTCGACCGTTCGAGCATCCGCTGAAAAGTCGTGTAACGTTGCGCTGGAGAAGCTAGCGGCTCGACCTTGCGTCCGGATGACGCAATTGGCTGACGGTCATCGGGTCAGCATGCTGTACAGCCGTATCGAATTACGGCGCAGGATTCTTGCTCTCGGCTCACTGCGGAGGCTCGACGAGCAGACTGATGGCTCTCCTGATCTGCTCCCGCGAGCCGAGCAGCACGAGGATGTCCCCGCCCCTGAGCTTCGTCTTCGTCGAGGGATTCGATTCGGTCACACCGCCCCTGGTGAGGGCGATCACTGATGCGCCCGTGCGCGGGCGGATCGCCAGGTCGCCCAGGGTTTTTCCGACCGCCGGCGCATCGTCATCGATTCGGCAGGTCTCCACGTCGGCATCGGTCAGGGTCCCCCCGCGCAAATGGTGCGCCAGCTCCGGGAGTTCGCTCCGGCGCAACAGCGCATAGCCTTCCCGCCGGATCTGTTCGGCCTTCCGCACGACGAATTCCTGCGGCATATTGTAGGTGCGCAGGACGAGCGCAAAGATTTCAATGGAGGTCTCGAATTCCTCCGGCACCACGTCGTCCGCCCCCAACTGATGCAGCTCTTCCAGCTCGCGAAGGTACCGGGTCCGCACAACGACGTGCAGCTTCGGATTGAGGCCTTTCGCCACCTGCACCGTGCGCCTCGTGACGAAGGGGTCCGAGATGGCGACGACCAGGACCTTGGCCTCTTCCACCTTGACGTGCCGGAGGACATGGGCGTTCGTCGCGTCTCCATAGTACACCGGCACGCCGTGCTGCGCCTCGCGTTTGACGGTATCGCCGTCGAGGTCCAGGGCCAGATAAGGAATTTCAGTCTCGCTCAGGACGCGGGCCAAGTTTCTCCCGTTCAATCCATAGCCGACGATGATGACGTGGTCTTTGATCTTGATCTGCTTCCCTTCCACCTGCGTCGCATGCGCGGTGGTGCGGGCGGGCAGCCAGTGTCGAAGCCGCTGCATCGCCTCCAGGCGCCGCGCCACCGATGGGGACCACTCCATGAGAAACGGGGTCACGATCATTGACAGGACCGAGACGGCGAGAAAGATCTGGTACGGATCTCCGCGCAGCAACCCGCTTTCCTGCCCCTGCTGTGCGAGCAAGAAGCTGAATTCGCCCACTTGAGCCAACCCGACGCCGACCATGAACGCCGATCTCGGCGGAGTGCCGATCGCCAGCGCCGCGATCCCGCCAGCCAGGAATTTGACGACCAAAATCCCCGCAAGGAGTCCGATCACGGGAATAGGGTGTTCGAGCAGGACACGCCAATTCATGAGGATGCCGATCGAAACGAAGAACAGGCTGTTGAAGCTGTCGCGGAACGGAAGCACTTCGGCCATAGCTTGATGGCTGTATTCCGACTCGGAAATAACGAGGCCCGCGATAAAGGCGCCGAGCGCCAACGACAGGCCTCCCAGGGAAGTCAGCCAGGCAATGCCGAGGCAGAGCACGATGATCGTCAGCAGGAACAGCTCCCGGCTGCGGCTGCGGACGATGTGCGCAAGCAATTTGGGAACGACATACCAGGCGGCGGCAACAATGGCCCCGACCACCAGCGCGGACTTGCCCAATGTGACAAAGATCGAGAGGCTCCCGCCGTCGGTCTGACTGGCCAGGATCGGGGTCAGCAGCATCATCGGGACGACGGCGAGATCCTGAAAAATGAGGATGCCGATCGTCGCCCGACCATGGATCGAATCGCTCTCCCCGCGGTTGGCCAGGGCTTTCAGCACGATCGCCGTACTGCTCAAGGAGATGAGAAAACCCCAGAACACGCCTTCTTGCCATCTCATCCCCACCACCAGGCCGCCGAGCCACGCGGCGAGCAGCACGGCCCCGACTTGGATCGGCGCCGCGACCAGGAGCAACCGGCGGAGCGACGCGAGTTGAACGATGGAGAACTCGATGCCGATCGTGAAGAGGAGGAGGACAACCCCGATTTCGGCAAGGACCTGAACCGTCTCGATATCCGAGATGAGATGCATCCCGTGCGGACCGATCAGCGCACCGGCGACGAGAAATCCGGCGATCGAGGGCAGACGAAACTGATGAAAGACAAAGACGACGGCAATCGATACGGAAAAAATGACGAGGAGATTGCCGAGTACGCCGTAGTCGGTCACGCCGGATTTCCAAGCAGGACGGCGGACTGAGTCCGCTTGAGCGCAGTCGACCGCCATCGCGCGGACTTCTCGATCATCTCAGTCCCTGAGACCTGGTGGCACAATGGGGGGATCACGATCCACCGGCGGAGAATACCGTAGCGGACGGCCTTGAACAAGAGTAAGTCGTTGTCTCTCGGGAAGGGCTTCGCTACAGTGTGCCGCACGCAAGGAGTCAGGTGTCGTGAGCCGAGCGCTGATTTTCGACTTCAACGGCGTCATCGCGGACGACGAGCGCCCTCACGTGGAATGCTTCAAGAAGGCGCTCTCTGAATTCGGCCTCTCGCTCAGCACGGAGGAGTATTATGGCGACTATAGTGGCATGGATGAGCGAATGTGTGCGGCACTGCTCCTCAGCGCCCGGGATGGAACAAGCGACCCCCGCATCGTGAACGAGATCACCCGAAGAAAGATGGAACTGTTCAGGGCGCATACGGCCCGGCATCGACCAGCATTGTTTCCCGGCGTGGCGGAATTCGTGAAGAGCGCCGTCCACCGGTTTCGACTGGCCATCGCCTCAGGCGGTCGGAGACGTCAGATCGATGAGGCCCTCGCTGGGACGCTGATCGAGCACGATTTTGATATGATCGTGGCGGCCGAGGATTGTCTCATCGGAAAGCCGGACCCTGCGATCTACCGGATGACGCTCACCCGTCTGAATGCCCGGCGGCCCGTCCGGCCGGCCCTGCTCCCCTCCGACTGTCTCGTGTTCGAAGATTCGGTCGCCGGCATACGGGCGGCCCGTGGCGCGGGCATGAAGGTCATCGGAGTCGCCACGACGTATCCAGCTGAAAAGCTGCGAGAAGCCGACGCGGTGCTGCCCACCTTCGTAGGAACCGATCCCGACGGTGTCGTCCGCTTGATCGCCACGATGGGCTAGCAGAGCGCCGTCTGGCTCCGATCAGGCCCGGTCCCCCTCTAAAGATGAATAGACGCCCGAGAAGGCGCTGACTTAGCTTGTCAATACGAGCGGGATATAGCATGAACTATCGACCCATGGCGCCCAGTGAACCAAGCGCCTTTGTGACCACGACCCAGGGAGGTGTGTGATGCGGCCACGTAGCATTGCTCTAGTGGCGGCCGTGCTCCTGACCACGTCGGTACCGGCGTGGTCGGAGACACCGGAAAAGGCCGAGTTCGATCCCATGAAGATGTGGAGCTGCCCGCAGCCGGACGGGACGATCCTTTACACCAACAAGGATATAGAAGGCTGCACCCTCATGACCCTCAAACCGCTGTCAGTCGTTCCCTCGCTGGACAATATGCCGACGTACCGTCCACCGGTCGTCGGGACGCCTCCATACGACGTGCCGGCCTACCCCGACCGCCATCCGGCGGCCTTGACAGGAAGACCCGGCATGCCGGACTGGGCACGAGAATGGTACGCGAGCATCGGCCTCTCCGGAGGATCGGTGCAAGCGGAAGTCTGTGGGATGTACAGCGAGTGGTTACACTTGAATCTCAAGACGCGCGGCGGGTTCTTCTTCGGGAACGATCCTTCCTATGGCGGGGACGTGTCAGACCGCAATCGCCGGGGTCCGAGCTTCTCGTTCAACGACAATGTCCGATATCATGCCCTGACCCGGATCTTCGGAACGGGCTTTGTCCCCGTCGGCTGTCAATGATCGGGTACCGCCTCCGGGCGGCACAAATCCTTCGGGCGCCGCGGATTCACTCGTATCCGCGGCGAGGCCGTCATATCGGGCGTGGGGAATTTTCTCAGCACGGGGACGTGGGATATCGGTAAACGTGCGCGGCGTCGATTCCTGCCCAGGCAGCTCGCTAGACTTTATAAAACTCGCGATACCACTCGACGAATCGCGGGATGCCGACCTCGATCGGCGTTGAGGGCTTGAAGCCCACGTCACGCGACAGATCATCGATGTCCGCATAGGTGGCCGGCACGTCGCCGGCCTGCAGGGGCATGAATTTCTTCTCCGCGCGCTTTCCCAGGGCCTGCTCCAACACCTCGATGAATCGCAGGAGTTCCACGGGTTGGTGGTTGCCGATGTTGTAGATCCGGGCAGGAGCCATACTGGTTCCCGGATCCGGCCGGTCGCCCGACCAGTTCGGGTCCGCTTCCGCGGTGCGATCCAGCGTCCTGATCACTCCCTCGACAATGTCGTCGATGTAGGTGAAGTCTCGGCGCATCTTGCCGTCGTTGAATACCTCGATCGGCCGTCCTTCGAGAATCGCCTTGGTGAACAGGAACAGGGCCATATCGGGCCGGCCCCACGGTCCGTACACGGTGAAGAACCGGAGGCCGGTGCAGGGAAGGCGGTACAGGTGCGCATAACAGTGGGCCATCAGCTCATTGGCTTTCTTGCTGGCCGCGTAGAGCGACACCGGATGATCCACGTTGTCATGAATCGAAAACGGCATGCGCGTGTTGCCGCCGTAGACGGAGCTGGAAGAGGCGTACACCAGATGCTCGACGCCGGCATGCCGGCATCCCTCGAGAATATTGAGAAAGCCTTCGATATTGCTGTCCGTATAGGCGTGGGGATTCACGAGCGAGTACCGAACCCCGGCCTGCGCGGCCAGGTGCACCACGCGACGGAACGGCTGTTCGGCGAAAAATTCCTTCATCCCCTGCCGATTGGCCAGATCGAGCTTCACGAACTGAAACCCCCGGAGCGCGGTCAGTTGGGCCAACCGGGCCTGCTTCAACCGGGCATCGTAGTAGTCGTTGATGTTGTCGAGCCCGACGACGTCGTCACCTCGCGCGAGCAGCCGCTTGGCGACATGGAAGCCGATGAAACCCGCTGCCCCGGTGACAAGAATCGGTCGTGATGACGCTGCCATGACTTCCTTTTGATGTTCCGTCGGCTTCGGCCTACCGTCCGGCTTTCATAAAGGGCGGATCGCCGTACTGACGCCGATAGAGTTGGAGCGGGTCGAGCGCCCCGCCGGCGGCCAACACGTCGATGCCGCCGCCCGGCGCCGCGCGATACCGTTCCAGGGCTTGAGCGTAATGATAGCCGCAGCCGTGGGGCGATAGAAGCGATTTGAGGGCTTCGGGCCGTTCCCAATGGGCCGTGAGGAGCGCCGTCCTCGCCGGGTTGCGGCGGCTGAACATGAACGAGAGATGGTCCGGATACCAGTCGGCGCCGCCCGTGGCATAGGAGACGAACAGTTTGGCGCCGGCAGCCCGACACACCTCGGCCAAATACTCGTTCGTCAAATACCCGTTCTCCCCGACATCGAGCCACTTCCCCGGATGCGACAGCGGACCGTGGGCGGCGTGGGTTCGGAGTTCAAGCAGTTGCTGCTGGGACGCAAACACCAGCGCAATCGGGCCGTAGTGGGCCACGAGCCGCTCAATGACATGGTCCTTCAACGCGGATCGGCCGTCGTTGGTGGGGCCGCTGTCGGCATGCACCAACACGTTCTGACCTCGATCGCTGATCAGGTAGCAGTTGCGAGGCATCTCCAGGTCGCAGGGATCCTCGCCGTAGAACGGCACCGACACCACCGTCCCGCCTTCGAACGGCCAGCATTCGCCGTGGGCCAGCTCCACGACGCGGCCAAAACCGAGTTCACGCAGCAGCCCCAGGTAGTCGTAGTACAGCTTTCTGCGGTTTCGCCGGCTCGGAACAATGATCGGGGTTTCCTTCGGCAAGTGAAGGAGGGTCCGGGGATCCACGTGATCGTCATGATCGTGGGTCAGGAAGACGGCGGCCGGTTTCGGCAACAGTGCGCCCCAGAGCGATGGTACGGAGGATTCCGCGAACCAGGGAAGCAGCCAGGGATCGAAGAGGAAGACCTGATCCTGTTGACGATAGAGGAGTGCCGCATGACCGAGATGGACCGTATCCCGGTCCTGCACCGTGTCGAACCACAGTTGCCGCGCGGAAGAGGCGGGCGACGTGACGAGGCACTCGTATTGATGCAGGGATTCGAGGAGCCGGGTAAGGACCGCCTGCGCCTCGCGCGGCGCTGCGGCGACGACCGTGCGCAGCTCTTCGACCTGATGCGTGCCGTCCAGCATGCCGAGTACTTTCCCGACGATCGGTCCCAGCGCACGTTGATCGAAACCGATGGGAATCGCCTGCCGCTTCACCGAATGAAAGATCCGCAACCCGCCATTGGTTACCGTGTTGGATTTGGTCGGATCCGTCGGAAACTCCCAGTGGAAAACCCCATCCGTCCCGCGGCCGCACTTGATGTGCTGGCGAAGATAGGGCCGTCCCGCCACCAACTCGGCGTAGGCGTCTTCCAACCGACGGCCGCGATCCGGATCGTCGAGCGGCGCCCGCTTGGAAAACACGTCGCTGATCGCCGTATCGATGGAGCTGGCCAACAGACTGTGGGCCTCGTGGAGACTCGCCACTACCTCCGGCGCGACCCCGGCCACGAACGGAAAAGGCCCCGGCCGCTCGGCGCTCTCCAACTGCACCCACGACCAAGGGACGAGGCTCACGTAATGCTGCCGAGGAAGCTGTTCCCACATGCGGCTCATCGTGCTCAGGACCGACCCACTCCTAATGTCAGCTTGCTGATCCTCGGTTCGAAGAGGGCCTGGATGAGATTGTCGTCCGGATCCGAAAAGTAGAATGAATAACTGCCGTCCCGATGCCGCTTGGGTGGCTTGACGATGCGGCCGCCGAAGGACTCGAGCTTCGGCGAGATCTCGTGATACATCTCATCGACCGCTTCCGGGCTCTCGAGGATCACGCCGAGATGATCGAGCCGTTGCGGCGTCGCCGGCAGGTACCCGGACATGTCCTGTGGACCGATCTGGTGCAGCGCCAAGTTGTCGATGCCGGACGTGAAATAGACATTGTCCGGATCCGGTTCCCACACCACCTCCATGCCGAGGATCTGCTCGTAAAACGCCCGGGAGCGCTTCAGGTCGACGACACGAAGCGCCACGTGACGGAGCCCGCGATGAAATGTCTTCTTCATCCATGCCTCGCGCTTTGTATACTAGGGTGGACCGATCAGGCCGTCAAATCGATTTTCCGGCGGTCATGCCCCATGCAGCCGGCCGGATGCCTGTGCTACGATGGCGCTTTCCAAGCCAAGGAGTCTTTCTCATGTCGGTTCCGCGATACCTACTGACCGCAATGTTCACGCTGTCGCTTGCTTCGTGGGCCATGGGGCTCGAAACGACGATACAAGGACAGGACGGCGTCCCGATGGTCCTCATTCCGGCCGGGCCGTTCCCGATGGGTGTGCCGCCGGGCGACCGGGACGGGGGGCGCGACGAATATCCGCGCCATCAGGTGTATCTGGACGATTATTACATCGACAAATATGAGGTCACGAACGGGCAATACCTGGAGTTCGTCAAGGCGACCGGCCACCGCGTGCCGCAAAATCCGAAGAACCCCACGCGCAATCTGTGGGAGGGCGCCGCGATCACCGCGTCGCTCAAGGATCGCCCCGTGGTCAACGTGGACTGGTCGGATGCCGATGCATACTGTCGATGGGCCGGCAAGCGCCTGCCGACCGAAGCGGAATGGGAGAAGGCCGCCAAGGGCAACAATGATTGGCGCTTCCCCTGGGGCAACGTCGAGCCGACGAACCGGCATTTGAATTTCAACCAGCACTGGGCCGGCGAGAAAACCCTGATGCCCGTCGGGAGCTATGAGGCGGGCAAGAGTCCGTACGGCGTGTATGACATGGCCGGCAACGTGTGGGAATGGGTCAGCGATTGGTACGATCCGCGGTACTACGAAAAGAGCCCCGAAAAAAACCCGCGGGGACCGGAGACCGGGACGAAACGCGTGTTGAGAGGATCCGGTTGGCAGAACGAGACGCCGACCGTCCGAATCTTCACCCGGGTGGAGGGCGATCCGACCATCAGGAACGAATCAACCGGCTTCCGCTGCGCCAAAGACGCCCGCCCGTAACGGATGACGCGTGCCGACCGCGGACGACAAGGGATTCGCCGGGCTCCGTGTCCTCTCCTTCGAGAGCCGCATGGCGAAGGAGATCGAACGGCTGATCCAGCGGCAGGGCGGCATCGCCCGGGTCGTGCCCGCGCTTCGCGAAGTCCCCATCCCGCTTCAGGACAACGCCGCCGTCTTCCGGTTCGGCGTGAAACTGACCCTGCACCAGCTCGATATTGTGATCCTGATGACCGGGGTCGGGACGAACGCGCTGCTCGACATCCTCACGACTCGGTACCCGGAGGCCCAGATCATCGACGCGCTGAAACAGACGATCGTCGTCGCGCGCGGCCCGAAGCCCGTGGCGGCGCTCAAAGCGCGCGGCCTGGAGCCGAGCATCGCGGTCCCGGAACCCAACACGTGGCATGACGTCATCGCGACGCTCGACTATTACCGCCCGGTTCGGGGATTGCGCATCGCCGTGCAGGAGTACGGCGCCCCGAACGCCGAGATGGTTCAGGACCTCACTAACAGGGGCGCCGAAGTCTTTTCCGTGCCCGTGTATCGGTGGGCGTTACCGGAAGACACCGAGCCGTTGAGGCAGGCGATACAAGCCGTCCTGACGGGGAAGATCGACGTCATGCTGATCACCAACGCGGCCCAAATCGATCACGTCATGCAATTGGCCGAACAGACGGGGCACACCGCTCAGTTCAAGGACGCGTGTAAGAAGATGATTGTCGGGTCGATCGGCCCCACCGCCACCGAGCGCATCACGCACTACGAGGTGCCGGTGGACTTCCAGCCTTCTCATCCCAAAATGGGAGTCCTGATCAAAGAACTGAGTGAACAGGCCCGCGCCCTGCTGCAACGGAAGCAAGCGCGGTGACCCGGACCGAGCCGGGACGAAGACCGATCACGGGTCCTTGACGCGTTCGGCCGCGTGCGACCCCTCACTCGTGCGGCGGGGCGGCGCTGGACTTCGGGGGGATCCCGACATCTCCCACCAGATGTTCCTCATCCACCAGCAGCACGATCGCATCGCCCTTTGCTAATGCCTCCATCTTCTCGTGCAGGAATGGACGGACCTCGTACTCCTGCTCCTTGCCGTCCTCCGTCCGTATCACGACCGTATTCCGGTTCAGAGGCCTGACGATCACGCCGGTGATTTTGTCGAAGTTGCCCTTCAACGGACTTTTCCTGCGCCAGAGTTCCGCGGCCCGATGCACCGCCTCCCCGCTCCCGAACGTCACGTCCACGATCCGGTCCATCTCGTCGATCAAAAAGACCGCGTCCACGCCTGGCGGCACGGAAGCGACTTTGCTCCGCGCGACCGGCCGAATGCCGTACGATTCCTCTTTCCCGCGAGTCGTCCGAAGGACCGCCCGGTCATGTCCGGTCCCCAGCGCTTCGGCAATTTGCCCCTCAAGCACTCGGTGATGACTCGCCTCATCGATGAGATGCACGTCGACGAGGAGATTTTGATCATTGAGCGTCAGTTCGACGCGATCCCCCTGTTTGAGATCCGGCAATCCTTTGCTCTTTCGCACTCCCATCGGGACGAACCTCGGTTGCACTTCCCCGGTATCGATCCGCGCCTGGTCGCTTCTGATCTCGGCCACCGTGCCGAGCAGCACGCGGTCCCCGGACAGGAGTTCGGCCTGCACGGTCCTCTGTGCAGATTCCCCTTGGGCGGCCGACGCGCAGAGGGTCAGCCAGGCTGCAACCATGACGAGGCGGTATGTGTGGTTCGAGACCATGCAGGACCTCCCTCTTGAAGTGGACGATGATCGACCAATGCTTGCCCGGTCCGGCCGGAACGTAACCCATTGAGCTGCGTTGACATCTGCACCGCCGAATCAGCGGTGCGACAGAGTCGCCGACTGAGCCCCGGGCGCACGACTCGCATCCGCCTGTTGTCTCGCGGCATGAGCGCCGGCCAACGGCTTGACGCGTTGGTCGCCCGCCGGCAGCACCCTCAAATACCCCCATTGTCCCGACTGCGCGTAGGGCAGCCGTTGATTGCTCCAGACATAATCGCCCGGCAGACGGAACGGCCCGCCCGCACTCGGGAGAAAGGCGTCGAGCGCCTCGGAGCCAGAGAACTCGACGACGCTGATCATGTCGGCGCCCCGCATGAAGGGCTCGATCGGCCACTCATGCCTCTCGACGCTGAACATGCCGTTCTGTTCGTTGCTCGCGCCGAAAACATGGATCCGCACGGGATCGCCCGCATGGGCTTCGATGATCGGCGTCGCCGGATCTTCCGGCTTCTCGACGACGCAGGGCTGGAACACTTTGCCGAGCGTGCAGCCGTTGCTTTCACGGAACTTGTACGGCTCTGCTCGATAATTGACCGAGGTCAGCCCTGCGGTGTTCTGCACGTACGGCATGAAGCTGGTTCCGATGATATTGTCCTCGTCCTGAAAGAACAGGGCCGCGTCCCGGTAGTTCGTCCGGCCTTCATAACCGGGAACCGTCTGATCGACGATCACATCGGCCACCCACGCGTTCTTGTTCGAAATGTCGGCGCCGGTCTTCGGATCCCGATACTGCGCGCCCTTCGGCCCGATGATCAACGCGCCGTAGAGACCGTTGCGGGGATGAGTCATGACGTTTCCCCAATCCCAGATGAGGGAAGCGGTCTCGCCGAGGAAGGGATCCGCGTAGTAGGTGTAGGTGCGGCTTTCCCCGGGGGCGATCGTCTGATCCCCCGGATTATTGCCGACGTTCGCC
>DASTSI010000022.1:0-5657 GCA_035760745.1 Nitrospira sp. | reverse complement strand
TATGGGACGCTGGGCTACGAGCCCGGCGATTATGTGGTCATTCCCAAGGGCACCACGTACCGCATCCACGTCGATGCCGGGCCGGCGGTTTTCCTGATCGTCGAAACGCCGGAACGTCTTTCCGTGCCGGACCGGGGGCCCCTCGGGCAGCATGCGTTGTTCGACAAAGGCGTGCTCGTCGCGCCGGAGTTGGAGACGGCCGATCCCTCGGAAACCGAGGGACGGGAATGGGAAGTGCGGATCAAACGGCAAGGCGCGTGGACGAGGGTGGTCTATCCGTTCTATCCCATGGACGTCGTCGGCTGGAAAGGCGACCTGTGGGTGGCGAAATTGAACGTGCGGGATTTTCGACCGGTCACCAGTCCTCGCTACCATCTTCCTCCCAGCGTCCACGCGACATTCCAAGCGGGAGGCTGCCTCGTCTCGACTTTCGCGCCCCGGCCCCTGGAGAGCGATCCCGAGGCGCTGCGTGTGCCCTTTTACCACCGGAACATGGACTATGACGAAGTGCTCTTCTATCACGCGGGCGAGTTCTTCAGCCGCGCGGGGATTCAACCCGGCATGCTGACCCTGCACCCGCAGGGCATCCACCATGGCCCGCAGCCGGATGCTGTGCAGGCGAGCAAGGCCAAGACGCATACGGCGGAAGTCGCCGTCATGATCGAATCCAGGCGCCCTTTTACGGTTCAACAGGACATGGACGCGATGGAGCTCAAGGATTACGCCTCGAGCTGGAGCCCCCGATGAAACTTCTGACGTTTCTGATCGCCACCCCGCTTGGACCCTTTGCCCGCGTCGGTGCGATCCAGGGCGAGCGGGTCGTGGATCTGAATATGGCTTACGCCCGGTGGCTGTCGGACCAGGGAGAGGCGCAGCCGCGGCGGCTGGCCGACGCGCAAGTGCCGCCGGCGATGCTCGAATTTCTCGAAGGAGGCCCGTCCACGATGGCGGCGGCGCGGCGCGCGTTCGATTACATGAAGGTCCTCGGGTCTACCGCGCAGGGCCCGAACGGTGAGACCGTCGTTCATCCGGCCGCCGCGGTGCATCTGATCGCTCCGATCCCGAATCCGCCGTCGTTGCGGGATTTTATCGCCTTCGAAGACCACATCGCGGCGACCTCCAAGAAGCGCGGCCAGCCCATTCCGCCGGAGTGGTACAAAGCGCCGGTCTACTACAAGGGCAATCCTCGCACGATCATCGGACCTGATGAGCCGCTGCCCTGGCCGCTCGAAACGGCGAAGCTGGACTACGAATTGGAGCTCGCCTGCGTCATCGGACGCCAAGGCCGCGACATACCGGAGCGGCAGGCGGCGGACTACATCGCCGGCTACACCATCATGAATGACTTCAGCGCACGCGACGTGCAGTTCCAAGAAATGGTCTGCCGCTTGGGACCGGCCAAGGGCAAGGACTTCGCCACGGCCCTCGGACCCTGTCTGATCACCCCCGATGAGATCGCGGACATCGGCTCGTTGACGATGATCGCCAGAGTGAACGGGGAAGAATGGTCCAGGGGACGGTTCGGGACGATCCATTGGACGTTCCCTCAGATGATTGCGCATGTCTCGCGCGGAGAAATGATGTACCCGGGCGATGTCCTCGGATCAGGAACGGTCGGGGGCGGCTGCGGATTGGAGTTGGACCGCTATCTGAAACCGGGCGACGTGGTCGAGCTGGAAATTCAGCCGATCGGCGTGCTGCGAACCAGAATCATCGGACCGCAGGAGGGTCAGTGACCACGGCGGCCCAAGAACAGGCCTTGAGCGCGCTGGAAGCACGTCATCGTGCGCTCTATGCGGGGCCGGCCATCGATTCGAAGCTCGAACAAGTCATCCGAGCCGGCAACCATACCAAACTCACCGAGTGGGACATTCTGCATATCTTGCGGACGTCCCGCTCGGTCTTTTTCGACACGCATGTCGAAGTCGTCTCCGGGCACCATACGGGCTCGTATCTCCGATTCGAGTCCATCATCCGATTCCCGGACTTGGTCAGGATGATCGTGGAGGATATGGCCGACTGGGTGAGGCGGGCATTTCACCATCATCCGGTGATCGGGCTCGTCGCCACCAGTTCGGCCGCGGAAGCGCTCGCGCGTGGCATGGCGGAGCGGCTTGAGCCGACGAGTCCCCTGCGGGTGACTTTGACGCCCTACAGTTGCGAGACGGGGCGAATCGGCACGGAAATCAGGGCCGGCGCCGTGAACGCCGGCGAACGGTTTCTGGCTCTCAATGACGTCACGACTCGGGGCAATTGCGTCAGCAAGCTCGGCAAGGTCATCACCGACCATGGCGGCGAACTGGCCGGCATGATGGTCTTTGCGCGCCGCGACAGCGGTCAGTTTGAGCTGGTGAAGGACTTGGCCGCCAAGTATCCCTTCTACTACGCCACGGATCTCGACATGCCGCAGTGGGAACCGGCGGAGTGCCCGCTCTGTCGTGAGCACAGACCCCTGCTGTCGTGGAAGGACATGCCGGCACTCTAACCGCCGCTGCGAGGAGGAACCATGGACCTGGCAGACGTGACGAGAGACATCAAGCGCGGCGATCTCCTGCAGATGTACTACTACCTCCGGCTCACAAGGGCGCTCGAGGACCGGATCACGGCGCTCTACCGCCAAGGACGGATCGTAGGCGGCTGCTATACCAGCCACGGAATGGAAGCCATCGCGGTCGGCTATGCCTCGGCGCTCGAGCGCGACGACGTGATCGCCCCCTTCCATCGCGACATGGGGGCCTTCCTGATCCGCGGCATCACGCCCGGTGAAGTCCTCGCTCAATACCTGGGAAAGCGGACCGGCCCCACGAAGGGCAAGGACGGCAACGTGCACATGGGCGACCTGAAGCGCGGCATCATCGGCTTTGTGAGTCACCTGGCCGACAACATGCCGGTAGCGGCCGGCGCTGCGCTGGCGTTCAAGATCCGGCAGGAATCCCGCGTGGTCGTTGCCGGGACCGGCGACGGGGGCACCAGCAGGGGCGATTTCCACGAGGCGATGAACTTCGCGGCGGTGCGCAAACTTCCGGTCGTCTTCTTCTGCAACAACAACCAGTACGCGTACTCGACCCCCCTCCGCTATCAGATGGCGATCGCGGACGTGGTGGAACGGGCGAAGGCGTACGGCATGCCCGGCGAGATCGTCGACGGGAACGACGTGGCGGCCGTGTACCTGGCCTCCAAGCGGGCGATCGCGCGGGCGCGGGCGGGGGAAGGGCCGACGTTCCTCGAATTCAAAACGATGCGCATGCATGGGCATTCCGAGCACGATCCGGCCAAATACGTGCCCCGAGAGCTCCTCGACGCGTGGAAGCAGAAAGACCCGATCCTCACCGCCGAGCGGCTGCTGATGCAGCTGGGCTACGGCGACGAGACCTACTTCCACGAGATCGAGGAGCGGGCGAAGAAAGAAGTCGAAGCCGGGCTCGAATTCGCAGAGCAGAGTCCCCTGCCGGAAGGCCGGGAAGTTTTGGAGGGCGTGTTCGCCGAGCAAGCGGAAAGTGATTAGCCGCCGCATTCAGACGGGAGGAACGCGTATGACGACCGTAACTCAGGCGAGCGGGGAAGTGAGCTACCTCGAGGCGATCTCTCAGGCCCTGGACGAGGAGATGGCACAGGACGAACGGGTCTTCCTCATGGGCGAGGACATCGGCATCTACGGCGGCGCCTTCAGGATTACCGAGGGCTTTCTCCAAAAATACGGCGAGTGGCGGGTGCTGGACACGCCGCTCGCCGAATCCGGGTTTGTCGGCGCCGCGATCGGCGCGGCGATGATGGGACTCCGTCCGGTCGTGGAAATGCAGTTCGCCGACTTCATCTCCTGCGCCTTCGACCAGATCACCGAGGTCGCGGCCAAGAATCACTACCGGTGGGGCGCCGCGGTGCCGCTGGTCATCCGCGCGCCCTTCGGCGGAGGGGTCCACGGCGGGCCGTTTCACTCGGAATGCCCCGAGGGCTGGTTCTTCCACTCGCCCGGGCTCAAGCTCGTCGCGCCGTCCACGCCCTACGACGCGAAAGGGCTGCTGAAGGCCGCGATCCGCGACCCCAACCCGGTCATCTACTTCGAGCACAAGTTTCTCTACCGCCGCATCAAGGCGAACGTGCCGAAGGAGGATTTCATCGTCCCGATCGGCAAGGCCGACGTGAAGCGGCACGGCGCCGACATGTCGGTGGTGACGTACGGCGCCATGGTGCATCTGGCGCTCGAAGCGGCGCAGATGCTCGCCAAGGAAGGCATCGACCTCGAGGTGATCGACCTGCGCACCCTCGCGCCGCTGGACAAGGAGGCCATCTTCGAGTCGGTGCGTAAGACGAGCAAAGCGATCGTGCTGCACGAGGACAACAAGACCGGCGGAATCGGCGCCGAGATCGCCGCGCTCCTCGCGGAAGAATGCTTCGACTGCTTGGACGGACCAGTTGTCCGGATCGCCGCGCCGGACACGCCGGTGCCGTTCAGCACCCCATTGGAAGAATTCTTTCTGCCGAAGACGAGCGACATCGTCACCGCCGCACGGAAGCTCGCGGCGTATTGAGAGGACCGAGCGATGAGGACTGCGCACTCATTCCTCGTCGCGTGAAGATGGCCACCGACATCATCATGCCCCAGCTCGGGGAAAGCATTGCGGAGGGGACCATCGTGAAATGGCTCGTGCCCTCCGGCGGTACCGTCGAGAAGGATCAATCGCTGCTGGAAGTCGAGACGGAGAAAGTCTCGCTCGAGATTCCTTCTCCGGCCACCGGTGTGCTCAATGAGGTCCTGATCAAGGAGGGCCAGACCGTGCCGGTTGGGACCGTGCTGGCGCGCATCGAAAGCACCCCGCCGTCCGAAGTGGTCAGCCGTGTCGGCGGCGTCGTCATCCGCCCGGTGGAGCCGCTTCCTACGGGGGAAGCCCACCACTCTCCCGCCGTTCGGCAGCTGGCGCGGGAGCATGGCGTGGACTTATCGCGCGTGAAAGGAAGCGGGGCCGGAGGGCGGGTGACCAAGAAGGACGTGATGGACTTCATCGCGCACGTCAAAACCGAGGCCGCGGCGCTCGATGCCGGATCGGCCGACCGGTCGATGGGCGAAGAGATCGTCCCGGTTACGCAGATGCGCAAGACGATCGCCGAGCGCATGGCCAAGAGCAAGCAGACATCCGCGCACGTCGCCACGTTCTTCGAAGCGGACTATTCGGCGATCGCCAAGTTTCGCGAGGGGAAGCACCTCACGTATCTGCCCTTCGTCGTCCGCGCCGTGACGCGCGCGCTCCGTGACGTGCCGATTGTGAACTCGTCCTGGGGAGAGCAGGGCATCGTCCTCAAAAAGGATCTGCATATCGGAATCGCGACCGCGCTCGAAGACGGGTTGCTGGTCCCCGTCGTGCGCCATGCCGACCGCAAGGGCCTCGAGCAGTTGGCGAAAGAGATCGCCGATCTGGCGGAGCGCGCGAGGACCAAACGGCTCACCCCCGACGAGGTGCAGGGCGGTACGTTCACGATCACGAACCACGGCGGGTTCGGCAGTCTGTTCAGCACGCCGATCATTCACCAGCCGCAAATCGCGATCCTGGGCGTCGGCGCGGTCGAGAAGCGGCCGGTCGTCGTCAACGACGCCATCGCGATCCGGCCGATGGGATACCTGAGCCTGTCGTTCGACCACCGGGTGATCGACGGCGCGACGG
>DASTSI010000021.1:0-12226 GCA_035760745.1 Nitrospira sp. | reverse complement strand
GATTTCGAATCGGTCGCGGCCGCGGGCTCGATGCTCGGATCCGGCGGCGTGACGGTCATGGAAGAGGGCACGAACATGGTCTGGGCTGCGCTCAGGCTCATGGAATTTTTCTATCACGAGTCCTGCGGGAAGTGCAGTCCTTGCCGGGAAGGCAGTTCTTGGCTGGTGCAGACCATGCGCCGCATCGTCGCGAAGCAGGGCCGGCCCCAGGATCTCGAGACCCTCTCGGACCTCTGCAAGAATATCGCCGGCCGGACGGTCTGCGCCTTCGGAGACGCCGAGGTGTCGCCCATCATGAGCACGTTGAAGCATTGGCGCCACGAATACGTGACGCTCATCCATGAAGCAGAAGCGGCGAATTTGATCAGGCCCGTACCCGCTGGTGCCGGGTCAAAACGGTAATCTGATTTCGGCGGGGACGACGTGAGCCTCACGGCCTGTCACGTCATCCCGAGAGACGAGTCTCACGATGGCTGATTCACCAAAGGACACCGTCCGGCTCACGATTGACGGCATCCCGATCACCGTGCCCAAGGGCACCCTCGTGATCGAAGCGGCCCGCCGGGTCGGCGTCATGATCCCGCACTTCTGCTATCACCCTAAACTGAAGCCGGACGCCAACTGCCGGATGTGCCTCGTCGAGATCGAAAAGATGCCGAAGCTGCAGACGTCCTGCAGCACGCTTGCGGCAGACGGGATGGCGGTCCGCACGGCGACGACCGTGGTGAACGACGCGCACAAATCGGTGCTGGAATTCATCCTGGCGAACCATCCCCTCGACTGTCCCGTGTGCGATCAAGGGGGCCGCTGCGATCTCCAAGACTTTTCGCACCAATATACGGCGACGGCGAGCCGGTTCATCGAGACCAAGCGGATCTTCCAGAAAGAATATTTCAGCCCGCTGATCGAGACGCAGATGAACCGCTGCGTGCAATGCCTCCGGTGCGTGCGGTACTGCGATGAAGTGATGGACGTGAAGGCGCTCGCCCCTTCGGGCCGCGGCACGATGACGGAGATCAAATCCTTCGGCGCCCATCCGCTCGATTGCGAGTTCTGCGGCGGCTGCGTGCAAATCTGTCCCGTCGGCGCCATTACGAGCCGATTGTCCATGTACGAGTACCGGCCCTGGATGCTGAAGCGCGCCGACACCCTGTGCCACTACTGCGGCGACGGATGCGAGATCACCGTGCAGACGAAGGGCAACGAACTCATCGAAGTGAATTCCTCCTATGGGGCCGGCCGCAACAACGGCGATTTGTGCGCGAGAGGGTACTTCGGGTTCCATGCCGCGAAGCATCCGGATCGCCTCACCAAACCGCTCGTCCGCCGGAACGGCGTTCTCGCCGAAACGACGTGGGAGGATGCGCTAGAGTTCGCCGCGGAAGGACTGGCCCGCGTGAAGGAGCAACACGGAGCCGACTCGGTCGGCGGTCTGATCTCCGGCCGGCTCACGAACGAGGAACTCTATCTGTTCCAAAAATTCATGCGGCTTGCCATCGGGACGAACCATGTCGACAGCAGCGCCCGCTACGGCCAGGTGAATGCCGTCGACGCCATGCGGCGCGTGCAGGGCACACACCGGTGGACGGTGTCGTTCGAGGACATCGAACAAGCCGACACGCTGTTGCTGGTCGGGACCAATATCACCGAAACGAACCCCGTCACCGGCTTGAAGGTCAAGGAAGCGGTAAAAAAACACCGTGCCGAGCTGTTAACGATGGAATCGCTGGTGCCGGCCATCGGCGCGATCAGCAACATCGCGAATCTTGCCCGGCATCATGTCTGCGTCCCGCCGGAGCGGTTCAGCGATGCCCTGGTCGGACTGGTCAAGGCCGTCGTCGAAGGCGGGCATGTGGACGAAACTTTGAGGCGAGAGGCTCCGCAGTATGTGTCGGCCGTCTCGCAGGCGGTGGGCTCCCTATCGTGGCCGGATGTGACCGAACGAACGACTGCGACCCGGGAACAGTGCCTGGCCATGGCGGAGCGTCTCGCGCAAGGACGTCGCCTGGTGGTGCTCGTCGGCCAAGATCTGCTCAGGAGCCCGAACGCCTTCCGCAGCTGCGTGAATCTCCTCGACCTTCTCCTGCTCCTCGGAAAATTGACCGCACCGGGCTGCGGCTTCGCTCCGTTGGCGGAAGAAAACAATGATCAAGGCGCAATCGAAATGGGCGCCGTCCCGGATTGGCTTCCGGGTGCGCGCGCCGTCGCCGATTCCGCCTCCCGAAGCCGGTTCGGCCCTGTCTGGCATAGGGAGATTCCGCAGAGATTCGGCGCCACGCTCACCGAGATGCTCGATATGGCCCGGGCGGGCCGGTTGAAAGGCATGATCGTCGTGGGCGAAAACCCGGTCGCCACCCTGCCCGCTCATCTTGGCGTACGAGACGCGCTGGAGCGGTTGGACTTTCTGCTTTGCCAAGAGCTGTTCCTGACGGAGACCGCATCGCTCGCTCACGTCGTCCTGCCGGCCGCGTCGTCGTTGGAAAAAGCGGGAACATTTACGAATTCCGAGGGCCACGTGCAGGCTGTCCGTCCGGCGATCGACCCGATCGGGGAAAGCCGGCCCGACTGGGAAATCTTGTCGGCCTTGTCGGTGCTGCTCGGCGTTCCGCTCGAGTACGAGGCCTCGAAGGCCGTGCTCAAAGAGATCCGCAGCCTCATTCCCGGGTACGCCTCGCTCGGGCCCGGTCCGTTGCCGCCGAAGGTCGATCAACAGGTGTTGCGGCACTATCTCGCGGAGGGCTTTCGTCCGGATGTCGCGAGCCGCTATACTCTGGGCCCCCGGCCTGAGGAGCCTGAGGGCTTGGTTCGGTTGCGGTTGGTCCAAAGTCTCTTTCACTCCGGGAAATATTCGACGAGGTCGAAAGGACTGGTGCAGGTCGAAGCCGAAGGGGTGTTGCGCATCAATCCCGACGACGCGGGAAAATGGTCGCTGAAGGACGGCGATCGAGTCCGCCTCTCGAACGCGCACGGCTCCTTCACGACGCCGGTGAAGCTCGCGGCGCGCGTGCCGGTCGGAACCGTCTGGTTTCCCGACCACTTCGCGCGCGAAGCGATGAGCCTGTTCGACTGTGCTGTCGATCCGGAGACGAAGGTCCCGACGTTCCGGACGGCATGGGTCTCCATGGCCAGGACGGATGAAGGGGGACCGGGCGATGGGCAAACCGCCTCTGCCGCAAGGAGTTCTCAATGAAATCCATCATGTCATCCATGGAGCGACATCGTGACTGAACTCAGCCTCCGCCTCGCCATCTCGCTCGCCCAGATCGCCGCCGTGATGGGGGTGGTCATGCTCACCGTGATGATCTTGACCTTGGCCGAGCGAAAAGTCCTCGGCTGGATGCAGGACCGCATGGGCCCGATGGAGGTGGGCCCCTACGGCGTCCTCCAGCCGATCGCCGACGGGTTGAAGTTGTTTTTCAAGGAAGACATCGTGCCGGCCGGCGCGAACAAATTCATGTTCACGCTCGCCCCGATCCTGGCCATGGTGCCCGCCCTGATCGGCTTTGCCGTCATTCCGTTCGGCCCCGGCCAGACGTTCGAAATCTTCGGCATCACCGTGAAGCCGTTCGTGATCAGCGACATCAACATCGGCATTCTGTACATCCTCGCCTTTGCCTCGATCGGCGCGTACGGGATCATCCTCGGCGGCTGGGCTTCCAACAGTAAGTACTCGCTCCTGGGCGGCTTGCGATCCGCGGCGCAGGTCATCAGTTATGAACTGAACGTGGGGCTCGCGATCGTCGGCGTCCTCATCCTCGCCGGCTCCCTCAGCCTGGTGAAGATCACGGAAGCGCAGGCCGGAGGCTTCTGGCACTGGTTCGTGTTCGCGCTGCCCGCACCCCAGATCTTTGCCTTCGTAGTCTACGTCATCTCCGCCGTCGCGGAAACCAACCGCGTGCCGTTCGACCTTCCCGAAGCGGAGAGCGAGTTGGTGGCCGGCTTCTTCACCGAGTACAGCGGCATGCGGTTCGCATTTTTCTTCATCGCCGAATACGCCAACATGGTGCTCGTCTCGTGCGTGGCCGCCGCGATGTTCCTCGGTGGATGGAACGCGCCGTACCCCGGCACGATTCTCGGGCATCTGGGGCTCGAGCATGTCGCGTGGGTGGAGAATATCGCCTGGTTTACGGTCAAGGCGTACGCCTTCCTCTTCCTCTTTTTCTGGCTCCGAGCCACGCTGCCGCGCTTGCGGTACGACCAACTGATGAAGTTTGGATGGAAGGTGATGCTGCCGATTGCGCTCGGGAATATCATCGTCACGTCGATTGCGGTCTATTTCTTCCCGAAAGGCTGAGCGTCCGCGCGCCCGCTATGCCCGACATGCAGAGACTCAAAGCCTGGATCAAGACGATCACGTTCTACGAGATCCTCGTCGGCATGAGAGCGACGCTGTCGCACCTGCTGCACTACAAGCCCATTACGCTGCAGTATCCTCATGAAAAACGAAATTTGCCGGACAACTACCGCGGCATGCTCGCGCTGCTCCGCTACGACGACGGGACGGAAAAATGCGTGGGGTGCGATCTCTGCGAGGCGGCCTGCCCGTCGCGCGTGATTCGCGTGGTGAGCGCGGAAGTGCCTGGCGAGCCGACGAAACGCTACTCCAAAGAATATTACATGGACATGACGCGGTGCCTCTTTTGCGGCATGTGCGTCGACGCCTGTCCGGTAGACGCCCTCGGCATGACGCAGGAGTTCGAATGGGCCGTGTATGACAAACGCCAGCTCCACTTGAACAAGCAGCAACTGCTCGCGATCGGGGACCGGGCGTTTCCGGTGCGCGAGAAGCGGCTGGAGCTGCAGCACCCGAACGTGGCGTTCTTCAACGTCTCATTCGGGCACCTTCCTCAAAAGCCGAGCTGAGCCGCAGCGACCAGGAACGCCGCACGGATCGATCATGGAGCATTTCTTCTTTTTCTATTTTGCCGTCATCATCGCCGCGACCTCGATCCTCGTGGTCGCGCTGCGCAACCCCATCTACAGCGCGCTCTCGCTCCTGATCATGTTCTTTCACGTGGCGGGCCTGTATGTGACGCTGCATGCGGAATTTCTCGCCGCCGTCCAGGTCATCGTCTACGCCGGCGCGATTCTCGTCTTATATCTGTTCGTCGTCATGCTGCTGAACATGAAGCAGGATGAGCGATACCACCGACAATGGCCGGCAGCCGCCGTGACCGGATTTCTGCTCCTCGCGGAGGGAGCGGTCGTGTCGATGATCAAGGGACGCTCGGCGCCGCCGGCCGGGGACGCGGCGGCCGAGGCCGGG
The DNA here is from genome assembly GCA_035760745.1 of Nitrospira sp. Classification (GTDB taxonomy): domain Bacteria; phylum Nitrospirota; class Nitrospiria; order Nitrospirales; family Nitrospiraceae; genus Nitrospira_C. The sequence continues at coordinate 6,960 of DASTSI010000021.1, read as the reverse complement.
GGACCGGGCAACACGGAAGCGCTCGGGGACGTCCTGTATTCGACCTATCTGTATCCGTTCGAAGTGGCGTCGTTGCTGCTGCTCGTCGCCATGATCGGCGCGATCATCCTCGCCAAGCGGAATCTCCTCGGGAGCGAGGCGGAAACGTGACCGATCACCCCTCAGGGATCCGCCGCCGAATCGCCACGGAGCGGGGTCATTTCCAGCTACGGACGCGTGCCGCATGACGGTCCCGGTCTCGTACTATCTCGTCTTGAGCGGGGTCGTCTTCCTGACCGGCATGGTGGGCGTCCTGATCCGGCGGAACATCATCATCATTCTGCTCTCGGTCGAGCTCATGCTCAATGCCACCAACATCAACTTCGTCGCTTTTTCCGAGTACTTTCACAACGTGGCCGGCCAAGTCTTCGTCTTTTTCGCATTGACGGTGGCCGCCGCCGAGGTTGCCGTCGGCCTCGCGATCATCATCGCCCTGCACCGATCCCGATCGACGATCAACGTCGACGACTTTCAACTGCTGAAATGGTGACGATTCGCGCCTCACAGTCGCGTACGGAAAAAGGCATGCGCTGAACGGCGCCAGGACCCCCATCGATGACCTACGAACTCATCCCGCTCCTGCCGCTTGCCGCCTTCCTGATCCTTGGGCTCGGCGGGCATTGGATCAAGGACAGGGCGCATCTTGTCGCCGTCCCGGCCGTCGTCGTCTCGTTTTTCCTCTCGGTCCTGGCCTTTCTCGATGTGGCCGGCGGCCATCACACCACGCTCCGCCTCTATACCTGGCTGACCTCCGGAGCGCTGGACATCCATATCGGGCTGACCGTCGATCGGCTCACCGCCGTGATGCTGCTGCTCGTCACGACCGTGAGCGCGCTCGTCCACGTCTATACGATCGGGTACATGCACGGGGAACCGGGCTATGCGCGCTTCTTCAGCTACATCGCCCTCTTTACGTTCTCGATGCTGATGTTGGTGTTGGCCGATAACTTCCTCCAACTCTTTGTCTTCTGGGAAGCGGTCGGGCTCTGTTCATACCTGTTGATCGGTCACTGGTACGAGCGCCCTTCCGCCTGCGCGGCGGCCACGAAAGCCTTCATCGTCAACCGCGTGGGAGACTTCGGGTTCATCCTCGGCGTGTTGCTCGTCTGGGCGACGTTCGGCACGCTCGATTACGCGGAGGTCTTCGCCAAGGCCCACGAGGCGGCCGGGACGTCGGTCAATCTGTTGGCGTCCCTCGGCGGGTCGTGGGAAGTGCCGGTACTGACGATGATTTGCCTGCTGCTCTTTGTCGGGGCGATCGGTAAATCGGCCCAAGTTCCCCTGCATGTCTGGCTCCCGGATGCGATGGAAGGCCCGACGCCGATTTCCGCCCTCATTCATGCGGCCACAATGGTCACGGCGGGTGTGTTCATGGTCGCCCGGCTGGCGCCTCTCTATGATCGTTCTCCGACCGCAATGACCGTCGTGGCAGTGGTCGGCGGGATGACGATGGTCCTCGGCGCCACGATCGCGCTGACGCAGACGGACATCAAGCGGGTGGTCGCCTACTCGACGATGAGTCAACTGGGGTACATGATGATGGCCTGCGGACTGGGCGCCTATACCGCCGGGATGTACCACTTGCTGACCCACGGCGCGTTCAAGGCGCTGCTCTTTCTCGGCTGCGGCTCGGTGATCATCGCCCTGCACCATGAGCAGGACATGCGGCGCATGGGCGGGTTGAAAGACAAGCTGCCCGTGACCTATTGGACCTTCGTGGTCGGCTCGCTGGCGCTCGCCGGGTTCCCATTCACGGCCGGCTTCTTCAGCAAGGACGACCTGCTCGTCTCCGCCTGGTCGTCCGGGCCGCTCGGACAGGTGCTGGCCGTCCTCGGCCTGATCACGGCCTTGATGACGGCCTTTTACAGTTTCCGGTTGGTCTTCGTGACATTTTGGGGCCCGTCGCATGTCGATCCGCACCATGCCGGGCACCTGCATGAGCCGTCGCCCACCATGACGCTCCCGCTCGTCGTCCTTGCAGGGCTGAGCATCGTGACGGGTTACGTGGGCATCCCGGGGTTTCTCGAACCGATGTTCGCCGGGGCGGAAGGCCCGGGACACGAAGGCGCCGGGGCCGTCGCCGTGATGATCGCGGCCACGGCGATGGGATTGCTCGGCATCGCGGCGGCCTATTACGTCTACGTGCTCCATCCGGCGCTGCCTGATCGCTGGGCCCGCCAATGGAAGGCGGCCTACGAGCTCTCTTTGAACAAGTGGTACGTGGACGAAGCCTATGACCGCGCGATCGTTCGACCGACGTTTGCGGCGGCATCCGAATTGTGGAAACGCGTCGATGTCGGCGTCATTGATGAAGCGGTGAACGGCGTCGCCAGAGCGATCGCCTGGGGGGGCTGGTTCTTGCGGCTCGTTCAGAGCGGACAGACGCAGCACTATGCGCTCGGCATGGCGCTCGGCGCCGTGATTCTCTTCACAATGTTCATGTTTCTGTGAGCAGAGCGCTTTCGATGACCGTCAACCATGAAGACCGTCCTCCGGATCTTGTCGCCCGAGTGAAAGCTGAGCTTGCTCCATGACGACGTTGCCCTGGCTCACGCTCTTGATTCTCGTTCCCCTGGGCGGGGTGGCGGCTCTCGCCGCCGCGAAAGAGCAGGCGGCCCGCTGGATCGCGCTGGCTGCCACGTTCATCGATCTGCTGATCGCGATGCCACTCTGGTGGCTGTTCGATTCGCGGTCCAGCGGGATGCAATTCGTCGAAGACGTCCTATGGATCGCCTCGCCGCCGATCCATTACAGCGTGGGCGTGGACGGCATCAGCCTGCCGCTCGTCCTGATGACGGCCGCGCTCATGCCGCTCTGCGTACTCGTGTCCTGGACGTCCGTGACGACCCGCGTGCGCAGCTTCATGGCGATGCTGCTCGTCATGGAAGCCGCGATGCTCGGAGTCTTCGTCGCGCTGGACTTCGTCCTGTTCTATGTGTTCTGGGAAGCGATGCTGATCCCCATGTACCTGCTGATCGGGGTTTGGGGCGGACCGAACCGGCTGTATGCCGCGATCAAGTTCTTCCTCTACACGCTGGCAGGCAGCGTCCTCCTGCTGGTGGCGATCCTCGTCCTGTACTTCTACGGGGGACGCACGTTCGACATCCAAGCCCTGAGCCAGGTCGGCTACCCCGCGGGCCTTCAGGCCTGGCTGTTTTTGGCGTTCTTCGCCGCATTTGCCGTGAAGGTTCCCATGTTTCCGTTTCATACCTGGCTGCCGGACGCGCATGTGGAGGCGCCGACGGCCGGCAGCGTAGTCCTGGCCAGTGTCCTCTTGAAAATGGGCACCTATGGGTTCCTGCGCTTTAGTCTTCCCATGCTGCCCGACGCCACCCGGACGTTCACCCCGATGATGGTCGGCCTTTCGATCATCGCGATCATTTACGGCGCCTACATGGCGCTGGCGCAGGTGGACTTGAAGAAATTGATCGCGTACTCCAGCGTCAGCCACATGGGCTTCGTCACCTTGGGCCTCTTCGTCCTGAATCAGCAGGGCATCGAGGGGGCCGTGCTCCAAATGGTGAATCACGGCATCACGACCGGGGCGCTGTTTCTGTGCGTCGGCATCATCTACGAACGGACCCACAGCCGCCTGATCGCCGACAATGCCGGATTGGCGAAGCCGATGCCCCAGTACGCGACGCTGCTCGTCATTTTCGCCCTCTCTTCGCTCGGGCTTCCCGGGACGAACAGCTTCGTCGGGGAATTTCTCGTGCTCATCGGCGCGTTTCTGTGGAGCAAGCCCGCCACGGCCGTTGCTGCGCTGGGCGTCATCCTGGCCGCCGCCTATATGCTCTGGATGGTGCAGCGCGTGGCCTTCGGCCTGCCGAGCCCCGCTCAGCGGTCGAAACTTGTCGATCTGAACCCGCGCGAGCTTGCGACGCTGGCGCCACTCGTCGTGCTCGTGTTTTGGATCGGGCTGTTCCCCAACCCTCTCGTCAGCCGCTTGCATACGAGCGTCGTAAAGACGCTCGAATCCATGGCTCGCACCGCCATCGCACCCGGCACGCATCCATCCGCAGCCGTCACGCCGGTCTCCGCGGCCTCCAAACCGATGCCGCAGCCTGGAGAACGACCATGAGCGGCTTCGCTGCGGATCTTATGGTGATTCTGCCCGAAATCATCGTCGTCGCAGCCGCGTGCCTGGTGCTGGTCCTCGACCCGCTCACGCCTCCCTCGAGAAAGGAGCTGCTCGCCTGGCTGAGCCTGGGCGCGCTGGCGCTCTGTATCGGCCTGACCGGGGGGCAGATGAATGTGGTCAATCTCCGGATCTTCGCCTTCAGCGACCTGGTCGTCGTCGACGGCTACGCGCGGTTCTGGAAGCTGCTGCTCTACGCCGTAACCGGCCTGACCATTCTGATGTCGTTGCCCTATCTCAAAATCGAGCGGCTTCACCTCGGCGAATACTATGGATTCACCATGCTGGCGCTGTCCGGCATGATGGTGATGGTCTCCGGGGCCGATCTCCTGACCATTTATCTCGGGACGGAGCTGATGTCCCTCTCGCTCTACGTCATGGCGGGTCTCAAGCGCTCCGCCAGGTCGCTGGAAGCCAGCGCCAAGTACTTCGTCCTCGGCGCCTTCTCATCCGGGCTGCTGCTGTACGGGATTTCGCTGTTGTACGGGGCGACGGGAGGAACCAGGCTGAATGCCATCGCGGGCGCGCTCGGTACGCAGGGGTTCGACGATCCGCTGCTCTTGATGGCGACGCTGCTGCTGGCCGTCGGGTTTGGGTTCAAGCTGGCGGTGGTGCCGTTCCACATGTGGACGCCGGATGTCTACGAGGGGGCGCCGACCTCGGTCACGGCCTTCATGGCGGTCGCCTCGAAAGCCGCGAGCTTTGCGGCGTTCCTCCGCGTCTTTGTCGAAGGATTGGGCGGGCTCAAGGCCGATTGGTCTGTTCTCTTCCTGGTCCTGTGCCTCGTGACATTGGTCCTCGGCAATGTGGTCGCCATCGTGCAGACGAACCTGAAGCGCATGCTGGCCTACTCGAGCATCGCGCATGCCGGGTACGCCTTGATCGGAGTCGTGGCCGCGGGTCGCGGAATGGGAGAGTCGGGCGGCGCGACGGGGCTCGCCAGCGTCATGCTGTACCTGGTTGTCTATGCCTTCATGACGCTCGGAGCATTTGCGATGATTGCGATGTTCCGAAAAGGCGGGACGGAGGGCGAAGACATCGAGGATTTCGCCGGGCTCGCCAAGCGCCAGCCGCTGGCGGCCTTCATGATGCTGTTGTTCATGGTCTCGCTCGCCGGCATCCCGCCGACTGCCGGATTCATCGGAAAGTTTTACGTCTTCATGGCGGCGGTGGAAGCCGGCCTCACCTGGCTCGCCGCCGTCGCGCTCATCTTCGCCGCCGTGTCGGCGTACTATTACATGCGCGTGGTCATGGTGATGTACATGCGTGAAGCGGATGCGAGCCTGGGACAGCCGCCGCAGCTCGTTCCCTCGCCGGCGCTTTCGGTCGTGCTTGCCTGCGCGGTGGCCGGCGTCATCCTGTTCGGCCTTTTCCCGAACACGCTGGTGACGCTCGCACTCCAGTCGGTCCTCTTGCTGAAATAGCCGAACCGGCACCCGGCCTTCTCACGACGCGGCTTCCCGTACGTTTCCCTAATGCGGGAGCGTCCGACCCGTGCTAGGCTATTCGTGATCGGGAGGCCGGATCCATGGAAATGTCGCGTCTCCTCGGCGACCTCGCGAAGTCCTTCCTGCGGCATGGCTGCGGCAGCCTGGCGGCCTCCCTGGCCTTTTTCTCCCTGCTCTCGCTGTTCCCGCTCGTGTTTCTCCTGCTGTACGGCGTGAGTTTCATCGTGAGCCAAGAGGTGATCGGCGGACAGGTTCTGATCAGCTTCTTGAAGGGATTCCTCCCGATTCTCGGCGAACGGCTGGCGGAAGAGTTGCAGCGCATCGGCGAGATGGAGACAGTACGCTGGCTCGTCTTTCTTTCCTTCGCCTGGTTCGGCACTCTCGTCTTCTACGAATTGGACTACACCTTGAATGTCGTGTTTGACAGCACCTGGCAGCGGCATCCGCTGGTGTCGACAGTAATTACGGTCGCGTTGCTCGGGGCGGTCGGGCTGTTGTTGATCATCTCGTACGTCGCGACGCAGACGGTGAACGCGCTCACGGCCTATGTCCCTCACCTCTGGGGATTGGATTTCTTCGCGTTGCGCGCGCACGATTTCTTTCTCGCCTATACGCTTCCGTTTGTCCTCTCGTTTGTCACGGTCACGGGCCTCTATCGGTACGTGCCGAGGCGCCGGCCCGAATGGCGTGAAGCGATGATCGGTGCGCTGGCTTTCAGCCTGCTGTGGGTGGCTGCAAAACTGCTGTTCGTGACGTACCGCGATTACGCGACGGTGTACTCCGATTTGTATGGGTCCTTGTTGGAAGTCGTCCTCCTGCTGCTCTGGCTCTACTACTCCGCGGCCTTGTTTTTGTTCGGCGCGGTCGTCACACACGCGCTCCAGCAGCGCGCTCAGGCTCTGGCTGCCCACCTCCCCGGCCAGCCGGCTTCTTCGCTGCGGTCTGCCCCTTCGACCGAGAGCTGAGGGATTTCCATCTCGCCGCAATCGACCTGCGTCCCGGGCTGTCCGCTTCTGGCCTTTTTCTGGCGAGCGACCCCCTTCCTGGCTAGAATGGTGCACGGCACGGAGAGAATCAGGAGATGTCGGACGACCTCGGCAAAGAGCTATTGATGCTGGGAGGCACCCTCGCCGGCTTTCTTGCGGCCCTCCTCACGGTCTTGGAGAAGCTGCTCGACATCCAGAACCGGGTCGGCAGCAGAAAAGCGCGGAAGGCGCCTGTCCAGAGCGAACGGGCTGCATCGGAGCCGTCCCCCGCCATTGATTTCTTCTCGACCAAACCCCTGCACGGGACAAGTTACCTCCTCATGTATGAGACGAGCGTCATCGTCGCGGC
>DASTSI010000020.1:0-2859 GCA_035760745.1 Nitrospira sp. | reverse complement strand
CCAGAGAGCGGGCGGCGTATTCTACGAGGCGAAGGCAGGAAATCTCCACTCCGAGGCGTCAGGGATGACAACTCGTACGAAAACGCTGTTGAAGCGTACAAGGCGGGCCCAGACGCATACCCCTTTTTCGACAACCAGGGGCGTTGTGGAGGGGATGATATGTCCGGCGCGTGCCAGCGCGCTGCTCCGCCCGCCTGCCGCCACTCCTTCCCCAGCGTTGTGGTTGGATGGTATGTCCGGCGCGTGCCAGCCCCCGTAGGATGGGCAAGGCGGAGGAGAGGGACTCGAGCGGTCGACGAGCTATTTGAGGGCCAATGCCGATTGAAGCCTACTCGCTTCGTCTCTCCGTCGCCGCTCGGCGGCCGATGCGTCCGGCTTCAGCGGTTGCTGGAGAAGCGTCTCCACTTCCCCGCGCGCGGCAACAAAGTCCTTGCGCTTGGCGTAGGCTTTGGCGAGGTCGAGGCGCGCATGTGTGTAGCCGGGATCGGCCTCGACTGATTGTCGGAGGTACGAGAGGGCCGCGGCGGCATCGCCGCCGAGAAACCAGGGAAGCTCCTCCAGCATCATCCCCATCATGTGCAAGGCCGCCGGATGGCGAGGATTCAGCTCCAGCGCCCGTGTGACATGCCGCTTGAGGTCCTGAATCGTCAGGGCCGAGGCCATCACTCCCTTGAGTTGCGCAGCGCTCCCGGCATTGGCGGCATACAGGTAATGGGCATCGGCATTCCGCTCCTGCAGCTCGATCGCCCGGCCCGCCACCCTGGCTCCTTCTTCGTAGGCAGCCTGACGCTTGGCTGCGTCGGTCGTGCTGTCATCCCCCAGATCCAGGTACACATCCGCCAAGCGGACGAGATACGCGGGATCCGAACCGCGCTCGCTCTTCTGCGCGAGGAGATGCTGGAGTTTCGTTTGAAGGCTGTCCGATTCCAGCGCGAAGGCATGGACGCACAGCAGAAGCCAGATTGCCGCTGCGGAAACGACGGTTGGTCCCAGCCTTCTCGCACATTCTCCCCGATGCGCCGTTGCGCAAGGCGACCTTGTCTCCGGAAGTTCTTCGTCCGCGGCAGCGAGCGAAGGCGATGTCCTAGCCGTTCGGTCCGTCGAGGGCCTGAGCGACGCGAGGATCGTGTTCACAGCCCTGTCAGAAGAATGCCAGGCTGGCGAAAGTCACCGTCGAGTTGTACTGGTCGGTGATCCCGCGGTCATAACGAAGGACCTGCCCCTTTTCCGCCTGAATCAACCGGAGCAGCGTGTAGATGGGCGAGAAGCCCGAGATTCGGCGCCGATCCTGTTCCTTCTGGATATAGCCGGCGAACTCGTCGGGCTTGAGCTCTTCGACGAACTTCAACATTTCCAGGTCGGACTGCATCGATCGGTGGAAGGAGAAGTCGGTGGGAGGAGCCGCATCGCCGTAGCGCATTCCAAGATGAGCCAATTCTCCCGCCGCGATGAGGCAAACCCGCCTCCCGGATTCAGCGAGCGTCTGTCGCAGGGCATCGATGAACCGATCGACCGAGCTCCGCACGGCGGCATCCGCCAATCCAAGGGCGGAAAACGAGGCAAGAACGGGCACGATCGTGAAGGGCTTGGCGGCGACGGCTTGGAGAAACGGCAATTGGAATTCGATCGCATGCTCCGACCGATGCGCGAGATCTTCCTCGAAGAATTCCGGTACAGAGCCCTTGAGCCGTCCCAGAATCTGCCGATCCGACGGCACCAGTCCCAACGGCGTCTCGAAGTCCTTGTCCGTCACGGCAAACAGGCGTTCGAGCCCGGCATGGGCCGTTCCGATCACGACGTACAGATCCGGCTGGTCAGCCTCCTGCAGCTCCTTGTAGCCCCAGGCATAAATCGGTCCCGCCTGCTTGAAATCGTACGTCGGTGCGACGAGCCCCTTGATCGGCCGGCCCTTGTACTCCGACGGCTTGAACTCCGGTCCTTCCTTCGACGTAAAAAATCCGTCGATCTGTTTCTTGAGCTTCGCCCCGTCCGCTTCATAGCTCCGTCCCGCAAAGACCGGCGTTCGGACCGGGGCTTGCCGGTACTCGTTTCTCGCCTCGCACTTCGCCGCTTCGAGTCGATCACCCTCCAAAAACAATTTGGCATCTAGGTCGCCGATCAACTGCTCGACCTTGTTCGGCATGAGGAATTCCCCGAAGCGCTTCAGGTACAGAGCGCCGATTTCCTGGATTGAATAGTCACCGTCGAAGTGCTGGATGATGAAGAAGTAGTTGAGCGGGATCACCAGTTTTTCCTTGCTGAGGCCGCTGGGGTCCCACAGGACGATGAACTGATCTTCTCCTTCTTTAATCGGAGAGAATTGGAGATTGCGCAGGACGGGATACTGTTTGGGGTCTTTCGCACTCGTGGTGGTCATGGAACGCCATTGTAATGGACGGTTTGAACGGCCTGCAACCGCCTCCGCTCACGGTTCTCCGGACGTTTCGTCCTGCGTCCGGCGGCTGAGGAACAGCAGCGCTCCGACGGTGAGGATCAAGAGCCAGAGGGTCGGGCGCCCGTAGGATGCGTCGGAGAACTCGATGAGATCGGTCAGGCGGCCGATCAACAGCGACATGCGGGCCATGACGGTGTAGCCGAACGCCGCGCCGAAGGCGATCATCAGAAACACGATCCCGGTCCTGGCCACGGCCTTGCCGGGTCCGCTGTGCTCGATCGAAAAGAAAAAGTAGAACAGAACGGAGCTCACACCGACCAGAATGATCACCGCGTTCAGATTGCTGGCCGGGCTGAGCAGATCCGTGGAAAACGTGATCCCGCCCTGCCCCGTCATCGAGAGCAACGGTCTCACCGTATCCTCGATCTGCTTGAGGATGAACGACGAGATCGTTCTCGGGATCG
>DASTSI010000019.1:0-14617 GCA_035760745.1 Nitrospira sp. | reverse complement strand
GGCGTCGTTCCTTGCGCAACCGCCGTACCGCCATCTCTTGATCGACTCTCCGCCACAGTGAATCGAAGGTACCTAGGGAGGGAAACGTCAAGACGAGTTGTCCGCCCGGCTTCAAGTGTGCCGACAAGCCCTGCAGTGTCGAAAACCGATCGGGTCGAAAGAACATCACCGATAAATTGCCAGTGATCCGATCAAAACTCGGCAGGTCCCGAGGCAACGCGCGCATATCGAGACACTCGAACCGTAACCAAGGCAGCTGTTGCTGTTGAATGATCCTCGCCCTGTTCACCTGGTGCGGATTCAGATCGATACCCAACACCTGTCCCGCATGACCCACATGCTCGGCAAGATAAAAGGCAGGAATCCCATCTCCTGATGCCACGTCCAGAATAGTGGCTCCGGGAAAGAGATGAAGGTGTTTCAACAGTGCTTCGGCGAAGGGCGTCGACCAGTAGTCATGATTGGGAAGAGGCCAAGACGGCATTGGAGCCTTTCGTTCAGTATCCTCGGGCCACGGTCGTACGAGTACCCACTATACTGAAACGATGCGCTGATGTCTGCGTGGGATGCCGCACATCAGCAGCGCGTCTTTCGAAAGCGTCGCCGTTACGGGCTCATCAGTTGCTGAAGGAAGCTTTCCTGGCACAGCGCTTGCTCTGTATTTCCGGCCAGAGATTGATGCCGGCCATCTGTTGCGAGGTTTTCGTTTTGCCGTCATGTCGTTCATTGGGACAGGGAAGAGAACATCGTCGGACAGCGCATGGTGCTGTCCGGCGCGCGGTTTTGACGGGGTTCCTCCTCAGCGGACTGGTAGGTGCCGGCTCTTCGTCCCCCGCCTGGGCTGCAGTCTATCAGTGTCTCGATGCAGCGGGGAAAACTGTACTCTCAAACAAACAATCGGAACTCCGAAACTGTCGGGTCCTCACTGAGGACAGTACCCCAGTCTCGACCCCACCTGGCGCCGGCATGATACCGGAGGCCTCAACCCCTGCCGTCACATCTGAGTTACCTCCAGCACCCTATGTCCCACCCATGACCTCGAACCCTCCTGCTGACCACGATCCAGCGCTACGCTCGCAGCCTTCATCAAATCCCGGTACATCTTCAACACCATCTCAAACCAGACCCTGTTCCCATGGTCTGAACCCCTTTAACCCGTTGAGCGGTCCCCCTTGTGTCGGATCAGATCAATCCGGAGCGAAACCACCTGGAGCAGCCCCGCTCCCATCTCAGTGAGACGGTTGCGCTTGAAACGCTCAGTCTTAGGCTCGGTGCCCGGCGCGACGTTGGCACCGAATCATCGGCTAGGTTTCCGGCGAACTGCAGATTGCCTGCGAAGCTGCGAGCCGCTCCTACTCGTCCCAACCGTTTGGGATCATTGCCAACCCACTTCGCGAAGGGCGGTCATGGGACCGACCCTTCGGAGCGTCGCCAGTTGCTGCGCGTTCTTGACTAGAAATGCGCCGGCAAACCCCAGCGCATTGATGGAGATTTCCTCGAAGCACTCGCGCGACCGCGGCACAATCAATATCCACTGTCGAGTCATCAAGAGGTTATACGGCTCGGTCGGTGCGTGACTGCCCGCGGAGGCGTCGACAGACAGTCCCGCCGCGCGAAGCAACTTGCGGTAGCACGCATGCAAGGAAGCGCCGCTGTCCTTTTCCGGATTGGTCCAATCACGATCCATCGGTGCGTAAGCATGTCGGAAGGGAAGGCGCGGCACGGTGCCGATCATGCCTTCGGCGGGGCGGGCAAAGCGCAACAGCGTATCAATTGGCAGCGGGGCCATGCTTTCATCGAAGGCCACCAATTGCAGATGTTTATGAGACTGACTGGCTCCAGCCTCGGGACCCGCGTTGTAGAATGCGAGCCCGTCGATCTCCGTGAGCCCGATGAGGAGCGCCTCGCAATCTTTTTGCGTGAGCTGACATCGCTGATCTTCGTATGTTCGAGTGACGAGCAGCAGATGGTGCTCGACCACATTAAACTTGTTCAGCAATGCAATATGGGTCGGCGAGATGGACGCAACAAACAGGTCTGGATCGTAGGGAAGAAACGGATTGCCGGTCGATTGAGAAGTTCTCGCCTCCTCTTTTCTGGCCAACGATTCCAGAATCCTCACTTGGAATCGGACGCCGTCCTGTTCGATCACTTCCAGGCTCGTGGGCAGCGGCTGCATGCTCCCGCATCGCAGAGCGTGAGCCGTGCGTTCGAGCAGCGCAGGGCGTAAGGTGCCTGGCGTTAAATATGAATGCTGATCAGCCATATCAACGCTCGCTCCGTCGTCCGGATTGAGTCGGCGCCGTGCGCGCCGCAACGATCAGTGGCTTGTCATTGTCACCTTATCCCGCGAGCAAACTCAACTTCGATCCCTGGCCATGAGCAACGCACTTCGTCTCTACCATGTTGGACAAGAGGAGAGTACTATTTGCGAATGCTGCCGGTTCGAACAAAAGAGGAACAAGCCGAGGCACTGGCTCATGTGCTCGACGACATGATGATCTTGCCAGGCACACATTTCCGCATGGGTATCGACCCTTTACTGGGATCGTTTCCGGTGATCGGCGATACGCTCGCCACTTTGCTCGGCGGGGCAATTCTGGTCTTTGCGCGACAACTCGATGTGCCTTGGAAGATCGTGACCAGGATGGCCGTTAACCAATGGAAGAATGGGCTACTCGGTGCAGTTCCGTTCGTCGGTGATGCGTACTCCTTTTATTTCAAAAGCAATGCGGTGAATGCGGCCTTAATGCTCCGGACCATCAAGGGCGGTAAGGAAGGTAATTGCCCGCTCACAACTCGTCCATTGACGCTCTCCGACATCGCTGGTCTCGCCATCCTCATCGTTCCGGTCATTGTCCTCGTCACCGCGTTGAGCTCGTGGTTTTGGAATCACAATATCTCGTATGTCTCGCTCTTATTCCCTCCTCCTTACCTCACCGGCGATCATGCCTACTGACTCCGTATAGGCCAAGGAATGCCTTCCTCCACCTATATAATGAACATTCACATCTTCCAATCGATGAGTCGGGCATGAACAGCCCATGGAGGATGTTCGGCCAGACCAAAGATCTCAACGCCGACGCCGGCGGACATGTCGGGATTGTTGATGACAGACAAGAGGTTTAGTACCAGGCACTTTCGATGGGCGTACTGACCTTCGGCTTGGAGTCTTCAAATTCGAGCAGGAGTAGACCGAGAAAAAGGAAGGCCATGATTGTCCCAATGCTGATCCACCAGATCGTGAGACGGTCTGCTAGGGATTCTCGTTCTAGAGAAGGTTCGTTGAGGGCCCGGCTGGAGGCGTCGGTCCCCGCCTCTGAGAGGTTTCTGGAGGAACCAGCCATGTGGCCACTTCCTTCCGCAGGCGGTCGATAAGCCGAGAAGAGCTTTCAGTCTACCAGGTTTCAGTGCAATGGAAATATAGGGCAACTTCCCTCAGTCATATTCAGGTTGGGCTGACTGGAAACATACTTCCTGCTAAACCGGGCGCCGACCTTACCCGCCTGCATCTCGATTGACTCCATCCTGTAATTTCCTCAAAATTTGCTCTGTACAACCATCCATCCGTGATTGGCAGGCCCGACTCAACAAGGAGGAGTGATCATGGGAAAAATCGTGGAGTGTGCCAAGGTTGATCCTTCGTCCGGCTGCACACATATCGTCAGAGGGAACACCGACGAGGAAGTGCTGAAGAATGCCGCCGAGCACGCCAAACAGCATGGGATACGGGAAGTCACCCCGGAGCTCAAGGCTAAAGTGAAGGCAGCAATAAGAGACGAGAAGTAACGTAACCGCAAATGAAGCGCGACCGCGTGGCGGGCCGGCTTGTCTCCTCTCCCTCGCCCGTCCCGCTCTCACCGCTCATCGCACCTGACACCGCGAGCACCTGACACCGCGATAGATCTTGCTTAGGTGAAACCGTAGAATGGGGCATGCCTGCTGCTCTTTCGGGCCATAAAGGAATGCCTGCCACACCATGAGCCTGTCTTGTCGGGGATGGAAGTTGATGATCGCATCACTGGCGTTATTCAGTGTGACTTCGTGTCGCGCATTGACGGCTCCGGCCAAGCAACTATACCTGGAGGACGCCGCCGGCACGGCGACCCAGACCGAGGTTGACCAGAAATGGGGACCGCCGCAAGAACAGCGGAAGCTAAGCTCAGGGGAATCAGTCTGGATCTACCGAGACACGGTGCACGGCGCGTACGGACATGAAGAATGCCGAGCGTACGAGCTCACGTTTGACGATCAGAGACTTACACGATGGAAGGAGGTTCATTGTTAAATGGTGCTGACCTGTCGCCGGCGGAATCGCGGCCCGGCTCTTTTGCCCCTGCGATTCCTTCCATCAGGGAACTCGTGTTCTGGAACTCGCCGGCAGCCGGCAGGACGGCCGATGCTCGGCGAATCCCTGGTAAGGCAAGGGCGACAGAGGGGACACGGGTTCTACCTCGTTCGCATTTACCGCTGCCCCGCCAACAATGGCTGGCACGCTGCGAGAGGCGCTGATCGAAGATGAGCAAGGTGGCACGGATCAAAGAGTTTGTGAAGCAGGACTTGTGGACGACTGATCCCAATGGCGTCCACACCGTTCAGCGGCTGGTCATCCGGTCGCTTCGGCTCGCCATCGCGGTGGCCTGGGAGTTTCGCCATCGCCTGCTGGACGCCCGTGCGGCCGGCTTGGTCTACACGACCCTCCTCTCGCTGGTGCCTTTTCTCGCGGTCATGTTTTCGGTGCTGAAGGCCTTCGGGGTCCACCATCAGATCGAGCCGGTGCTGGCGCAAGCGCTGGCTCCGTTGGGTCCGAAAGGCGAAGAGATCACGGCCACTGTGATCGCCTTCGTCGACAATCTCAAAGTCAGGGTGCTGGGGGTCGTGGGCGTCGCAGGCCTCTTTTATACCACCTACTCGCTCATCAATAAGGTCGAAGAGGCACTGAATGCCATTTGGCAGGTTCGGCAGGGGCGATCATGGGGACGGAAGTTTACCGATTATTTGAGCGTGGTCTTGGTCGGTCCCCTGCTCGTGGTTACGGCCTTGGGATTGTTGACCTCCGTCCAAAGCCAGACGCTCGTGCAGCGCATCCTGGAAATCCAACCGTTCGGATCTCTGCTCGTTTGGGTGGCCAACTGGGGACCCTTCCTCTTGCTGTGCGGAGTCTTCACATTTTTCTACAAGTTCATTCCTAACACCTCGGTGCAAACGAGCTCAGCGCTGGTCGGTGGCATCTCCGCCGCGGTCTTGTGGGGCATCGCAGGAGAGCTCTTTGCCAAATTCGTCGCACAATCCGCCAACTATAGTGCGATCTATTCGAGCTTCGCGGTACTGATCGTCTTTTTGGTGTGGCTCTACGTGGGATGGCTGATCGTGCTGATCGGCGCCCAAATTTCCTTTTTTCATCAGCATCCGGCCGCCTACTTGTCGCGTCTGCCCTGGCAACAAGGGGCTCACGAGTTTCGCGAGCGATTGGCCTTACGCCTGTTGGTGGCCCTGGCTCGTCACCATGTGAAGGGCGATCCCCCTCCTCGGCAACCCGAGTTGGCGGGTGAGCTTCGTCTTCCGCTGTCGCTCATCGAAGAGCAAGTTGGATGGCTCGTCGAGCAAGGCTTCGTCGGCCGCCTCGCCGAACCCGAAGGCGTGACTCTGCTGAGGCCGCCTGAGTTGATCACCGTCAACGAGATCCTGGATGCCACCAGAGCCGGGGGCCGGGGCGCGATGCCCCTGCCCTCGAATCCCAACGATCCGGTCGAGGATGTGCTGCGGCGGCGAGATGAAGCCGTCGCACAGTCTCTGGCAGGACTGACATTGCAATCCTTAGTGCTCGGACAGGGTGATACCCGGACAGGAGAACTTCAAGCGGTCTGAGTCCGGCCGCTCTCCCTTCTCGAGCCGGGAGTCCTGCCGAGGAGTCGCTTCAGGCCGCTTGCTTGTACACGCGGACCGATCCCCTCCCGGCTTCCCGCTGACCGCCTTGCACCTCCACCGGCTTAGCCTGCTCGAGCGCGCCGTGTCTCGACAGGATCTCGGCTGCTTGATCCATTTGCTCGTCATCAACGCGAACGATGACCACCGTTCCCCCGCGGCGCATGCCGTCTTCATAAAAGCTGCGGTCCTCCGCGAAGCCCGAAGCATCCTTGAGAGACTCCCCAAGGCTCTGTTCTGACGGCCTCAAGGAGTCGGCTGCCGAACGATCGTGCAGCGCAATGTTGGGACTCGCGATATGGGCGCGGATAAGTTCGCTCTTTGCCCGTTTCGCCTTCGCACGATTTTCAAATAGACCGACAACCGTGTTCATTGGCTCTCCTCCTCCGATTCTTGCCGGATTCACGGAACAAACGGCTTTCGTGATACCGCTCGTTGCGAGCGCTGTCCTGAAGATTACGCCCGCCGTTTCTGGCTGGGTACCAGGGAAACCGCTATAGCGGAACCAGGGGTTGAGCTAAGAGACGGGCTCGGATGCGCAAGAAACTTTTGCATCGGCTGCCGAGCGATGGATCTGCCTTCGCGTTTCCAGTAGACTTCTATCCAAGAGCATGGTGAATCCGTGCCATCGCCGCCCTCAACCGAGAGGGTGGCAGGAGTCGGTAAGTCCTATGGTGGTCATTCGTCGCACATGCCTGGCGAGCACTCTGCTGATGACGATGGCCGCCATCTTGGCTCAGCCCGTTGATCCTGCAAGCGGAGGCGAGACAAAGTTCCAGCGTATCTCGACGCAGTACATCGCGGCATTGGGCGATCCGCACGCGACATCCGGAGGCGGCGCGCAATTGTGGGGGCTATGGCCTGTGGATCCGGGTCCTCGGGGCGTCGAGTTGAAGCACTATCAACGATTGAAGGAATCCGGTGGCGTCGCCCCTGCCCGCTGGACATTCGACGGCACGGACTGGTGGCTGGAGGAACACGGCTTGATCATGGAGCAGCCGATGTTTCCGCTGCCTCCCGGCAAGTACCTGGTCACCGGTAGGCGCGACGTGACCGCTGTGTTGACGATTCACCCTGCCGACAGGCAAGGCGACAGACGTTGGGAACTCGGCAATGGCGCGACGCTCTACGACGTGACGCACCTGGCCTGCCGCTCCGCGCGCTATACTCCAGCCGCGGTTGGTGAGGCCTGTTCGCCGGCACAGGCACCGAAGTCGGCCTTTCCCGTTGCGCCAGGGGGTACGATGCCGCCGGTTCAGGGCTGTACCAAGCAGGACTATGCGGTGCTGATCGTGATCGGCGTAGGCGTGGAACAGTGAACGCCGCGGCGCCGACTACAGATGTTCTTCACAGGGAAAGGTAAAGACTTTTAGCGGAATAGGTTGGTCGTATGAGGTAACACATCGCGCGTGAAGCGCCTTGAGGGCACCTACTATCCTGTCCGCTTCATGGTCCTGCAGCACAGACAAAATCATGGTATTGATTTCGGGGTGATAGAAGGTTCCGTGCACTCTCCCCGTGACGCCTCTCCCCTGTACGTTGCTCAGAATCGTGTAGGCGTTGATGCCATTGTCCCGCAAGAGCCCCTCTAACTCACTCAGCATCGACTCCCGAGCTACGATGATCAGCGTTTTCATGACCGTGCCTCGCCTTCCTTGGCCTAAGGCAACTGTCATGCCTTATTGGAGCGGTCACGGCACAATGCCGATCGCGACAGAGTCACTGATGTCTAAGGGGCTTAAGCAGAGGTCGAAGACGAGCCCGCAGCGCTGTTATGGGCTGCCCACGAATGGTTCGCACTGTGCCGAGTGAGCTATATCGCTCATAACCATGACGAATATTTCGGACGCCCGCGCCGCCGGCAGTCTGGAGTCGAGAGTCATTGACCGCCAAGGCCGGGCGTGAACTTCAGATCGTCAACGGTGTCCCTGAGGGTCCGCCACAGGCCCGACTCCGAGTCGTGAGTCTGATCTGCGGCGGCGGCTGAATCCTGCGCTCCCGTCATCTCTCCCAGTTCACGATCCGCATAGGTCCATCGTCGCGCGATGCCGTTCGCGTCGTACAGATACCGCACGATATTTCCGTTGATCTGCCACTCGCAGAGTTCGCTCCTCCCGCCTTGCGGGACGCAGCGCTCCGGCGAGCCTTTCTCGATGATCCGTGCGTCTTTATATTGCCCGACCCATTTATCAAACTCCTCGGACAGCGCCCGCCGCTCCGAATCTTGCGTCGCGGCGCACCCCATGACGATGACGATCCCCACTCCTATGGTGAGCACTGAGCAGATTCGGTAAAACGAATGCACAGTCATCGTCAATCGGCACGCCGCCGTCATGAGGCCGACGTGTTGTTCGCCGTTTCCGCCCGTTTCTCCTCAAGCTCTGCCCAACGTGTATAGAGCCGGTCGACCTCGGCCTGCGCCGCATATAGCGCGGCGAATCGTTCTTGAAGCATCTCCGCAACGGATACAATAGCCGGATCGTCGGCTGCCGCCCGGCAGGCGAGCACCTTTTCCTCCGCCTCGAGGATCTTCCCTTCGATGGTCTCCCATTCCTGCCGCTCTTTGTAGGACAAGCCTTTCCTTTTCTGCGCCGGAGTTCCGTTACCTTTGGCTTTCGCCGGCTGTTCCTGCCCCTCACGCTCGCCCTTCCGGGATTGCGCGGCCTCCCATTGCGCGTAGTCGGCGAACCACTCGGCATGACCGGCGCCGTCCAGCGCGAGCAGTTTGGTCGACACACGGTCGAGCAGCCACCGGTCGTGGGTGACAAAGACCAAGGCTCCGGTGAATTCCATCAAGCTGTCTTCCAGGACGTCGAGCGTCGGAATGTCGAGATCGTTGGTGAGCTCGTCGAGCATCAGCAGATCGGCCGGTTCAAGCATGAGCCGGGCGATGAGCAGCCGCGCCTGCTCGCCTCCCGAGAGGCGCGCCACCGGCAAGTCCAGTTGTTCGGGGCGAAAGAGAAAGCGCTTGGCCCAGGACATCAGATGAACGGCTCGTTCCTGGTAGATGACCGTGTCGCCCCCTGAGGGCGCAAGCGCCCGCCGTAACGTCGTCTGTTGATCGAGCGAGTCGCGATGTTGTTCGAAGGCGACGACCCGCAGCCGGTCTGCCCTGGTGATGGTCCCGGCGTCCGGCTCGAGTGTGCCGGCCAGCACATTGAGCATCGTCGATTTTCCGCTTCCGTTCGGCCCCAACAGGCCGATGCGATCCCCTGGACCGATGTGCAAATCGAGCTGTCGGAACAGCGGGCGCCCGCCGATCGATTTGGCCAATCCGGCCGTCACGAGCAGTTGCTTCGATTTCCGCCCGGACGCGGTGAAATCGATCCCGGCCGAGGCCGACGCCAGCCTCGAGTCGATGTCGTCCAACTCCTCGATCATCCGGCCGGCGGCGTCGATCCGCGCCTTGGCTTTCGTGGTGCGCGCCTTGGGTCCCCGGCGCAGCCATTCCACTTCGCGCCGCACCCGGTTGGCGAGCGATGCTTGGTACTCCGCCTGCGCCTGCAGGGTCGCGTCCCGCTGCTCGAGAAAATCGCTGTAGCGGCCCATAACCTGCAACATGCCGTCGGGATAACGGGGATTCAACTCCCAGATGCGCGTCGCCACGGACTCGAGGAATCGACGGTCGTGGCTGATGACGAGAAAGGCATGGGGTTCGGATTTCAGGAGGGCTTCCAGCCAGAGAATCCCCTCGACGTCCAAATGGTTCGTCGGCTCGTCGAGCAGGATCAGGTCCGGTTCGAGCATGAGCGCCCTGGCAATCGCCAGCCGCTTCTTCCAGCCGCCCGATAAAGTGGCGACCGGTTGATCGGCGCGCGTGAAGTGGCCGAGGCTCAGCGCCTTCGCGAGACGCGCCCCTTCCTCGTGTGGATCGAGCCCTTCATCGAGAAGGACCTGCGCCAACTGGGCCTCGACGGTCCGTTCCTCGGCAAACAGCGGCTCCTGCGAGACGTACACCACCCGGGTATGCCGGCGGACCGATCTGGTCCCGCTGTCCGGCTCTTCGACGCCGGCCAGAATCTTGAGCAAGGTGGACTTTCCAGAGCCGTTGGGTCCGATCAACCCGACATGATCGCCTTCGCTGAGGGTCAGGGAGAGATTGCGGAAGAGCGGTTTCACGCCGAAACTCTTGCTGATCGACTCGCAACTGAGGAGGACCGATGGCGGCATGGGGGCAGTGTACCCGATCCGCGATTCACTGCGGTAGGTCTGTGGCTCGGACAGAGCCAAGAACATGTCAATGCCGAAACGAATGGAGGCCTTGTTGTTGAGAGTCCGATTGGGTACAACAAGGCGGGTATTTTACAGGGTCTATCCGGGATGGCGCGCGAACCGGGACCTGTTCTGAGCGCGCGTCTCACACTTACCCTGTCGGATGCGATCACGCTCTCGCCTCCATAAGTCGAGAGAGCCCCACGTGACGTTGACTGCGCCTTGAGCCGTTCGACATCCCTCGCCTGCTCTCGCTCGTTCGCCGCGCCCATATCGATGGTTTGCTAACAGGAGGAGTCAATGTTTGACTGGCTGGCAACGCCCCAGGGTTGGATCGCGCTGGGCACCCTGACCGCTCTGGAGGTTGTCCTCGGCATCGACAACATCATCTTTATCTCCGTGCTGGTGGCGAGGCTGCCGACAGGTCAGCGGGTGTTGGCACGAAGATTGGGCCTTGGCTTGGCGATGCTGGCCCGGCTGGGCTTGTTGTTTTCGATCTCCTGGTTGATGGGTTTGACGCAACCGTGGTTCGCGCTGCTCGGCAACGAGATCTCCGGCCGCGATCTGATCCTCATCGTCGGCGGCTTGTTCCTGATGGCCAAAGCCACCCATGAAATCCACTACAGCCTGGAAGGCGCCGGACAACAGGAGGGCGCGATGGAGGTCGGCAGTCTGGGGGCGGCCCTGGTCCAGATCTCGCTTCTCGACATCGTGTTCTCGCTTGACTCTGTCATCACGGCGGTGGGCTTGGTCGACCAGGTCTCGGTGATGGCGATCGCGATCATCCTCGCCGTGGTGGTCATGCTGATGGCCGCGGGGTCCATCGGAACGTTCGTCGACGAGCATCCCACGATCAAGATTCTCGCGTTGTCCTTTCTCATCTTGGTGGGAGTCACCCTGCTGGTGGAAGGGTTCGACGTACACGTGCCGAAGGGCTATATCTACTTCGCCATGGCCTTTTCGGTCGCGGTCGAAATGCTCAATATCCGCATGCGGAACAAGCACAGGGCCGCAGTCAAACTGCATAGCAAATACTCGGACCCTCGTTCGGAGGCGGCTTCCTAACGTGCCGCAATCCGCCGGCGGCTCGCCGCGGGCCGGTCCCCGCACCGGCGCCCAGGAACGAATGGGTTCCTTAATCGCGAGCGCAGCTGCCGAAATGCGCCTCCACGGAAGCGGCGGATATCGGTGGCCTTCGCCATGATGCGAACCGGCGGCCGCAAGCCCGATTCCCTTTCCCAGGCCGCTTCGGTAGACTGCTCCAATGCGAAGACAGTACACGCCCACCGAATGGATGAAAGCCACGGAGCAGGATCCCGGCTTGCGGGGGCTTTCTCCCGGTGACGCTGCCGTACGCCTCGAGATCACCGAGCAGGAAGTTGGCAGGCTGTTGCTGAGCGGCGTGCTGGATGTATCGGAGATCTGTGAAGACGGCGAGGTCGTGAAAACGGTGATTCCCGAACGCGACATCGAGCGCTATGTCGCTACACGAAAAGCGACTTAATCTCAGCTCACGAACCCACCGGTTCCAGTCGTGGGCTCCCTCCTCGTCATGGCCTCCACCCGTTTCCCGCTAATACCGCCCACGACTATAGGGATCCGTGTTTGACGCCGGGGGTCGCTCGTCGAAACGAGGCTGTTGGCCCGGCTGGGGCCGCCCCATGTCCACGTTTTCGTAGCTGTACGCGGGCCGTTGCCGATCGGAGGAGCCGTCGCCGGCACAGGCGGCGAGGGCAACCCCGGCCATCAGGACCATGGATAGGCCGCCAAGAATACGGATCATGCTGGACCTCCTTCGTTGCATTTCAACGTCATCCTACAGTCAGTGTATGGTCCTGACGGTCGATTCATACCTCGTGATTCCCCTTGCCTTCCGGCTCGGCGGTCGATGATCTCGGACCACAAGAACTTACCGTCGCGCGGAAAACAAGGCCGCGCACCCCACGACTTGAACCGTCACCGCAGTGAATTGGTCCGACAACATCGCGCTCAATCCTTGGAGGTCATCCTGATCGTTGGTAAAAATCCCCTTCGAGTTGTAGAAGGCCATCAACCGCTTCGCCGCCGGGCTCCTCTGCACCCCCGCGGATAACAGCGTGGCGCCGAAGAGGACTCCGCCCTGGTTGAGGAACGGTACGAGATGGCGGAATACGGCGCCCTTCGTCTTGATCGTCCCCGGCAGACAATGGAGGAGATAGGTCATGCTGATGGAATCGAAACGCGGCCCTTCAAACCCGATTGGATCGAGGACGTTCGCCCGGTAGATCTCGGGGCGATATCGGGCCACCCGGCGAGCCGCCGCATCGAGGCAATTGGGGTTCAGATCCATCAAGACCAGCCGCGGTCGCTCGTTCGGAAAACGGCACCGGTCTAAAAAATATCCGGTGCCCACCCCGACATCGAGATGATTCGCCGTGACATGGCGGTCGTAGAGCGCAAGAATCTGCCGCGAGGGACATTTCCAGATCAGCCGATTCGAGAATCGCAAGACCAGCCAGTCATATATCGCCAGCATTGACCGCGAATAGACGGCTTGGCCCGCCTGGACTTGTTTCTCGGTCATCGTCATGATGGTGCGTTCTCGTTTTGCCTCCGACGGATGATCCCTTAGGGCGAAATGGGACGTCGCGCGCGAGGCTAGGTCTTCTGCATCGAACTGTCAAGCAAGGGAAACTGCTCCAGCATCGAGGCTGTCCAGCTTGGTACGCTGGTGGAGAAACTCTGAAACGATGGTGGTTGGGAAGCCCCGATAGACCAGCCAGGTGGTAACGCCGTAGAATCGGTTCGTTCTCATTGGTCCAGACCCACATGCCGATATGCTGATCCACGTCGATCATGAGCAAGCGCGGGCGATGCTCGGCGTGATGCGGTACGTGACGACGGCCGGCGGCAAGACCCGATTGACCGATCTCGGGCATCGTACCGTCGCGTCTGCCGCTCGCCACCTGTTCAACGAGCCCGACTTTCAGATGGAGCAGGGCCCGCCATTCCTCCCGCGGGACCTCACAGCCATCCTCTCCAATGAAGATCAGGTCATGTGGGCAGTCCGCTTGCTGGCCGTCACCGCACTCGCCGACGGGGTCCTCGACCGGGACAAAATTGGACTGGTTCTGGACTATGCAGCGGCACTCGATGTCCGCGAGGCCTATCTTCGGCAACTGTCCGAGGCGAGAGCGGGCAATCTTCCCTGGGTACTGACCGATGTGATGGTGCAGAACATCAAGAGTCTCTGGGATCGGCCCTGGGATGACGGCGCTGATTCCGTGGAGCTCTTCCTTCCCTATACCGGAGACCGGGCCGACCCGGCTCTGGCCGCCAGGCACGAAGCGCTCGGTTCATTGCCGAAGGGCACACTGGGCCGCGGCTATTGGGAGATCTATAAGACGAACGGCTATGCGTTTCCCGGGGATCCGAACGGGATCAATGTCGCGTTCGCTCGTCCCCATGATTCGACGCACGTCATCAGCGGCTACGACACGACGCCGCACGGAGAAATTCTGGTCTCCACGTTCACCGTCGGCATGCATCCGAAGTTGCCGATGGAAGGGCACATCTTGCCGGTCCTCTTCAGTTGGCATCTGGGGATACAGATCAACAGGGTCGCCGGATCGTTTCGTGGTGCCTTCGATCCGGACGAGTTCTGGCGCGCGTGGGTCCGCGGCTCACAGATGACGGTCGACCTCTTCTCGCCGGAGTGGGATTGCTGGGCCCATGTGGAAGAGCCGGTCGATCTCCTTCGGCAGCGCTATCTCAATGCCGGTCCTTGACGGGCCCTCCCTTTGGGTTCCTCTGGCCTCCGGTGCCGGGCGGTCCGGCAGCGTCCTCGCTCCCCATTCGCCACCGTCGCGTTGACAGCCTCGGAGAAAATCAGTAGCCTTCCGTAGTTCGTAACCCCCAAAGCGCGCTTCATCGGCGTCCCACCGCTTCCCCAAGGAGGATTCGATGGCCACCTTCATGCGTCCCTATGCCGCTCAGACGTATGCGCTGATGCGAATCGTGACGGGCTTTCTCTTCCTCTGGCACGGGGCACAAAAGCTCCTGAGCATCCCCACCCCTCCGCCGCCTCAAGTTCCGTCGTTCGTCATCGCCATTGCCGGTCCGATCGAACTCATCGGCGGCGCGTTCGTCATGATCGGGCTCATGACGGGATGGGCGGCGTTTCTCTGTAGCGGGCTCATGGCGTTCGCCTATTGGATGGGGCATGGCACGAACGCTGTTCTGCCCATTCAGAACACGGGTGAACTCGCCGCCCTATACTGCTTCGTCTTTTTGTATATCTCGGCCCACGGATCAGGCATGTGAAGCGTGGACGCGGCAAGAAGGCAGAGCTGACCCCTCGGAGTCCCGCTTCTCTCACGCGTAGCGAACAGCGGCCGGACGAGCACGCCCCTGCCCGGTGGCGGCACTCATCCTCGGGTGATGGTCAGCACGGGCACTGGATACCGTTGAACCAATAGAAGAACCAGAGGCCGAGCGCGCA
>DASTSI010000018.1:0-10686 GCA_035760745.1 Nitrospira sp. | reverse complement strand
AACGCGCTCTTCTTCCGTCGCGGCCGCCGGTGCAATGCCAAGCTCCCAGAGCGGTTTGGTCACTGTCACGGGTAAGGCAATCCCGAGCTGCCTCGCCGAAGACGTGACGCCGATCAAGGCGCCTGCTTCAATAGCCTGATGAAGAGGGAGGGCGATCGGCGTTTCACTGCCGGGGCTCGTCGGCTCCTTGGGATTCTCATAACCCTGAACTTTGTCTGTTGACACAGTCTCTTGAGCCGCGGGGGGTTGATCTTCCGTGCGCCCCCTTACTTCGTCTTGCTGGAGTGTCGTCTGCGCGGGCAACGCCTGCATAATTCCGGCGTACACGCGGCGGGCCTTCTCCGACCAGTGGGGTCCGGGGGACGACGGGAAAACGCGGCTTCGGCGGCTATCTTCTCTTCCTGAGTCAGAATGTCCTGACTCGCCCGCTTGTTCATGAGCGAGACAGGTAAATACGACGCTTCCGAAGTCAAGGCGCACGGGATCGAAGGGAACCGCGTCGGAAGCCCGGTCAGTCGGGCAACGATGCCCCTTTGGTTTCCGGAGCAAACGCGAGCGCGGCGAGACCAACCAGATAAATCAAAGCTACGGTACTGGCCGCGCGTCCGAACGTCCCCAGTGCCGTGACGAGCCAGCCGGTAAGAAAAGGGGAAGCCGAAGCCAGGATCCGGCCGGCATTAAAGCAGAACCCGGAGCCCGTCGCGCGTAGTCTCGTGGGATAGAGCTCGGGAAGATAAATTGGAAAGCCGCTGAAAATCCCGTTATTGAAGAATCCGAGGATGGGAAGCAGCATGAGCACACCTGCATAAGTCGACGGCGCCAGGTAGGTCACAGGCAGCATGATGGCACTCCCCACACACATGAAGGCAAAAACGGGACGGCGGCCGAATCGATCGGCGAGCGGGCCGAAGCCCAAATAACCGAACAGAGCGCCGGCATTTAAGGCCATGATCGCGTAGCTCACGGACCGCGAGATGGCGGCCTCCCCCTGTGTTCGAAGATCCGGCAATTCACGCACCAGCGTCGGAGCCCAGTTCGTGGATCCCCATAACCCGAACACAGCCACGAACGCGAGCGTGGAACCAATGAAGGTTGCTTTTCGCAAGTCGCCCTTGAAAATCGAGGAAAGCTGGTTGCCCTCATGTGGTGCGTGCGTCCAGCGCTCCGGCTCCTTGACCCAGCAACGGACCAGCACCGCGACGAAGGCCGGAAGGACGCCGACCAGGAACAATGCACGCCACCCATACGACTCTTGGAGGAGCAGGTTGGCGGTGGCGGCGAGAAAAAAGCCCGCTGCCCATGCGCTCTGGAGAATTCCGGCCGCCTTTGCTCGTTGTTTCTCCGGCCATGTCTCCGCGACGAGTGCCGCCCCGGCCGCCCACTCGCCGCCGATGCCGAGCGCGGTCAGGAATCGGTAGGCCGCCAGATGCCACCAGTCCTGCGACACTGCCGCGGCGCCGGTGAAGACGGCATAGAGGAAGATCGTCGCCATCAGCACCCTCGTCCTTCCGAACCGGTCTGCGAGGATGCCGAAGGCGATGCCGCCGATTGCCCATCCGATCAAGAAGATCGAAAAGATGATGCCGCCGTACCATCCGATCAGTTCCTGGGACACCGAGGAGGGGGAGGACGTGGTGAGGAGTTCTTGCAAGGCCGGATGAAGCACGATCGCGTAGATCGTGGCGTCCATCGCGTCGAAGACCCATCCTAGCCAGGCGACGAAGAGCACGAGCCACTGGTAGGGCGTGATACCGGCGTACCACGCTTGAGCGGACTCTCCCACCGACGAGTCACGGCTGACGAGAGTTGACATGCCGGGCGCCAGGGTAGGGACCTGACGGCGAGGAGTCAAGGGTGGTTCCTCACAACGGCAGTGACCCTGCTGGAAGCCGTTTTCTGCATCCTGGTATAGTCTGGCGCCATGCCACGCGTCGATTTTTACAAGGTGTTGGGCGTCACGAGGGAAGCCTCGGACGACGCCATCAAAAAGGCCTACCGGAAACTGGTCTTCGAGCATCACCCCGACCGGAACCCCGACAGCAAGGAGGCCGAAGCCAGGATCCGGGAAATCAATGCCGCCTACGAAATCATTGGAGACCCGGAAGCCAGGCGCAACTACGACCGCTTGAATTGGGGTGAGGAATTTGGGGCCGACGTCGTCGATGTCTCGGTTATTCTCGACGAGATGGAGAAGAAACTCTTTGATGAAGGACGGAAGGAGGTCTTTGCGCTCTTAATGAAGAACGTGAAGCGAATCAAAGAGGAGTTGGCGTTGATTCGCGAGCGAACGGTGTCGGCACAGGGATATGATTCCTTCAAGGAAGAGATCATCCATGCGAGGGCCGCCGAAATCCTGGATGAGTTGGTGAGCGAAGACATGGACCAGCGTGCGGGGCGCCTGATTGAAGTGGCGACGCAGATGATGATCTCACAGGGTGTGGTGGGAAAGAACGATGAGGGCGGCATCCGCTCGCTTCGGGCGCGGTTCAAGGGACAATTCCGTGAAGGCCGACTCCACGGGTTTGCCTCGGCGCTCGACTTGTTCTATGAGCGTCGTTGAGCCGGTTCGGCTCCTCGTGAGCCCTCGCAGAGCAGTCCGGCAACGAATCGCCCGCCTTTCATGACTCCGAAAATCCGGTCGCGGTCCCGAAGCCACTCGATCTTCCGCAGCGGGTTTCCGGTGATGAGGACCAAATCCGCCTGGCGGCCTCGTTCAATGGTGCCGATCATCTCCTGCATTCCGAGCAACCGAGCCGCCGAAGATGTGGCGGCGAGGATCGCTTTCATCGGCGTCATGCCGAGCGCCACCATCCGCTCCAGTTCCTGAGCGTTGTCTCCATGGAAATTGAAAGGTGTGCCGGCATCCGTTCCCATCGCGATGGGAAGGCCGCCGCGGCAGGCGGCTCCAAAGCTTCGTTGATGCCGTTTCATCATGGTTTTGGCCTTGTCAAGGGCGCTGTCCGGGATCCCGCATCCACGTCGGCTCGCCGCTGTCGTCGCGAGCGCGGAGAGGGTCGGCACGATGAAGCAGCCGTGCTGCTTCAGGAGCCCGGCCGCGTCGTCGTCTAACAGCGTCGCATGCTCGATCGAATTGACGCCGGCCCGGGCGGCGTTCTTCATGCCGGATGCTCCATGGGCATGGGCAGCGACTGTGGCGCCTGCTTGTCGCGCCACCTCGACCGCCGACGATAATTCTTCAGCCGTCATTTGGGCTTCATCGGGCGAAGTCCCGGGGGTCAGCACGCCTCCCGATGCAATGACTTTGATGACGCCGGCTCCCGCGGCGAGTTGTTCCCGAGCAAGGGTGCGGACCTGGTCGGGTCCCGCCACTTCGCGTCCGATGAATCGGGCATGGCCGCCGATCGTACAAATGGCCAGACCGGCTGCGACGATCCGAGGTCCCGGCAGGACCCCTTCATCGATCGCCCGCTTCAGGGAGAATATGGCGTGGTCGCGCGCTCCCAAGTCCCGAACGGTCGTGACACCGGCCTCGATCGTCTGCTTGGCGTACCGCGCGGCCTTCAGCACGGTCAGGGACGGATCGTCCTGTTCGACCCTCGCGACGACGTCCGGTTCTCCACCGAGACAGAGATGAACATGGCAATCGATGAGGCCCGGCAGGAGCGTCATTCCGCGGCCGTCGATGATCGAGGCGC
This sequence comes from Nitrospira sp., assembly GCA_035760745.1. Classification (GTDB taxonomy): domain Bacteria; phylum Nitrospirota; class Nitrospiria; order Nitrospirales; family Nitrospiraceae; genus Nitrospira_C. Next base: position 7,030 of record DASTSI010000018.1, on the reverse strand, counting down.
CGCGCGGAACTCGGACCACCGCCGATGCGCCGACGTCGGCGATGCGATCGCCTCGAACGACGACGCTCGCCCTGTCCATCACGCGGCCGGTTCCATCGATGACGCGAACGCGCGTTATCGCGAGCAACCCGGTCATGGCGCGTCGATCGGGAGCGTGATGATGATGCCTCCCATGACATCTCCGATCTTGAAATCCCGGCGGGGGCTGTTGGGATGCTGATTGTGGCAGGAGACGCAGGTCTGATTGACCGCGTAGTCCGGATACACGGCTTGATAGAACCGGCCTCCCTCGAGCTTCACGAAGCCGCCGTAGGGCTTGCTCGGATCTTTCGTCACGGCATCCAGCCCGCGCCGCTCGAAATCGGTGTTGGCGCCATTCCACGCGTAGATCGGACTGAGGCTTGCAAGCCGGAACGAAAACTTCAGATCCTTTTGCGCGACGAGCCGGCCGGTTTCCAGGAGAAACTGGGCGGGCAGCGGGATGCCCTTTTCGTCCTTCCAATGCTCGATCGCTTCAGCAATGCCGGCCTGGTGCAATTTGTCGACGACGTTCTCGGTGTAATTCTTCCGGTTCGCCTCGATCAATGCGTTGACGTACGCCGCCGCCTTGTCGGGTGGGATCATCTCAGACTTCATTTGGTTGGCGAGCGTCAATGCAAAAATCCAGTAACTCGTCACGGCGACAAATGCGAACGTCGCAGCGGCGAGCACCCAGAGTAGAGGCTTATTGTCCGACATACACGGTGGTCCTCCGGTTATGCAGCATGGTCGCTATACACTCGGGCCGCGGCGGCCAGTGCGATGCCAGGCGTGGAAAGCCATTCGCCTCGAAGGAACAGCTCCTCGAGGGCGTTCAGGAGCGCCAAGACGTGGGATTCCGTTGCCGATTCTCCCATGAGGCCGATCCGCCAGACTTTGCCCTTCAGCGGGCCAAGTCCCCCTCCGATTTCGATGCCGTATCGCTTTAAGAGCTCCGTACGGATGTTTCCTTCGGGAATCTGGGCCGGTACGACGACGCAATTCAACATGGGAAGTCTTCGTCCGGCGGGGGCCAACGGAGCCAGCCCGAGTTCCGCCAGTCCGGCCATTAACGCGTCGCTGTGCAACTGGTGGCGCGCGTATCGCGCCGGCAGTCCTTCCTCGTCCACCAGGCGGAGGGCCTCACGCAAACCGTACAACATCGAAACGGGTGCAGTGTGATGGTACGTTCTTTTTCCGTCCGTCCAATAGTCGGCCACTAGCGTCATATCCAGGTACCAGCTCTGGCATGGCAGACGGCGGCGCTTCGCAACGGACAAGGCCCGATCGCTCATCGTGAAGGGCGCAAGCCCGGGAGGGCAGCTCAGGCACTTCTGACTGCCGCTGTAACAGATGTCGATACCGAGACGATCGACGTCCACCGGGAGACCGCCCAAAGATGTCACCGCATCCACAATGAGCAAGGCTTCGTGCTGTTTCGCGAGGGCCGCGACGGCGTCGAGCGGCTGCCACACACCGGTCGAGGTCTCCGCGTGGACGATGGCCACCGCTTTGACTGGCCCTGATCGACGAAGCGCTTGTTCCACTGCAGCCGCATCAATGCACTCGCCCCAGGGTGCCTCCACCGGGATGACTTTCCCCCCGCACCGTTCCACGACGGCGGCCAGTCGTGCGCCGAACACGCCGTTCACCCCGACGACTACCGAATCCCCTGGTTCGACGACATTGACGATCGACGCCTCCATGCCGGCTGATCCGGTACCCGAAATGGCGATGGTGAACGGGTTCGTGGTCTGAAAGGTTTTCCGCAGCAGGAATTGAAGCTCGTTCATGAGCTCAATGAAGACGGGGTCGAGGTGACCGACGAGCGGAGCCGCCAACGCGCGCAACACCCGGGGATTGACTTGGCTTGGTCCCGGACCCAACAGCAGACGGCGGGGAGGTATAAAGTCGGAAATTCCCATAGAACTCAGAGCGACCGAAGTGCGACAGTATAGCGAAGTCGTTAGCAATCAGCCATGGGGAAGCTGAGGGGGCGACTCCCACCTTTCAGGGGTTTCTGGCCCAAAAATGTCCATGTTATAGTCAGCCCAGGCAGTATGGACACACCCGCCGAGACCATTGGAACCCAAGCAGAGAACCATTCATGGTGGCGCGCAACCGATGCGCCGCAGCCGGTCGGCCTCTATGCCGATCATTTTTCTCCCGTCGTGTCGGTGCTCGCGGCGATCTTTCTCATCGCCTCTTTGGCCTCCGTCGTTTGGCTCTCGGCCTCCATTCCGAAATTGGAGCGAATGGAGTCCCCCGAGCAGGCGCTTTCCCGCATGGTGGGCCGCACCATGGACGCACAGATCGGACTTGCGCGATCGCCGACTTGGAAGCGGGAAGTCGTGGGCTGGATTGCCGGGGACGAAGCGACCGAAGAAGCTCAAGCCCTCGAATGGTACGCCGAATTAGCCGAGTCGTCGGAAGACACGGTTGTGCACCTTCAATTGGCTGTGCTTCAAGCCGAGACCGGACATCGGCAGGATGCATTGCTGTCCGCAAAGCACTGGAGCGATCAGGATGAGCCCTTTCCCCGATTCGCCGGTCTCATTCATGCCGCGTACGACGAGACTATCCCCGCCGACCCTGACACACTCAACCTCTTGCAGGCCGATGTGGCGGAATTGCTGCCCTCCGGGTGGTTTTATGAGCGCCTGGCGGGGCGCCTCGCCAAGAGGGCTCACAACGACGCGCTGCTGATGACGATCGAACGCCAGGCCGATGCGCGAGCCGATAGGATCTTCAATGCGTCGTGGAAACTCACCGTCGTGGAACTCGGAGCCATGGTCGTCGGGACGGCGGTGTTGATTCAGGTCTGGCGAAAACGGAACTCCACCGCCCATTTGCTTCGCCTGCATCCCGTCGGTGTGCCGCCCCCATGGCCCGGCGGAGTCGGGGCCGCGGTCTTGCTGCGGGGCGGCGCGATCGGAGCCATTGTCACGGCCGTCCTGCTGTTATATCTGCCGCCTGAAAATTCCTCTCTCAGGGCCCTCGCCATTCCGATGACCAACGTCCCGCTCTTGTTGCTGGCGTACCATCATCTGTTCCGACCGTCCGGGATGACGTTCGGCGAAGGTTTCGGCCTCGATGTCCCGTGGTCAGCTGTGGGGCGCCTTGCCGCCGCGGTGGTAGCCGTCGTCGCTGCGGGTCTCTGGGGAGAATGGGCGATGGACCGGCTGTCAGCCTACTGGCACTGGACGAGTCACTGGACCGAATGGTTCGACAGCGACCTCGTGTGGGGATCCCGGGGGCAAATGCTCATCAGTCTGATCGAATACGTGGTCTTTGCGCCGGTATTCGAAGAATTGGCCTTTCGAGGACTGTTGTTCGCGATCCTTCGGCGCAAGTTCCGCTTCCTTCCGGCGGCGCTCATCAGCGCAAGTATCTTCGGCATTGCGCATGGCTACGGGGTGGTGGGGTTGGTCAGTGTCTGCTGGAGCGGCGTGCTCTGGGCATGGATCTATGAAAAGACCGGCAGCCTCTTGCCCGGCATGTTTGCGCACTCCATCAACAACCTGCTGGTCTGTCTCGCCGTCATGGCGCTGCTGCGGTAACGGTCGCCTGTAGGGCGTGACCGCCGGCTTTTAGCGCCACTTCGACAGGGCCTTATACAGGTCGGGGTAACGAAAGTGTGGCTCCAGTTCCGCACGGAGCTTTCGTATGTCGATCCGCTTGCCGGGGTCTTCATTCCGTCCTGCCGAGGGCGGCGTCATCCCCCACCGGTCTTGAACTACTCTGCAGATCTCTTCCCAGGTGCGGGGCGTGCCGTCACTCACATTGTAGATTTCTCCCGGAGTGCCACGCCTCAAGGCCGCGAGGCACAGGGTGACGAGATCTTCCACATGTATCAGGTTCACGTACTTGCGTGATGGACCGATCCGGCCGCTCTTGATCCATTCCAGCGGATTGCGGCCGGGACCGTAAATGCCCGCCACTCGCAAAATGATCGCCCCGTATTCCGCGCGCAGGTGCTCCTCGCCTTGAACTCTCGGCTTGCTCCGGTCGATCGGAGCCGTCTCATCGATCCAAGGGGGAGGATAGTCGTCCGACAATCCGGTGTCATAGGCCGAGGTGCTGCCGAGCACGATGAGCCGCTGAAAACGTCCGGTCGCGCTTGCGAGGAATCGCTTTACTACATCCAGCGGCGTGGCTGGGAAGCACCAGAGCCAGTCGGCCTGCTCGGGCAGGCCGGCCCATGACGCGCGATCCATCAAATCGAAATAGAGACGCTGATGATCGGCAAGAAAGGGCAGATGCCGACCCGGATCCCGGCTTGTCGCGACGAACGGTTGCCGTTCCTTCTCCAGGACCGAGGCGAGGAACCTCCCGGTATACCCGGAGCCGAGAATGGCAAGCGGACGGGACATCTTGGTTCCTGATATCACGGCTGGGGTTCTCCCTAGCTGCTGCGGTGATTCTTCTAGGGGATACCCTAGACGAAGCCCGATGGGGAGCAATGGTAGCATCAGCGAGATCCTTAAGGGGATCCCCGGAATGCCCCCTGTCCAGTGTGGCCACCCGTCTGGTTCTGGCGACAGATTTACACGGGGCGTCCCGGGCGGATTCAGGATATCGTGGGGTTGCATGCCGGCACACTTTTTCCACCGTCGGGAGCGCTAATACATTGCTTTCGCGAGGGAGGATCATGAGTACCAAACGCCTCTCATGGCTGGCAGTCCTTATCGTGACGGGATGGACCGCATGTAGCGGGGACGGAGACTCGAACCAGCCAGCAGTGAGCACTGCTGCTCCGGTGGTGGCCTATGTCGCCAGCCAAGGTTCCCGCGAAGTGATGGCCTTTACTGTCGATCCAGGGTCCGGATCGCTCGTGCCTGTCCAAACCGTCACCTTTCCCTCCGGGACAATTCCGGTCGGCGTCGCGGTTTCGGCGGACGCAACCTTCGTCTATGTCGTGAATCAAGGCGCTGACACTGTGACAGGCTACAAGATTACGCAGAGCACCGGGGCCATTGCGGAAGTGCCCAACTCTCCGTTTCAAGTGGGGACCAATCCCGTGGGAGTGACCGTCACTCCCAATAGGGCCTTCTTGTATGTGACCAATCAGGGTTCGAACGATGTGTCGGCATTCAAGATTCAGCCCGGCACGGGAACACTCACTCCGCTCGCCGGGGCATTGGCCGGCACGAGTCCGGCGGGGATTGCCGTTTCGCCGAACAGCTCGTTTCTCTATGTCGTGAACCAGGGGTCGAACAATGTCTCGGCGTTTCTCATCGATCAAACGACTGGAGCCCTCAGTTCTGTCAGTACATCCCCCTTTGCGGTCGGCACGACCCCTGTCGGTGTCGCCATCTCGCCAACCGGGTCATTCTTGTATGTCACCAATCAAGCGTCCAATCTCGTCTCTGGGTTTTCCATCGACCAGACGACTGGGAAACTGACCCCGCTCTCCAGTGGTCCCTTCGGAACGGGGGGATTCTCTCCGTCTGGGACCGTCATGGCGCCCAGCGGGGCATTTCTCTATGCCGCGAATCAAGCGACCAACAATATTGCCGCATTTTCCGTCAATGGTACGACCGGAGCGTTGACCCTCATCGGCGGAAGCCCCTTTCCGGCCGGCACGACCCCGACGGCGCTGACGATCACGCCGAATGGAGGCTTTCTGTACGTCACCAATCAGGGATCCAACGATGTGTTCGGGTACAGCATCAGCGGCACGACTGGAGCCCTCACCAGACTCAACGGCTCACCCTTTCCCGTGGGTGTGACTCCGCGGGCCATTGCCACGCCCGGACGCCCCTAGCCTCCGGCCGGTTCGGGTAGTCATACATCCATTTGAGTCTGTGTCTCCGTCTGCTTGCCGTTTCTTCGTGCAAATCAACATCACACAGATATAATCGTTCCGAGCTAGGAATCCCCCTAAGGTCATCCCAAGAGAGCCCGTGAACGGTAAGTCATTTCTCATACCGCTTCTCGCGATCCTAGTCGCGCTTCAAGGCTGTCCCGGTGATGGGGGCGGCGGCGGGGGCGGCTCGGGCGGATCCGCTTTCGGCATCAGTACGACGACAGCGCCCTTTGGCATTGTGGGAAACAACTATTCGGCCACGCTGACAACGAACGGAGGCACCGCCCCCTTTACCTGGATGTTGTTCGGCGGCGCACTGCCCGCCGGACTGAACCTCAATGCCGGGACCGGCGCGATTACCGGGATCCCCACCGCCGCAGGAAACTCGACTGCGACGTTTATGGTGAGAGACAGCACTGGTAGTACGGCGATGGGATCGGTGCTTTTGGCAATTCATACCAGAACCGACCGGGTTTCGATCGCCGGAACGGGAATTGCGGGAAACGGCGCAAGCAGTGAGCCCGTCATCAACAGCGGGGACGGCCGCTTCATTGCATTTACGTCCTTGGCGACGAATCTCACGCCGCTGCCGGGCGGAAGCGGTTCTCAGGTTTTTCTGCACGATCGCCAATCCAATCTCCCCAGCCTGATATCACAAGATAATCTTGGCAATGCCGGAAATGGAGCCAGCAATCAGCCCTCGGTCAGCGGGGACGGTCGGTTTGTCGCCTTCACGTCCGCAGCCACGAATCCGGCCCCAGCGGCCGGCGGCAGCGGCACGCAAATCTTCCTCCGCGATACGCAGACCAATCAGACGATTCTCGTCTCGCGAGACGCTCTTGGCAACGTGGGAAATGGCGCGAGCAGCCAACCGGCCATCAGCGACGATGGGCGGTTTGTCGCCTTCACGTCCGCAGCCACGAACCTCGCCTCAGTGGTCGGCGGCAGCGGCACGCAAATTTTCCTCCGCGATACGCAGGGCAATCAGACGATTCTCGTCTCTCAAGACACTCTCGGCAATGCCGGCAACGGAGCCAGCAGTCAACCGGCGATCAGCAGTGATGGCCGATTTGTCGTCTTTACATCCGCGGCGGCGTTGGCATCGACACCCGGGGGAAGCGGAACCCAGATTTTCCTTCGCGATACGCAGAGCAACCAGACGAGTCTGGTCTCCCGGGACACGCTCGGCAATGCCGGTGATGG
>DASTSI010000017.1:0-22365 GCA_035760745.1 Nitrospira sp. | reverse complement strand
CCAGCACGTCCTTGAGGAGAACCCTCTTGCTCGGCATGTCGAAATGAAACACGAGTATGTTGTTGGCAAGATAATTGGCAACGAACAGCAATCGAAGGTCCTGCTGCCAGTAGACCCCGGTGGGGAACCAACCATACTTGGCTCTAAAGCGAGCGAATTCATCCGCGTCATCCGCAAAGGGAATAATTTCCGTCAAGATCCCGCGATCGATATCGACATGCCACAGGGCATCATAGCTGGCCGCGATGAGAGTACGTTGGTCGATAAAGGTCGCGGACGCAAATGCGATGCGCCGGTCCAGGGCGGCAAGGTGTCCCGCCCGGTTGATACGCCATCCTACCGCGGGCTTTGTCATTTCCCACTTTTGAAACCGGGGATCGGAGACCAGCTTTCGCCAATCAACAATGGGCGGCGAAGCCGTGACCAACGTGTGAGGTTGCCAACCTAGTCGAAATCCCAGCGTACAAATGGCTGCAACAAATCCGCAGAGGAAAAGCGCTGTCAGCCGCTTCCGCATTGTGATTGGTCCTCGGCTCTGACTCCCTGGACCAAGGACGCCCTCTCCTCCTGGAATTGGTAATCTCGTGTGTTAAATCAGAAAAGCGCTGAGGAAACGACCACGTCGCTAGGCGCTCTACCGTGGATCGATACCCGTTCCGGCCGCGTTGCCCACTAGAAGTCTCGTCGTTCGAAGATGACACAGGCCCCGACGATCAGAGCGGCGGCGTAGAGCAATCCATAACCGGCCGCCAACATTTCGTAGGAAATCGAAACCCCGACGCCGCTGGCAGCCTGTCCTTTAATATTGAGAAGGTCTAAATTCGGACACAAATAGTAGAGGGCGTTCATCAGTCCTTTGACTGCTTCATTCTGCGTTTTCACGGCGACCCCTCGAAGGTCGCTTGTAAGGTGACCGATCACGTAACACCCAATAGTCATGATGGCACTGAGGGTGGAAGAGGTGAAGGTTGAGAAAAACATCGCGATGGCGGTAACGAGCAGCACTTCAACAAAAATGAGACCGACTGCCTGAAACAACGACAAGTATAGCGTCGCTCCGCTCACGACGAGTGTCGCGAGATAGACCACGAGCATAATGAGAATGTTAATGGAAAGCGTCAAGGCAAGCCCGGCATACTTGCCCAGAATAAATTCCCAGCGTTTCAGGGGCCTCGCCATGATGGTATAAATCGTTCTGCGTTCTATTTCTCTGCTCACCAAGCCGATCCCGACAAAAATCCCGATCAGGACTCCGATCGCATTGATCGCCGCCAACCCCATATCAGTGATGATTCGGTGTTGCTCGACAAATGTCATATGAGCGAGCAGCAAGGATGCGCTAATAAGCGCTAATGCAAAAAAGAGGAGATTGTAGAGAATCTTGTCCCGGAGATTTTCGCGAAACGTGTTAATCGCTATGACGCCGATGTTCCACATCATCAATCCCGCTGGTTGGTTGGAGTCACGAACAAATCTTCAAGAGAGCCTTTGTGCGGAATCACGGAGATAAGGCGTCCGCCGTGGTCTCTGATAATGCCAATGGTTTTATCCACGGACGTCGAATCCGGCAGCACGATCAAGCTCCTCAACCCTTGCTGAAGAATTCTCGTCGCCATTTCACGGAGCTCAGGTATCCTGTCGCTCACGAAACCTTCGCACATGATTTCGATTGAATGATTGCGGCCCCGGGTCATAAGTTCATCGACGCGGCCCTCCGCGACAATCCGCCCCTTGAGAATTACCCCGACGCGGTCGCATATCATCTCAACATCCGGAATGATATGAGAGCTAAAAAACACCGTCTTCCCTTGATCGCGCAGACTTAAGATGACATCACGAATTTGCTTGCGGCCGACAGGATCGAGCCCGGACATCGGCTCATCAAGGACCACGAGCTGTGGATCGTGTATCAGGGCCTGTGCAAGGCCGACTCGCTGAAGCATACCCTTAGAAAAGGTCCGGAGCTGCCTCGCTCCGGCATGCTGCATGCCGACAATCTCAAGTAGTTCTTGCACGCGACTGGCTATCTTGGCCCGGCTCAGACCCGCCAATTGACCATAAAACTGGAGAAACTCCTGTGCGGTAAGGTACGTGTAGAAGTATGGTGACTCAGGGAGAAATCCGACTTGCCTTCTGGTCTCGACGTGTCCAGCTGGGTGGCCCAACACTTCCGCCCGTCCGCTGCTTGCCGTCATCAGGCCCATCAGTATCTTCAGCGTCGTCGTCTTGCCTGACCCGTTTGGACCCAAAAACCCGTAGATCTCACCTCGTTCTACGGAAAGTGTCAGCCCGTCCAGAGCTTGCACGGGAGTGCGCCCTGGCCAGGATGGCTTGAACTCTTTTCGTAGATTGTCGATACGGATGGCGTCCATGGTTTTCGGTATTCCTTCCTTCGCTAACAGTGTCCCGCGATGCCTCCGCAGTTCTTGAACAGTCGAAATCGATCTTGCATTTTCGTGGATGTCACGGCACCCGTAGAGGGATTGATGCGGTATTCCCCGCCGAAAGGCTCATCGGGAAGCCGGGAAAGGAACCCCGCTTTCACCAGGTCGACCATGGTTTCCGGCTGTCTCCCCGTTCGCTCTTTATATCTCTTGACCACCGCCTCGAGGAGTGCCGTATCGCGCTCCACGATTGCTCCTCTGATGCGAAGCGCCAATCCCTCACGAACCCCTTCGTCCTCGACTTGATCATAGAGCCGCTGCAAAAATTCCAAGGCCGCCTCGTGAGCTCCCGCTTCAATCATCATCTTCGCTGCCAGCTGGGACACGTACTCAGGTGCCCCAGGTAGCGTTGCTGCCCGGTGAAAGTAGGTGGCTGCCGTTGCCGGATCATGCTGCTCAAAATAATAGTTGTAACCGAGCAGGAAAGGGAGGTTCCAAACATCGGGGTTGTGGTCCATCCCTTTCTTTAAAAGATGAATACTCTCTTCGGATTGATTGGCTGCAATGGCCAAGACTGTTCCCAGCCCTTGGTAAGCAACGACGAAGTGTGGATCCAAGTCGGTCAAAACATCGCCCGCATAGTATGCCCATTGATATCCCTCAGCACTCTGATCCCGCACGCCGATGTACTGAAGCACCTTCAGCCAGAGCAAATCGGCCACAACATGCCTGTAACCCAACACGGCTATCTTGAGGTACTTGCCTTTGGGTAAATACTGAAGCTCCACCGCCCTACTCGACGGAGGGCGTTCTCTGTCTATCGCCCAAAGCACTCCCATCGATCCGCACAACAGGCACAACAGCATGACAGCGACGAGCGAGGTATTCCTGAAACCGTAAGTGTCGGCGTGCATCTTTACGTGCCTTGGGCGCTGTCGGCAAGAAGCGCGGCGATCGTACGGATATCGGCCCTCAGAAAGGCCATTTCCACTTCGTCTTTGTATGCGTTTGCATATCGCCGTTGTCTTATCAGCATTTCGTCGTACTGTTCACGCGCGAGCTTGTCTTGCCCCATTTCTAGAGCGACTGTTGCGAACCATTGTCTGGCAGGCAAGTAATTTGGCTCGAGGGCAATCGCTTGTCTCACGGCCATCATTGCACGATCGCGCTCACCAAGCTCCCAGTATGTACGGGCCGCAGACAAATGCGTTGAGGCGACGAATGGCTGTGACGTGAAGGACGCTTGGTAAGACCTAAGCGCCGCACGAAGCAACCTTTCACGTTCTCCTGCAGACGAGCCGGATGAAAGCCTCGACGCCAACGTTCGATACACGTCGCCTAATAGGATTTGAAGACGTCCGTCCAACGGATTCAATGCAATCGCCGCATGAAGTTCCGCCAATGCTTCGTTGGCAAAGACCGCTTCACCGGTCTGCTGGAATTTGCTGTAGTGCAGTCCTCCCAAGGCACTGTGATACAACGCCTTTCCTGAATCCAAAGCAATGGACGTCGCAAATTTCTCGAAGGCCTGATCCAAATGGCGCGTTTCCTGTTCCCTTGTCCCTGAAACGTAAAAACTCCACGCCATGCCGGTTTGAACCACGTGGCCGACACAAATCGCCAATACAAGAATACTTGCCGTTTTCCACAAGAAAGGGAAGCGCAGCGGGCGCCGATATTCGCAAACCTCGATCGGATTCGCGAGTTGGGCTAGTGAGATGATCGCAGCAACGAAGACGACCAAGAGGATCGCTATAGCCGGCTCATGAAGATTGGAATCAACCAAGGCATGAACCAAAATGCTCGTAACCGCAGCCGCCATGCCGACGACAATCCCGCGTTGCCAACGCAACATCTCTCGTCGCAAGAGCTGGATCGTCGTCTTTCCCACCATCACGATGCCCCAAAGAAAGGACATGAAGCCGGCCACTCCCAATTCAGCCCCGATTTGTAAGTACTCGTTGTGAGCCGAGTGGGCCATCTTCCCAAATCGAGTGATGGAGCCTTCAATAGGCAGAGCGAAGGAAGGATAGAGGTATTGATACAGCCCTAAGCCTATTCCAAAGGGATGACTCGTCACCATATCGATCGAGCTTTCCCATATTTTTAGACGGGCATATTCCAAGTTTGTCTGACCATGTTCCGGTAACACGAGATAGATCGCAGCCATCACGGCCGCTGAACAGACCATGGCGACTGCAACGGGAAGCGGCCTCTTGCCAAGCCATAAACCGACGACAATTGCGGTGCCGATTGCCAGAGTCAGCAGTGCGCCGCGCGACCCCGTCAAGACAATAGCCACGAAGAACAAGAGAAGAGAAGCGACTCCAAGACAGTTCAAAAAATACCGGGATCGGCCGGTCGGACGATCCTCGTATTCGCGTTCCATGTACCCAAAGCAAAGCCACGATAGGACTATGAGCCAACTGCAGACCAAATAACCGGCCACAAAGTTTGGATTGAAGAACGTCCCTGACGGCCTGATACGCCCGCTCCAAGCTTGCATACCGACTAGTGTTGCCTGAACCAGCCCCATCGCCACAATCACAAGAAGCAACAGTTGCGTATGCTCCCATCCCTTGACGTAAAACACAACAAGATGAAGTAAAACTGCGTATGTAGTGAGCGACATCAGCCATTGGATGGATTGATCCCGATACGGCGAGGTAACGGCTGATAGAAGGGCTACTCCTAAAAACAGGAGTACCGGATAGGCGATTGGGGTACGAGGCAGCGTGATTCGGGCCTGATTGAATTCGCTCCAAAGAAGGATTCCGAATGCCAAGATCGTGAGGAGTCGGATCACCAACATCGCGAAATGTGTCGTGCCGCCTTCTACAAGAGGAGAAAAAATGATTAAGGATCCAACGATCAATCCCGGGAGGCTACAACACAGTCGGCGTTGAGATGAATTGAGAAAAGGGAGAATCATGCACCCGACCCACCAACAGACGGCACGAAAAACCAATGCGTGGATGACGGACTGCGGATAGGACTAACTGCTCACATCGTTACAGCCAGGAACTTGGACATTGAGACCATCCTTTAGATCATTGACATGCCAGTGATCTATAGTGGCATCGGCATCCAGATTGAAGGCTGCTGTCGCCGTGAACTGGACCGAGAGCACTTGAGGTGCGGCCGTGAGGTTCGCCAACGGGTTGGCTGCCGCCTGGACGCAAGCCCCATTTTGGGCTTGGACGCCGCCAAAGCCAGGGATGTTATCTCCCTGGCCGGAGTAATAGGTGTACCGATTACTTCCCCCAGCCAACGTATATCCAACGTTGGCCAAGGTGTCATAACTTCCTCTACTGCTAAAGTAGGCAGTTTGAGAGACATAAATTCCGCTCAGGTTCGTCCTGGCCTCAGCTTGGCGAGAAGTCGCTTGGTAACGGAGGTAACTCGGAATGGCGATCGCCGCGAGTATGCCGATGATCGCCACAACGACCATCAACTCGATCAACGTAAATCCTTCGCGGCGATATGCTCGTTTCATGCCAAAGCCCCTTCGATCTCGTCGGTCCACTCTCGTGCCTGACTCGCCCTATCCCGCCAAGAATTACAGGAGCTAACCCGTTCAGACAAGAATTATGACTTATTCGACCCAAAGATCCACTTCGGTACCTAAAAAGAATTGGGGGAAGAGAGGCTTCTCTTCCCCCAATTCATTCACAGATCGACCGCGACTCTAGCCGGTCACATCGTTACAGCCGGGATTCTGGGCATTGAGGCCGCCCTTGATGTCATTAACGTGCCAGTGATCGACGGTGGCATCGCTGTCCAAATTGAACACGGCCGTCGCCGTGAACTGGACCGAGAGAACCTGCGGAACCGCGGAGAGGTTGGCAATCGGGTTCGCAGCCGCCGCGATACAAGCACCATTTTGCGCTTGGAGCCCTCCAATACCAGGAAGGTTGTCACCTTGCCCGGAGTAATAGGAGTACCGGTTGCTGCCACCGGAAAGCGTATATCCAACGTTGGCAAACGTATCGTAGCTGCCCGTGTTACTAAAATATGCTGTCTCCGACACGTAGATTCCGCCCAGGTTTGTCCTTGCCTCTGCCTGGCGGGACGTCGCCTGATAACGCAGGAAGTTCGGAATGGCGATCGCCGCCAAGATACCGATGATCGCGACGACGATCATCAACTCGATCAGGGTGAAACCCTTTTGCCCCTTGAACTGCGTATACATCGCTGTTCCTCCTTGTTGATGGTTCACTGACTTGCCTAAACCTCGTACGCAAAGTTTTTGTCTTTGCCGATGCTCGATCGCTCAGGCAAGGGAGATAGCAGGTTCGATGCCGAATCGTTCCTGTGATGCCGAACTTGAGGACATCCGCACAATTACCAGCACTTACGTGACGCGTGCTCAAAGATGTTTGTGGGGGAACCAACGACTTCTTCCGAGTTTCGCTAGCATCTGCCAATAATTGTCGCTCCCCTGTACAGATGTTTCCTGCCCGGTGGGGAGAAATGAGGCGCCACTGATTGGCTGTAATTTCCATGTCTCTCAGCGCACCAACCACTTAGTAGCGCGGCGAGAGGACCTGTAAGAGGCATGGCACTACGACTCGTAGCAGGGAACCTGAGGACGTTGAGGTGGGAGGGGTTCCTGGCGTTCTACGGAGATACGGGCTGTATCTTCTCGGATACTCGCCGCTTGGCTTGTTGAATACGATCCTCTTGTGCCGGATCTCCCATGCCTAACTCGCGGAATCGGTCCATGAGCTTGATGTTGGAGGGGTCCAACTCCAAGGCATGGAGCCATGCTTCACGAGCATCAGAGAAACGTTGCTGCTTGGCGTAGATGTCGCCAAGATGCTCATAAATCACTGGATCATCGCCGACCAACGCCACAGCCCGCTTGATCTCCCTCAATGCATCGGCAAGCTGACCTGACTTAAAAAATGCCCACCCGAGGCTATCAACGTAGTATCCGTTTTCTGGCTTCAACGCGACCGCCTGCTTGGTGAGCGAGAGAGCTTGATCAATTTTTACTCCGCGCTCGGCGTAACTGTACCCAAGATAGTTGAGAGCATCCGCATGGTGAGGATCAAGCTTGATGGCGGTTTCCATGACGCGCACGACGTCGTCAAAACGATTCAGTTTGTCGTACGCGGTTCCCAGGTTGAAGTACAAATCAGCATTCTTCGCATTGTGGCGAATGCCATCCTCGAAGATGCTCGCGGATTTTTCGAACTGCTCTTGTTGCAAGTACGCCAACCCCAAAACGATATAAGCTTCAGGCTGCTTGGGATTCAGCGAAACAGCCCGGCTCAAGTGATCGACAGCCTCAGAAAACTGTTTGAGGCGGTAGTATAAGACTCCTGCATGGACATGGCCTTCGTAAAAGTTGGGATCAAGCTGGACATTATAGAGATAGGTTTCGAGCGCTTTTTTCGTATCCTTCGATTCTTCATACATATATCCGAGATAATCGCGAATCTTCAGTTCAGCAGGACGTGCCTTCAGAATAAGATTCAAGCGATCGATCGCTTTGGCATATTCCTTCTGCTCACCATACACTAAGGCGATGCGGAGTTGTGCATCAAGGTCCGATGGGTCTTCTTCCAGGAGACCCTCCAACTCGTCCAGTGCCCCCTTGTAATCCTTGGAATCGAGGTATAGCCGAATTAAGTGATGGCGGATGTCGCGATTCTGACCGTTGATGGTTTGAAGGTACTTCTTGAGCACAGCAATGGCCCGCTCTTTCTGCTGTCCCGATTCATGGATAGAAGTCAGGGCAAGGTAGGCCGGCTCGAATGACGGATTTGCAGTGATGGCTCGTTCAAGACTCGCAGCAGCTTCTTCGGTTTTCCCGG
Organism: Nitrospira sp.; assembly: GCA_035760745.1. GTDB lineage: Bacteria > Nitrospirota > Nitrospiria > Nitrospirales > Nitrospiraceae > Nitrospira_C. The sequence goes on along the minus strand of DASTSI010000017.1, from coordinate 14,159 downwards.
ATTCCAGCAATACCCGACCCAGATGATAATGACCGACGGCGGACTCCGGCGAACGAGCCAATCCGGCTCGCATCGCTTCCTCAGCCTCCTCCGGTCGCTTGAGATTTAAGAGCAAGAGTCCTTTAGCGAAATACGAATCACTTGAATTCGGATCTTGCAGAATGGCTTTGTCGATCAAGGAGACTGCACGTTCACCTTGTCCTGCCCCGGCGAAAATGCCGGCCATTTGACTTAACACACGGGCATCTTGAATGCCTTCAGCTGCTTCCCCGGCATAGTGCAGCGCCTTCGGCATATCGCCGAGCGAATAGAAGAGCCCCGCAAGTCTGGCCTTGACGGAATGCGAGGACGGGTCGGATGCCAGCGCGGCCTGGTATTCCTTCAGTGCCGTTTCGGTGTCCTGCGAAAGCTCCGCTTGATATCCCAGCATGAAATGATACGCAGCGGCGGGATCGGTGGAAGCGGCTTTAGGACTCGTTGTCTCGGTCGCCGGCACGGCAACGGGGTTTGCGGAGGTTTTGGCGGGAGTCACACAGGCCGTCAGCAGCACCATGACGCAGATGGGTGCGACGGTGACCGCACTCCAGCCGCCAGACAGCGTGGAATTCAGCCGGAACAAAAGTACATTCGGCTGCATGACGAATTGCCGACCGTGTAACACTGGTTCAGATTATACGAAGGCCGACATACAGGGTCAAACGACTTCGCGATCGGCCAGACTCTCGAACTTGGCGTATCGGTCGTGAAAGAGGAGCTCTTTCTTTCCGATCGGACCATTCCGGTGTTTGCTGACCAGAATATCGGCGATGCCCTTTCGTTCTGTTTCCGGCGTATAGACTTCTTCTCGATAGATGAACATGACGACGTCGGCATCCTGCTCGATGGCTCCGCTCTCGCGCAGGTCCGCCAGCATCGGGATGGGAGGCTTACGAGCTTCCACGGCGCGGCTCAACTGAGACAGCGCGACGACCGGCACATTCAACTCCTTCGCCAGGGCCTTCAGAGAGCGGGAGATATCCGAAATCTCTTGTTGACGCGATTCCGCGTCGCTTCGTCCTTGCATCAACTGGAGGTAATCGACGATGAGGAGGTCGAGCCCCCGTTCAGCTTTGAGCCGACGGGCTTTACCGCGCATTTGCTGCACGGTGATCCCCCCTGTATCGTCGATGTAGATCGGGGCTTGTTCCAATCGGCCTGCCGCTTCGGCCAACCGCCACCAGTCTTCCTTCTGGAGTTTACCGGTTCGCAACGCGTGCGAGTCTACGCGCGCCTCCGAACTGAGCATGCGTAGGACGATCTGTGGCTTGGACATTTCGAGACTGAAAATGCCGACGGACGTTCCAGCATGCAAGGCTGCGTGTGCCGCCATTCCCAGGACAAGACTCGTCTTTCCCATGCTCGGCCGGCCGGCAATGACGACCAAATCGGACGGTTGTAGGCCTGCGGTCAAGTCATCGAGGTCATAGAACCCCGTCGGCACGCCGGTGACATGTTCCTTCCGCTTTGAAAGCTTGTCGACAAGGTCAAGGCTCTCCTTAATAATATGATTGATCGGGCTGAAGGACTGATCGAGCTTGCCCTGCGCGATGCTGAAAACCGAACGCTCGGCAAAGTCCAGCAGATCATCGATTTGGTGTGTGCCTTCATAGCCGCGAGTCAAAACTTCCGTCGAGGTATGAATCAACTCGCGCAGCAGCGCCTTGTCTCGGACGATTTTGCTGTGATAGCGCACATTGGCCGAGCTCGGGACGGCTTGCACGAGTTCGGCCAGATAGGCAGCCCCGCCTACTGCTTCCAGTTCGCCTCGCGCTTTCAGTCGTTCGGTCAATGTAATCTGATCGATGACCTCTCCCACCTCGGACAAATCCAGCATGGCCCGGAAGATCTTTCGATGCGCCGTACGGTAGAAATCCTCGTCGGTAACCAACTCCATCGCCTTGGCCATGGCTTGATTGTCCAGCAGCACGGCCCCCAAGACGGATTGTTCCGCTTCCAAATTTTGCGGAGGCAGCTTCGGCTGGGACAGATCCATGCCGGGCACTGATTTCATGCAAGTCCTTTCGCCTGCCGCCGGGCGGCGTCCGTCGAGCCGATCAATTTCGAGAGCGAGGTTTTTATCGCAGGAGGCGTCTGCACATCGCCGTTTCGATTGCCATTCACAGGACGAGCATCGATCAACGTGACCTCGTCCCCTCGCTGTCCCGGCAGCCCGATGACCACGACTTTCTCCGCTTGCTGAGCCCGACCGGCTGCAAGCGCCTTGCGTTGCAGCAATTCCTCGCTTCCCGCGATCGTCTGCTGAGCGACACGCCGAGCGCCTTGGCGTAAGCAGGCCGCAGCCTCGGCGATGATGCGGTTCGCCCGCCGAGGACCTACCACTAAATATTCCAGGCGCGGAACATTCTCCCGGTCGTCAGGGAGCTTCAGTGCCCGAAATAAACGGTCCATATCGACCGCGAACCCAGTCGACGGAAGCGGCCTTCCGAAACGGCCGATCAAGTGATCGTATCGCCCTCCGCCGCCAAGCTCCGACCCGACGCCGGGAGCGAACACATCGAACACCACGCCGTCGTAATAATCGAAGCCGCGGAACTCTCCGACATCCAGCAACACCGAGTCTCGGTGTCCTGAGGCACACAACATCTGGTAGACCTGCGACAGCCGCTCCAGCGGCTCGTTCAACACCGGATCCCCAGCCGCGAGTTTCTTCGCCCGCGCCAAAACTTCTTCCCGACCGACCAGTTCCGGCGCCTCGCGAATGGCTCGCGCGGTCGCCTTGGCGACTCGCTCCGAAGCCAGAATTTCCTCGAGCCGGGGGAGATCCTTCTTGGCCGCGGCCTGCTCCGCTCGTCGCTGACCCGCAGTCGAGAGTCCCGATTTGGCCATCAATCCTTTCATGAATCCCACATGGCCCAGGGCGAGGGTAAAAGACGGCAACCCGACGGCGTGAAGACATTCGATCAGCATCGCGAGAACTTCACTGTCTCCCGTGGCATCCGCCACGCCGATCAGTTCCGCTCCTACCTGGAAAATCTCCCGGCCGCGTCCGGCATGTTCGGGCTCATACCTGAAAACAGAAGTACGATAGGACAACCGCTGCGGGAGCGTGGACCCCACCAAACCCATTGCCACCGTTCTGGCGACTTGAGCCGTCGCGTCCGGACGCAGGAGCAAGGTGCGGCCCGTCGTCCGATCGACGAATTGATAGCAGGTGTCCAAGAGCTCAGCTTCCAAGCCCGGGGCTAAAACATCGAGGTACTCGAAAGTCGGGAGGATGATTTCCTCGTATCCCCAGCGACTCAATTGATGCAACAGCTTGCTTTCGAGACGTCGCACCTGCTTCGCGGCATGGGGCAGGATGGTCGCCATCCCGACGGGGATAAGGGATCGTTCGCGCGAGAATACCCCCTGCCCTGTTGAGCCAGTTTTCGGAGATACGCCGCTCATACAGAACCACGTGTCTGGCGGAGATTAGGCTTGGACCATCAGGATAGTGCCGCGATCTTGACCGAGAGAATGTCTTGACTCGATTTGATGGTGCTCAGTACGGCATTGGGGAATGCCTGATCGGAGCCGATGATGAGGAGCGCGTTACCTCCGCGCCGCTCGAGCGCGCACTGCATCCGCACGATGTTGATATTGTTGTCGCCCAGGACTTTCCCCACCATGCCGATGACACCGGGACGATCGATGTTTTGGATAAGCAACAAGTTGCCTTCGGGTACCATTTCGACCTTAAACTGATCGATCTCGATCACGCGCGCATCTTTTTTGTTATAAAGGGTCCCGGCCACCTGATGCGACTGTCTGCCCGCTTTCACCCGAACACGAATCACGCTGGTGAAGTCTCCGACATCGGTACTCTTGACTTCTTTGACCTCGATGCCACGCTCGCGCGCCACAATGGGCGCATTGACATAGTTCACCGGGGCTTCCATGATCGGTGTCAAGAGCCCTTTCAGCACCGCGATCGTGAGGGGAGCGACCGACAGGCCGGCCACCTCACCGCTGTATTCGACGGTCACCGACTCAAGCCCGCCCTCGCAGAGCTGTGTCTGCAACTTGCCGAGTTGCTCCCCGAGCGAGAGATACGGCTGGAGCCTCGGTAACAGCTCCGGCGAAACTGAAGGAATGTTCACGGCGCCGCGGGCAATGCCTTTCGTGAAGTAATCCACCACTTGCTCAGCGATGCCGACCGCGACGTTCTCCTGCGCTTCAGTCGTTTGCGCTCCGATGTGTGGTGTACAGATGAAATTATCAAGGGTCAGCAACGGGTTGTCGGGCTTCACCGGTTCTTCTTCAAACACGTCGAACGCCGCGGCAGCGACGCGCTTGCTCTTCAACGCCTCGAAGAGATCCCCCTCATGAATGATCCCCCCGCGGGCGCAGTTCACGATCATGACACCCGGCTTCATCGTCGCAATCGCAGCTGCATTGATGAGGCCCCTCGTTTCCGGAGTGAGGGGAGTATGAACGGAGATGATGTCGGCGCGACGGAACAATTCAGCAAGCTCGACCATGTCGACGCCCATCTTCTCGGCACGCTCAGCGGCCAAATATGGGTCGTATGCGAGGACCCTCATGCCGATCCCTTGAGCCAGCTTGGTCAGGTGACTGCCGATCTGTCCGACCCCCACGATGCCGAGCACCTTGTTATAGAGCTCCACCCCCATGAATTTGTCTTTTTCCCACTTGCCCGCCTTCACGGAGGCGGTGGCCTGCGGAATTCGACGGCTCATGGCGCAGATCATCGACATCGTGTGCTCAGCAGTCGTCACGGTGTTCCCGCCCGGCGTATTCATCACGACAATGCCGCGGCGCGTAGCCGCAGGGGTATCGACATTGTCCAGACCGGACCCGGCGCGTCCGACGACCTTCAACTTCTCGGCCGCGGCGATCACCTCCTCGGTCACCTTCGTGCCGGACCGGACGATCAACCCGTCGGCGTCCTTGATTTCCTTCAGCAACTCCTCCTTGGGCATTTTCGATTTCACCACAACGGTAAAACCAGCCTTCTCGAGGAGCTCGACGCCCTGTTTGGACAAACTATCGCTGACCAAGATCTTCATGAAGCTGCCTATTTCGCCATGAGGATTTCCTGGGCCCTCGCCACACCACTGCCCAGTTTTATCGGATGACCGAGCCCTTTCAACACCATCTCAGTAGCCGCGACCGCCGTAATGACATCAAAGCGATCCATATATCCCATGTGGGAGAGCCGGAAGATCTTTCCTTTTAAATGGTCTTGCCCGCCGGCTGCCGTGATGCCGTATTGCACCCGAAGATTCTTATAGATGGCCTGTCCGTCGACGCCCTCCGGCGCGGACACAGCCGTCAGGGCATCGCTGGGCGAATCCTTGGGGAACAGCGAGAGCCCGGCCCCCTGCATGCCTTCCCGCATGGCCTTGGCGAGATTCGCCTGCCGTGCAAACACCGCGTCGAGGCCTTCAGACTTCAGCATCTTTAAAACTTCCTGCAGACCGATGATCAGCGAGACCGCCGGCGTGTACGCCGTCTGATTTTTCTGCTGGTTCTCCCGCTCTTTCTTGAAATTAAAGTAGAAGGCGGCGTTTTTCGCCTTCTCGGCCAGTTGCCAGGCCTTCTCGCTGACGCTGACGAAGGCCAAGCCGGGCGGAAGCATGAGCGCCTTCTGCGATCCGGTGACCACGACGTCAAGCCCCCATTCGTCCGTCTTAATGTCAAACACGCCGAGCGCCGTGATGGCGTCCACCACCAGGATCGCCTCGGCGTGATGCTTGACGATCTGCGCCAGCGCCTTGACATCGTGAGCGACTCCGGTCGAGGTTTCGCTCGCCTGGACGTACACCGCCTTGATCGCCGGATCTTTCTTCAAGGCGTCCGCCACGGCTTGCGGATCGACGGCGCGCCCCCATTCCACCTTGATCTCGTTCACCTGTACGCCGAACGTCTTACAGAGCTTGGTCCATCGCTCTCCGAATTTTCCGCCGTTGATCGTCAGCGCCTTATCGCCGGGAGACAAGAAGTTCGAGACCGCGCCTTCCATCCCGCCGGTTCCCGAAGCCGCGAGCATCAGCACATCGTTTCTGGTTTGGAACAGCCACTTGAGACCCTCTCGAACTTCGGCAAAGAGTTTGTCGAACTCCGGCGCCCGGTGATGAATCATGGGTCTCGCCATCGCCAAGAGAACTTCCGGCGGCACTGGCGTCGGACCGGGAGCCAATAAATACCGCTTAATCATTGACGAATCCTCCTGGAATGGGGAAAGCAGCAACCGCGTCAAAAGGGGAAAGCGGACGATACCATTGCGCTTCAAAGAGTGTCAAGGCAACCACGTCCACAACCGGATGTGTGCATGTGACTGTACCGATCGACGCGCGATCGTCGCCATCACGTGAGTCTTGTCATCGATCCCGCAAAAGTCGGGGACATCTTAGCCGTGCTATTTCTTGACAACATTTCCTCAGATCGATACCCTTAGTCCCCATGAACTCTGCCTCGATCAAATCATGTTGGCGCTTCGGCCTTCCTCGGAAGGTTTTGCTGTTGCTACCCGGTCTTTCACTCTCTCTTATTGTGAGTGCCGCGGTCTCAGTCATTCCTACCCCGGTTCAGGCCGGCGACGTTTCGGCCACAACCGAGGAAACGGAAGAAAAGGTCGCGGCCGAGCCGCCGTCCGAAGAATCGCAGGCGGCCGAGGACGATGGACTGGACGCGAATTTAGTGCCGGTCGACACCGAAATTCCGGCCGCTGGCACGCCGGCTCCACCACAAGCCAAAAGTTCGGTTCCGCGTGCGGAAGATCTGCTGAACCCGATGCCCTCGCAACCTTCACCGGCAGCACGATTCGCCGAGTTGTTGAACCCGCCTGCTGAGACCACCGAATCCGCAGAAGCCCTGGAAGATACGGCAGAGCCGGCCGTAAGCTATAACGTCCCGATCGTGCTCGACTCGTCAGTTCAATCGCACATCCGTTACTTCAATACATCGATCCGCAACCGCTTCGAGCAATGGCTGGTGCGGCTCAGCCGCTATCGGCCGCTGGTCGAGAACATTTTTGCGGAGTTTCATTTACCGAGCGACTTGGTCTACCTGTCCCTGGTCGAGAGCGGCTTCAATCCTTACGCGTATTCCCGGGCGAAAGCGACCGGCCCCTGGCAGTTTATGAAGGGCACGGCCAAGGTGTACGGCCTTCGTGTCGATTCCTACGTCGATGAGCGGCGCGATCCCATCAAATCGACGGTGGCTGCGGCCCGATATCTCAGGGACCTGTACGATCTCTTCGGAACCTGGCCGCTCGCGATGGCGGCCTACAACGCCGGCGAAGGCAAAGTGATGCGAGCGCTCCAAAAAGCGCAAGCCGAGAGCTTTACCGATATTTCAAAAACGAAGTTGATCAGACGGGAGACCAAAGAGTACGTCCCGCGCTTCATGGCGGCGACGATCATCGCGAAAAATCCCGACCGGTACGGCTTTTCCCAGGAAGCGGGGGAACTCCATGAGTTCGAAGAAGTCGTGGTCTCCAAACCCATGCACTTCCGCGCGATTTCCAACATCACTGGCATTCCCTATGCCGAGCTCCGCCTGTTGAATCCCGAGCTGCGTCGAGATGCGACGCCTCCCGGCGGCGACGAGTATCATCTCAAGGTGCCGGTCGGATACAAGGCAAAGGTTGAGCAACTGATGGATCGTATCCCCAGTTACAAGTTTCCGCCTCTCCCCGCCAAGCCGCAGTTCGCGGCGGCGAAGGGATCCCGCTGGTACAAGGTCCGGGTCGGAGATACGCTGGAGAAAGTGGCGAAGCGATTTCGTATTCCGTTGAAGACGCTCAAGACGAACAACAGCCTCACCAGCCCGGTGATCCGTCCGGGCGATTTTCTCCTCATCAGCCGCTAGGTCGGGTCTGCACCGGCCGGAAACCACGTCATGCGTCGGACATCCGTCCGCTCGTCGGGTCCCGCTATGGCTTTTTCTTGGCTGGAGCCGGAGCTGGTTTTTGATCTGCCGGCGAAGACGCAGGCGCCGAATCCGAGCTCTTCTTCGTGTCCAGGAGCCTGGTCCGGACCATGGCCTCGCTCGTATAAGGAGAAGTGGGATAGTTTTTGATGAGTTCCTGGTAGTGTGCCAGCGCACCCTCTGGTCGTGATTGGGCTTCCTCGAGCCGCGCCAATTCGAAGAGCGCTTGGTCCTTATTCAAAGCCCCTGGTGTCTCGAGGATCCTGCTGAACGCTTTGGCTGCCTGGTCACGGTCCCCCTTGAGCAAATAGGTATAGGCCAGCCGCTGCTGAGCGAGACCGGCCAAGGAGGGATGCGAAGCGTAGAGCGTGAGAAACTTTTGATAGACCTCGATGGCGCCGGCAAAATCATTCGCTTGGACGAGGGCATTGCCGAGATGGAACATCGCCAACGCCGCCCCCTGAGTCCGAGGATACTGATCGACAACTTGCCGGTACTGTGCGATCACCTGCTTCAAGACTGCGTCCGCTTTTTGAGGATCGTCGGTCGGCCGAGACATGTAGAGGCGAGTCGCCTCCCGCTCGAGACTTTCCGCCTTCTGTGAAGCCTGATGGTCGTACCAAAACACCCCGCCCACAATGCCGGCCGCGAGCAGGAGTACCCCGAGTCCGACAAGAATCGGTTTTCGGTACTCTTGCATGCGGAGCAGAGCATGCTCCATGCCGCTCATCAAGTGAGCTTCGTCAACCTGGAGCGTTTTCGACGGGACTTTGATACGGTAAGTCATCGATCCGCGCGGGATGCAGGCGGGCCTGTTTCCTCGTTGTGTCCTCGCGCCTTATACTAGGGACTTTGGGAATTTGTCAATGAGAGCCGGGAGGTCAGCCCATCATGACGCTCCAGCATGATACACAGAACACGAAGCGGACGCGCACCGCCCCCTGAGGATGCCGCTGATGTTCGACAAGCTGCTGGCCGACATCGAGGCGAATCACTTGACTCGCCGCATGCCGAACGTCGACTCGGCCGTGGGGCCGGTCGTGGAAATCGACGGCCGGCGCGTCTTGCTCTTGGCCTCGAATGACTATTTGGGGCTGGCGGCGCATCCCAATGTCATCCAAGCCGCGGCTCAGGCCCTACACCACTATGGAGCGGGGGCCGGAGCGGCACGGTTGATTTCCGGATCACTCCCCCCTCACCGACAGCTGGAAAGCGAGCTGGCACGATTCAAAGGGACGGAGGCGGCGCTCGCCTTCGGCTCCGGCTATCTAGCAAACATCGGTGTGATCCCCGCGCTCATCGGCCGCGGCGGACTGATCCTCGCCGATCGACTGTGTCATGCGAGCTTGATCGATGGCTGTCGGCTGAGCGGGGCCGACTTCAGAGTGTACCGTCACAAGGACGTCGAGCAGCTCCGGTCGCTGCTCGACCGTCGTGCCCGCAAGCGACCGACGTTCATCGTCACCGACGGCGTCTTCAGCATGGACGGCGATCTCGCCCCGCTTCCCGACTTGGCCGATCTGGCGGCACGGTATGGCGCGCAACTCTATGTGGATGATGCACACGGTACGGGGGTGATGGGAGAGACCGGCCGAGGCACGATCGAGCATTTCCATCTCGAAGGCAGCATCCCCTTCCACATGGGAACGCTGAGCAAAGCCTTGGGAAGCAGCGGGGGATATCTCGCCGGACCCGATTCCCTCATCCAATACCTGATCAACACCAGCCGGTCCTTCATGTTCACCACGGCGCCGACCCCGAGTTCTGCGGCCGCGGCGGCGGCCGGCGTACGGATTCTCGAGCAGGAACCCGAACGTCGCCGGCGTCTGTGGGACAATCGCGAGCGGTTGCATGCGGGGCTTACGAGCCTCGGCTTCTCGCTCGCTCCCAGCCAAAGCCCCATCCTGCCGCTCATCGTCGGCGACGCCGATCGGACGCTGACCTTCGCACGAGAGCTGCTCGAGCGAGGCGTATTCGCGCCGGCGATTCGTCCACCGACGGTTCCCGACTCCACCAGCCGGATCCGCGTGACGGTGACGTCCGAGCACACGCCCGAACAGATCGAGGAAGCGCTCGCCGTCTTCCGGTGCGCCGGTGAGGCGGCAAGAGTCCTCTGAGTCCCGTTTTCCACCGACAACCTTTTTCGATTTTCTTGCTTTAGGGACGGCGTGTGGCAAGATGACCTACGTTCGCCCCGTGCCGCCCGGGTCTTGTCCTTTATTCAGGAGTTCTTTATGGATATTTCAAAGCTGCTCACGTTTTCCGCCAAAGAGGGCGCGTCCGACTGCCACATCAGCGCGGGCGAGCCCCCGATGATCCGCCTCCACGGCGACCTGAAGAAGCTGGATCATCCCCCGCTGACCTCCGAGGAAACGCATGCCCTCATTTACGACATGATGAACGACTCGCAGCGCAAGAACTTCGAGGAGCATCGCGAGTGCGATTTTTCCTTCGAACTGGGCGACATCGCGAGATTCCGCGTCAACGTCTTTATCCAACACCGGGGCCTCGGCGCCGTATTCCGGAACATTCCGACCGAGATCGTGCCGCTGGAAAAGCTCGGGATGCCGCCCATCCTGCGCCAGCTGTGCGACAAGGAAAAAGGATTGATTCTCGTCACGGGGCCGACGGGATCCGGTAAGTCGACGACCCTCGCCGCCATGGTGGATTATTTGAACAACACCTTTGAAGGCCACATCATCACGATTGAAGATCCCATCGAGTTCATCCATCGTTCCAAGAAGTGCCTCGTCAACCAACGCGAGCTCGGAGTCCATACGCTTTCATTCGCCAACGCGCTGCGGTCGGCGCTCCGTGAAGACCCCGATATCATCCTCGTGGGAGAAATGCGGGACCTCGAAACGATTCAGCTTGCCCTGACCGCCGCCGAAACCGGCCACCTCGTGTTCGCGACGCTCCACACGTCGAGCGCGCCGAAAACGATCGACCGCATCATCGACGCCTTTCCCCCGGCGCAGCAAGCCCAGATTCGCACGCAGTTGTCCGAAGCGTTGGAAGCGGTCATCACGCAAACGTTGCTCAAGAAAAAAACGGGCGGACGCGTCGCCGCGCTGGAAATCATGGTCGCGACGACGGCCATCCGCAATCTCATCCGAGAGGCCAAGCTGCACCAGATCCCCGGCATCATGCAGGCGAGTCAGAAGGACGGGATGCAGACCATGGACATGGCGCTGGTCGACCTGGCCATGCGCGGGATGGTGACGAAGGCCGAAGCCCAGTCCCGGAGCATGAATCCCAACCTCTTCGGCAGCACGGCCGCCGGCGCGGCGTAACCCGCCCGGCAAGGATTAAGGGGACCGGCTATGGACGTTCGTACGCTGCTCAAAGTGATGGTCGATCAAGAGGCGTCGGACATGTACTTGACCGTGGACGCGCCTCCCACCTACCGGGTCCACGGCTCGACCAAGCCCGCCAATATGCCGCCCTTCTCGAACGAACAACTCGAGGCCTTGGCACTGGCCTTGATGCGGGGACAGCAGCGCGGAGAATTCGAAGAGAAAATGGAGATGAACCTGGCGCTCTATTACAAAGAGCTGGGGCGATTCCGGGTGAATATCTTCCGGCAACGCGGCAACGTCGGGTTGGTCTTCCGCCATATCAAGGCGGAAATCCAGACCGTCGAGGAACTGCGCCTGCCTGCGATCGTCAAAGAGATCGCCATGACGAAACGCGGGCTGGTCCTGGTCGTCGGCGCCACGGGATCAGGCAAATCGACCACGCTGGCGGCCATGATCGATCACCGGAACGAGGTCCATCCCGGTCACATCGTCACCGTCGAGGATCCGATCGAGTTCGTGCACAACCACAAGAAATCGCTGATCACGCAACGCGAGGTCGGCTTCGACACGCTGTCGTTCCAGAACGCGCTGAAAAATACCCTCCGCCAGGCGCCCGATGTCATTCTGATCGGCGAAATCCGGGACACGGAAACGATGGAAGCGGCGATCACCTTCGCGGAAACCGGACATCTCTGCATCGGAACCCTGCACTCCAACAACGCCAACCAAGCCATCGAGCGCATCATGAACTTCTTCCCCGTCGAGCGCCACGCGCAGATCTACCTGCAACTGTCCCTGAATCTGCGCGCCATCATTTCGCAGCGGCTGGTGCCCTCGACCGACGGGAAGCGGGTGCCTGCCCTCGAAATCATGATGGACACCCCGCGGATCAAGGACCTGATCAAAAAGGCCGAGGTCGACACGCTCAAGGAGGCCATGGAGCAAGGAGTCGACGAGGGGTGCCAGACGTTCGACTATGTCCTGCTCCAGTTGTACAAGGAGGGCCAGATCTCGTTGGAGCAGGCGTTGATCAACGCCGACAGCGCGAACAACCTGCGGCTCAAGATCAAGCTGGAAGGCCTGAAGGGCGACGACGCCATCAACGCGCTGCTCGACAAGGGTCCGCAAGCCACCGGGGAAGGCAGCGGATTCAAGATTCAGGGCGGCCCTTCCGGAAACGTCACGCCGTTCCGAAAACGGTAACGGATCCCCTCACCAGCCGGCTAGTGGGCGGTCTCCCCGTCCTGCCGCGCAAGATACGCCGCGATCCTTTCCACGGCCAGTGCGCTCAGTTTTCCTCCGTACCAATCCGGCATGGTCGCGGCCGGGTACCCGGGCACGACGAAGACGCCGGGATCCAGGACCGATTCCACGACATACTCATGAACCGTCTGCGCCCGCCCGCGGTACGAAGGGTCTCGCAGCCGCTCGGGGCCGCTCTTGGCCAGGATGAGCGGAGGTCCGACCTTGCCTTGCGCGCCCGCGATCCCGGGAATGGTGTGGCACACGGGACAGCCCGCTTTCGTGAAGATCGCCGCGATCGGTTCGTCGCCGCTCACCAACGGCACCATCTCCGGCGCCAGGGTCGGCGCAGTCCCCTGCTGCAGCGGTTCGGCCTCCCTCTTCTGAAAGAGGGCCCACACAACGCCCATCGCGAGCACCATGACGATGACGGCCGTGATGGATCGATCAGACATAGGCGAATGCCGCCATGGAGATCAGGGAGGAGTCGCAGGAGGGAAGAGGCGGCCGAGGTCGAGAAGGCGGGCCGCCCCGGTGCAGGGGTTCACTTGCCGGCATCCATCGCGCAGCGGAACCCCATCGTGCGGTCGTGGAAGTCCGGCTCCGCCGAGAACCGAACGGTCGCGCGCAGGTGCCTTGGCGGATCAATCCAGCTTCCTCCTCGATACACTTTCTTCGTTCCGCTCTCCGGCCCGGTCGGGTTGTCCTTCGGCGGGTTCTTCTTATAGTACTCGCGGTCGTACCAGTCGGCGACCCACTCGTTGGCATTTCCCGCCATATTATAGATGCCGTAAGCGCTTCGTCCCCCGCCCTTCTGAATCCCGAGGCGGACATTCAGCCCGGCGGCTCCATACGTGACCGGTGCCAGGGTCACCGGATAACTCACCCAATCCCCACGATTGTAATTGGCCAAATCCGGATAGGGCGTCATGAATCCCCACGGGAAGCGGCGGGCTTCGTTCCCTCGTGCGGCCTTTTCCCATTCGGCCTCGGTCGGCAACCGCTTGCCCGCCCATTTACAGTAGGCCTCGGCGTCGTGCCATGAGACGTCGACGACGGGTCGGTCGCCGGCTGCCGTGAGGGCATCATCGTCCATAAGGGACGGCGGATCGTGTTTGGTCGCTTCCACGAATTTTTCGTAACGCTGCACCGTGACCTCATACTGATCCATGTAGTAGTCCTTCAGACAGACTTCATGTTCGGGGCTTTCATTGGGAAAGCCCTGGTTGGCTTCCGATCCGGTATTGTTGGTCCCCATCGTAAAGCAGCCTGCCGGGATGAGGACCATCGGCGCGGCGTCATTGCCCTTCGGTTCAGCCGTGGGGAAGACCACGTCTTCCTTGTCTTTGTTCCCTGTTCCGTTCTGCGGCTCGGCTGCGATGACCGCAAACGCGTCGCTCATGAGCAAGGCCACTATTAATAGAAGAATCCGTGCGTCCCTCATCGTGCCCTCCCTGCTCGCGTTAAACCCGGATGAATACAAGCAATTGGAAGAATTGGCGGAAACAGTCTAGCGTTATCTTCCGAACGAACTCAACACCGCTCTGCGGGAAGCAGGCCGGCGCCTCGGCAAGGACAGGTACTGGCTCCAGACTATCAACGAAGGTGAAAGACGGCGACGAACGGTTCAGGCGGCATGGCAGGCGGGCTTCATCCTCTCTTTCCGCAGTCCACGGAGGGAGA
>DASTSI010000016.1:0-19564 GCA_035760745.1 Nitrospira sp. | reverse complement strand
TGGGCATTTTCGGCGGTGGAAGGCTGGCGGGGAGAAATCCTCTACTTCGTGGCGGCCGGAGAACGAGGCACGATACACCGCTGCAAAGTACGGGATCCATCCTTCGTCAACTGGCCGGCGATCCAGTGGGCGGTCGTGGGCAATATCATTCCCGACTTCCCGCTCATCAACAAGAGCTTCAACTTGTCCTATGCGGGCAATGACTTGTGACCCGAAGGGGAAGGCCATCGGATCGAACCATCCCGGACGAACCGTGAAAGTGAGGCATCGATGTTTCGCATCCTCAAGAAAAGCTTGAAGACCAAGATCGTAACCGGCCAATACTCCAGTCCTGAATCAAAACAGAAGCTCATCACGCCGGAATCGCGGGTCCAGGCTAAGCCGTTCCGGCAATCCTTGACCATCCGTGAAGTCGACACTGGTTCCTGCAATGCCTGCGAGATGGAAATGAATGCATTGACCAACCCCATCTATGACATTGAGCGCTTCGGCGTCCATATCGCCGCCTCACCGAGACATGCGGATGCATTGGTCGTGACCGGACCCGTCACGGTCAATCTGGAGGGCGCGCTCAAGGACGTCTACAAGCAGACGCCGGACCCGAAAATCGTGATCGCGCTCGGCGACTGCGCCATTAACTGCGGCGTCTTCAAAGGGAGCTACGCCGTCACCGGCCCGGTGGAACGCCATATCCCGGTCGATGTGCGCATTCCAGGCTGCCCGCCCCGCCCCGCCGAGATTATGAAGGTTCTCGAAGAGCTTCGAAGCGAGCCGTCTCAATCCGCTTCCCCCGGGAGCCGGCCGTCGGAATGAGGGGCCCGCTCGCCCGGCGCGCCGAGATGCGCATTGCAATTCCGGATCACGAATCCCTATCATCTCTCCATGCGAGTTCAATTGAGCCACCCGGCCAGGACCGTGGAGGTCAAGGGACCCAGACGGGTCAAGGATGTGTTGCGCGAGCTGAATCTCGTCGTCGAGGCGCACCTGGTCATTCGCGGTGATGAGTTGGTGACCGAAGACGAGATGCTCTCCGACAAGGACCAGATCGAGATCCGCCCGGTGATCTCGGGAGGATGAAGACCGCTCTCTCCTGTAGGGGACCGGGTTAGTGGACTGTCGCGATCGTCAACCCCGGTCTTCTCTCCATCCAGCTTAGCCGCGCCGGCTGTCACGCGCAGACCTCAACAACATCATGAATATTTGCGCAGAAGCCATGGTGACATCGTGCGCCGGAGACCCTCGTCAGCGGCCTGATAACGGACTGCGAGCCTGAGGTCCGCCGCCACGGGTCTCTGAACGGGATCCCAGAATCCGCGTATTGCGCTCGAGAGATCCCGGAGCAACGGACTTCCTCAACTGACTGTTTGCATTCATTCCAACCCTGCTCGTATCATCGATTCATGAATTGCACGAAATGCCGGACCAAGGCCATCATCGCGCTGCCCCGACACCATGCCGCTTTTTGCAAGGGCTGCTTTAGCGGGTTCGTGCAGGATCAGGTGGTCCGGGCGATCAAGTCGCAGAAAATGTTCGGCAAGGACGATCGCGTTCTGGTCGCGGTATCCGGCGGGAAGGACAGTCTCGCGCTCTGGGATATTCTCTTGAAGCTCGGGTACAAGGCCGATGCTCTGTACGTCAATCTCGGCATCGCGAATTACTCCGATCGCTCGCGTGAGAAGGTGACGAGCTACGCGGAAACGGTCGCGGCTCCGCTCGGCGCCACATTGCGCGTCCACACGGTGGAACAAGAGGAGGGAGCGGGGATCAAGGAACTCTCGATGTTGGTTCATCGGCCGACCTGCTCGACCTGCGGCACGATCAAACGCTACCAATTCAACCGCGCCGCCATCGAACACGAGTACGACGTCATGGCGACCGGGCACAATCTGGATGACGAAGCGGCTCGGCTCCTGGGCAACGTGCTCCATTGGCAGGAAGACTATCTGGACAAGCAGGGGCCGTCCCTGCCGGCGTCAGTGGAAGGATTTGCGAAAAAAGTGAAGCCCCTCTACCGGTTGACGGAACGGGAGCTGGCCGCCTATTGCGTGGTCAACAAGATCGACTACATCGTCGAGGAATGTCCGATGGCACAGGGCGCGAGGACGCTGCTCTACAAGGAAGTCTTGAATCGCCTGGAAACCGAGTCGCCAGGCACGAAGCAAACGTTCTATTGGGGATTCCTCGAACGGCAGCGCAAGAAAGAACCGGCCGCCCTGAGTATGGCCCAGAAAGATCAAGCCTCCTTGCATCCCTGTGCGACCTGCGGGCAACCGACGACCGCTCAGGTCTGCTCATACTGTAAGCTGATGCAGCGGGCGAAGGCGTCTTCCCTCTCCTGAGACTCATCGTCATCCGGCCTCCATATGAATGATCGCCGGATTTGTCTCGTGGGCCTCGCGATCCTCCTCGGGATCACGGCCGGGATCGGCGCACCCGCCTCAGCCTTGGCCGACGGCGAAGCGAGTTCCCCTCCGATAGGAACCCAGACCATCAGCCTGTCAGCCGGGCCCATCTTTCCCATCCGCTTGACGCCTCACCAATCGTCGAAGCTGTTCGGCGCGGCGACCGCGCTGTCTACGGCATGGGTGGTCACGAATCCGCTGGGTTCGGCCTGGTATCAGGGCCGGTTCTCGCTCGGCGTGGGGATCATCGGTTTGTCGACCAGCGAACCGGTCACGGCGTATGGAATCAGTCTTACGCCGAAGCTTGAGTACCGCTTCACCGGCTGGGGACGACTGCGGCCCCATGTCGAAGGCGGGGGTGGCCCCATTTGGACGGATCTCGGAGGACGCGTGCCCGAGCAGCCGGGCCAATTCAATTTTTTGGTGTGGACCGGCGCCGGGCTGTCCTGGATGCTCACGCCCCGGTGGGCACTGACCGCCGGGTTTCGATTCATGCACATTTCGAACGCGCATCTCCGGGACCCCAATTCAGGGCTAAACGTCGGGATGCCGTATGCCGCCCTCTCCTACTCGTTGTTCTGATCCGCGGCCTTGCAAAGAGGCCATCAACGCCGTAAGCTCACAGAATAGTGCTGGGCGCTGAGTCCCGGGCGCCGCGTCAAGAGTCACGTTTCCCGATCCACGGTTCAGCCATGGCCACGACATCCCGCGATTACTATCAAGTTCTCGGCGTACCACGCTCCGCCTCGGCGGATGACATCAAGAAAGCGTTCAGAAAGCT
The DNA here is from genome assembly GCA_035760745.1 of Nitrospira sp. Taxonomy (GTDB): domain Bacteria; phylum Nitrospirota; class Nitrospiria; order Nitrospirales; family Nitrospiraceae; genus Nitrospira_C. The sequence goes on along the minus strand of DASTSI010000016.1, from coordinate 16,381 downwards.
CGCGCGTCAGTACCATCCCGATCTCCATTCGGGGGCGAAAAAGGCCGAGATGGAGAAGAAATTCAAAGAACTGAACGAAGCGCACGAGGTGCTGTCCGACCCGGAGAAACGGAAGAAATACGACCAATACGGGGCCGACTGGGAACAGGCGGAAGCGTTCGAGAAGGCCCGGCAACAAGCCGGTGCCCGGGGGTTCGAGGGGGCAAGAGGCTTCGGATTCGGTCGGGAAGCAAGCGGGGACTTCGGCGGGGCTGAGCAGTTCTCGGACTTTTTCGAAAATCTCTTCGGCGGACGCGGCCGCGCCGGCACCGGCCGCGGCTTCGCCATGCCCGGCGAGGATTTGGAAACCGAAGTCGACCTCACCCTGCGCGAGGTGCTGACCGGGGTCACCAAGCGGATCACCCTGCGCGAGCCGCAGCCCTGCGCGACCTGTCAGGGCAGCGGAACGTTGCGCGGCCGTCCCTGCCCGACCTGCCAGGGCACCGGCATGACGACGGAATCCAAAACCATCGAGGTCAAGATCCCGGCCGGGGTTCAGGACGGCACGAGGGTGCGCGTCGCGGGCAAGGGGCAGCCCGGAATGAATGGCGGGAAACGAGGGGATCTCTATCTCCATGTCGTCATCCCGCCGGACCCGATCTTCCGGCGACAGGGAGCCGACATTCACGTGTCATTGCCTGTCTATCCGTGGGAGGCCGCCTTGGGCGCCGAGGTCATGGCGCCGACGCTCGCCGAACCCGTGAAGGTCAAGGTCCCGCCAGGCAGCCGAGCCGAGAGCAAACTGCGGCTGAAGGGCAAAGGATTGCCGTCCGCGACCGGCGGACACGGGGACCTGTTCCTGACGCTGCACATCGTCATGCCGCCGCTCGTGAACGAGGAAGAACGGACCTTGTACGAACGGCTGGCCAAACAGAAACACCCCGATCCGCGCGCCGAACTCCTGCACGCCGCCCTAAGCCGGTGACGTGAATGAGTCTGCTGGAGTACGGGGTGCTGGCCTTCAGTTCCCTCTTCGTCATCGTCGATCCCATCGCCACAGTCCCGGCTTTTCTTGCGATGACCGCGCGCAGCACGATCGCACAGCGATTGAGGATGGCGCGCGTCGCCTGCGCCCTCGCGGTGGGCATCCTGGCCGGCTTCGCCCTGGTCGGTCAGCGCGTGTTGTCGCTGTTGGGCATCACCCTGCCGGCCATCCAGGTCGCCGGCGCACTCGTGCTGCTGCTTGTGGCGCTCGATATGTTGCGTGCCCAGCGATCGCCGGTGCAGGAAACGGCCGAAGAAACGGCCGCCGGCTCGACGATGGACGATATTGCGGTCACGCCGCTTGCCGTGCCGATGTTGGCCGGACCTGCCGCAATTTCGACCGTCATCATGCTCGACGGCCAGGCCCCGTCATGGGCGCACCGCGGCATCCTGCTCGCTTGCGTTGTGCTGGTCGGTCTGGCAAGCTACGTCACCCTGGCGCTCGGTGCATCGGGGGCCAAGTGGATGAGCCCGCTGGTGGAGAAAATCATCACGCGCCTCATGGGACTGTTGCTGGCGGCGTTGGCGGTGCAGTTCCTCTTCAACGGGCTCCGAGGAGCGGGCGGTCTGTTTGCACACTAACGACGGAACGGTGGATCTACAGGCATTTTTACAACCCAAGGAGGATTGCATGACGAAGCGACGGGAATTGCTGACGTTCGGCTTGACGGCGGTCTTCGCGCTGGCCGCCGGACTGTCCGGCGCCGGGACCACTGAGCCGGGCTACGGCAAAGAGGGTTACGGACGCCATGGCGCCATGGGAAGCCACGGCATGGGCATGATGCACAACAGCGCCGGCCATCTGATCCGCCATCTCTTGAAGCACGAGAAGGAGATCGGATTGACCGGGGAGCAAGTCGCCAAGCTGAAAGACATTCAGTTGAACCTCGATAAAACGCGCATCAAGAGCGAAGCGGATATTCAAGTGGCGGAGCGCGAACTGAAAGCCTTGACCGAGGACGAAAAAGCCGACCTGAGCGCCATCGAAGCGAAGCTGAAGCAAAGCGAGGATCTCCAGGTCGCGCTTCGGATGACGTCGATCAAGACGCGCAGGGACGTGCTGGCATTGCTCACCCCGGAGCAGCGCGCGAAGGAAAAGGCGGAGCATGAAAAGATGATGCAGCAGCACAAGGAAGGGGGAAAGGGCCATGGAAGCCCGCACGGCGGCGCCATGATGAACCCCCACGGCAGCATGTCGGGCAGCCCGCATCAGGGCATGCCGTCGCAGCCGGGAAAGTAACGGGGCCCCCTGGCTCGTGAGTATTTCACCATCACAAGGCCGGAGAAACAGGAGGGTATGATGAGATCCATCGGAACGGTAGCACTCATGGCAGTCGGCGTGCTCGCACTCGGCACTCAGGCTTGGGCCGATGATAAGGAAGGCCGCCTGGCCGACATGGCGAAAGAGGCCAAGGTGACGATCGACCAGGCGGTCAAGACCGCGGTCGAGAAGGTGCCGGGCACGGTCGTCGAAGCGGAGCTCGAAAAGAAGCACGGGAAGACCGTGTGGGAAGTCGAGGTGCTGGGCGCCGATGGCGCGGTGACCGAAGTGCATATCGATGCGGCCGACGGCACGGTGATCGACACGGAGGCCAAGAAGGGGGACAAAGAGAAGAAGGGTCATAAGAAAGGAAAGTAGGGGCATGGGGAAAGAATTGCAGCTCAAAAGCCACGATCTCCTCGTTGGGCCGGGACGGGCGCCGGCCCGGGCGATGATGAAGGCGGTCGGATTCACGGACGAGGATCTGTCGCGTCCGCTCATCGGGGTCGCAAATACCTGGATCGAAGTGATGCCGTGCAATTTTCATCTTCGCCGGTTGTCGGAACGCGTGAAAGCCGGCATCCGGGCTGCCGGGGGCACGCCGATCGAATACAACACGATCGCCGTCTCCGACGGCATTTCGATGGGCACGGAAGGAATGAAGGCCTCCCTCATCAGCCGCGAGGTGATCGCCGACTCGATCGAGCTCGTGGCCCGCGGGCATCTGTTCGACGGCGTCGTGGCGTTGTCGGGCTGCGACAAAACCATTCCCGGCACCGTGATGGCGTTGGCACGGCTCAACGTGCCGTCACTGATGCTCTACGGCGGCTCAATTATGCCGGGGCACTTTCAAGGACGGGATGTGACCATTCAGGACGTCTTCGAAGCGGTGGGCAAGCATGCGTCGGGGAAGATGACGAACGCCGAACTGAAGGAGTTGGAAGACCATGCCTGCCCCGGTTCCGGCGCCTGCGGCGGTCAGTTCACCGCCAACACGATGGCGATCGCGTTCGAATTCCTCGGCATCTCGCCGATGGGACGCAACGGCGTGCCGGCGATGGATCCGAAGAAGGACGAGGTTGCGTTCGGATGCGGCAAGCTCGTGATGGAGTTGCTCAGGCAGGACGTGCGTCCCAGGCACATCATCACCCGGAAATCGCTGGAGAACGCGATCGCCGCCGTGGCGACGACAGGCGGCTCGACGAACGCCGTCCTCCATCTGCTCGCAGTGGCGAGGGAGGCGGGTATCAAGCTGACCATCGACGACTTCGACAAGATCAACCGGAAGGTGCCGCTCCTGGCCGATCTCAAACCGGGTGGGCGCTTCACCGCCGCCGATCTCTATGCGGCAGGCGGAACCACTCTCGTCGCAAAACGCCTGCTGGATGCAGGTTTGCTTCATGGCGGGCAAGTGACCGTCACGGGACGCACCATCGGCGAAGAGGCAAAGGACGCGAAGGAAACGCCCGGGCAGGACGTCTTGCGTCCGCTCTCCCGGCCGATCAAGCCCACCGGCGGCCTCGTCATCTTGAAGGGCAATCTGGCGCCCGAGGGCTGCGTGGTCAAGGTGGCCGGCCATTCGATGACCCACTTCGGCGGCCGGGCGAAGGTCTATGACCGCGAAGAAGACGCCTTCGTCGCGGTCAAGGCGGGACAGATCAAGGCGGGGGACGTCGTCGTGATTCGGTACGAAGGACCGGCCGGAGGACCGGGTATGCGTGAAATGCTGGGCGTGACGGCCGCGATCGTCGGCGCGGGGTTGGGCGATTCGGTCGCCCTCTTGACCGATGGGCGGTTCTCGGGCGCGACGCACGGCCTCATGGCCGGTCATGTGGCGCCGGAAGCCGTCCGAGGCGGTCCGATCGCCGCCGTGAAGAACGGCGATATGATTGTGTTCGACATTGCGAAGCGCCAACTGAATGTCGAATTGTCCGCGAGGGAGATCAAGGCCCGGTTGAAGAAAGTAAAGCAGCCCCTTCCGCGATATCAATCAGGCGTCATGGCGAAATACAGTCGCCATGTGTCGTCGGCTTCTGAAGGCGCCGTGACGAGCTAAGTGCGACGGGCGGTGGGCGATTCGGCTCACCGCCCCCTCATCCTCTCCCGCATCTCGAGCATCATGTCAGTCAAATCCGCTTCCGCCTTCGCCCGCTCGTCCACGAGTTTGTCGAGATTATACGGCCGCACGGGCGGCTGGTCTGACCCCTCGGAGTTTGGTCGAGGTTTGGCCACCGCTTCCCGTTGGGGTCCAGGTGCGGGCTTGGCTGGTGGAAGTTGCACTGTCGGAACGGGCACCTCGGCCGAGGCCTTGGTCTCCGGAGTGGGCCCAGCGGCCGGGACGCTCACCGATCGTCCGGCCAGGCCTTGCTCGCGCAGCCACTGAGCCGCCACGTTGGACTTGAGCGAGAAGCTGATGCTCGTGATCGGCAAACCGTCGGGGGCCACGCGCGCGATGGCGGTGTTGACGCCGATCATCCGGCCGTCCGTATCCAGCAAAGGACCGCCACTGTTGCCCCGGTTCAAACCCGTCTCTGTCTGGAAGACATTCTTGCCGTTGACTCCGTTGAAATTGTCGACCTCCGCGCTGATCACGCCGGTCGTCAACGTCCAGAGGCCTCCCTGCTCGGGATGCCCGATGGCGACCACGCGGTCGCCGATCCTCGTCCTGCTGGAATCGTCGAGCTCCACCGAGGGCAAGGCATCCGTGACGCCGTCGAGTTTCAAGAGCGCCAAATCCAGCGACTGTGAATACGAGACCACTCTCGCCCGAACCATTCGCGACAGATCGGTTTTCGAGTCTCCGCTGACCCGGGCCGGCTTGAGGAACACGGAGAGCCGCGCATAGGGCCTGCCGGTCTGTTCATCGACGACCACATGCGCGTTCGTCAAGACATACCCGTCTGCTCGAATGATCGACCCTGTGCCTCCGCTTCCTTTTCGGCCGCTTCCTTCGGCATGTCCCATCACCATGACGACGGCCGGAGACGCTCGTTCGTAAATTTCACGCGGAGACAGGTCATGACCGGAGGACCACGCGGGGAAGGCGAGCGACAATGCGGCGGTGAGGACCCAGAAGAACTGCCTCATACAAGCTCCTTTCTCGGACAGCATGCTTCCTTTGCGGCGCTCACTATAAGGATTCAACGAAGAAGGGAACCGGACGTTGACGCATGATCGATTGTCGGCTCTCGGCGTCCGATGCCGGCGTCGATGAGACGCTGATATTCCCGTTCCTGACGCTTGATCATGTCATGAATGTCGAACTCTGCGGGTAGAACGAACGCGTCCGGCTGAACGATCTCCGGATGAGCGAGCAGAAGCTGAACTTTTTCGGCCATCGCCTCGACATCACCGGGCGCCACTAAGAATCCGTTTCGTCCATCGAACACAACTTCTTCCGCTCCGTCGACTCGTGTGCCGACGACCGGTACGCCACATGCCAGAGCTTCGAGATACGCACGCGGGAGGCCTTCCCATCGGGAGGTAAGCACGAAGACATCCAGGCACTTCATGATCTCCGGCACGTCACGCCGCCACCCCAGGAGTCGCAGCGCGGAGCCCACGCCGAGACGAGCGGATTCCGCCTCGACCGCTGCGCGCAATTCGCCATCACCGACGAGCACGAACTGCACATTGGGGTTCCACCGCCGCACGAGGGCCGCCAGCGTGACGAAGTCGATCGGAGCTTTCTGCGGCTTCAGGGGCGCGACCATGCCGACAACCGGTCGTAACGGGTCGAGCCCCAGATCCCGCCGTTTCGCTGTCTTATCGACCGGCGTGCGGCGCAGGGCTGCCAGATCGACTCCGCTCCTGAGCACGGCGCAGCGATCCGGCGAAAACAGCCTCCACTCGATTCCTTGCCGCCGGTTCGCTTCGGATACCGCGAAAAACCGAGTGGTGGCCCTCGAACAGGCGCGCTCGAGCGCGAGCAATAGCCAGCGGAGGACCGGATGCTGAGCCGGCGTCACTCCGTAGCCGTGGATGGTATGGATGACGATCGGGACACCGGTGAGATAGGCCGCCGCCCGGCCAAGAATTCCCGCCTTGGAACTATGGGTATGGACGATGGTCGGACGGAGGCGTCTGAGGACTGCGGCCAAGCTCCAGAGCGCCCGGCTGTCCTGCACCGGATCAATCTCGCGCTTCAACGACGGGACCTGGAACACCATGAGGCCCGGAATATTTCTGGCCTCGGCATCCAGGATTCCCGGCTCACCGGTAATGAGCGCGGGGCGAAACCGAGCCCGATCGAGGTGGGACACGGTGAAGAGCGTGTTCTGCTGAGCCCCGCCCAGTTCGAGCTTGGTGATGATGTGGCAGACCGTATGCACCGGGGTCAGGCCGATGCCTGCTGGAGAAATTGGATCCGCAGGCGGGCGGCCAGTTGCCTGCCCTGCGCAATGGCGTCTTCCATAGAGGTATGCTCCCATCGGCCGTAGCGGCCGATCGAGTGGATGCCCCGCCGTTCCAACTCGGCGAGGATGGCAGGCACCGCCTTCCCGCGATGACGATCGAAATACACATAGGCGTACCGGAGATCTTTGACGTCAGCCACGACGAGCTCGTCGTCTGGCCTCAAGATGCCGGCGCGCTGAAGTCCCTCGCACGCCTGTTCGACGAGCTGCTCGGCCGACCGGTGCGAGGCCGGCTTGTGCGAGATTTCGACGTACAGTGAGCTGCAGCCCTCGCGTCCCAACGCATGAGAGAAGTTCATCGGAAATCCGACGCGATAGAACGGATACTCCGGCTCCGGGAAGTAAATCCAATGTTTGTCGGAGATTCGGTCTCGCGAGACGGCGAGATTCACGTTGTAGACGGACACCCACCGGAGACCTTCCGCCGCGTCCTTCAAGGCTGCCGGGAAATCCCGGCAGCGCCGCACGAGCTCGGGAACCGGAATGGTGGAGACGAGCGACTCGTAATGGACCTCTCGCGTTTCGCCATGGAGAGTCGAGAACCAGGCGCGCCGCCGTCCCGTATCCAGTTCCGTCAGTTCCATGCCGTTGATAACGGGATTGATGCCGGGGAGAAACGACTCGGGCAGCACGCGGATTCCATCTTCTACCGGATAGAGAAAGGAGGGATTGTATCCGAACGACTTATCCTTGATGCCGAGCGCCCCGTTGATGACGTCCTTTAACTGCGGCTTCGGCACAAGCCAGCTGACCCAATCCGACGTGAGCTCATCGAGGGACACCTGCCACAGCTTTTCATTGAACGGCAGCATGAAGTGCTTGGCCATTCCTTCCCCAAGATTGTCGAGAATCCATTCCTTGAACGAGCCGTCGTTCGAGCGTACAGGGGGTTCCTTGGTCAGCGTCTCGATGAAACCCATGAGACATTCACGAACGACCTCGGGAGGAAGACCATACGTATTCACCTGAAACGGGTATTCGGTATACGTGCGATGCGAATAGATGAAGGATTGCCGGCTGTGCGACCGCAGCTTCCCGGCTAGCAGCGACTCGACCAGTGCTTTGATTTCCGCTTGGCGGAAATGGAGCAGGTGGCCGGTGTAATCAAACGTAAAGCCGTCCTTTCTGTACGAACGGCAGAGCCCGCCGACTTCCTGCTCGCGCTCGTACAGTTGGTAGGGAAGACCGGACAGATGGTACGCGGTGCTGAGGCCTGCCAAACCGGCTCCGACGATGACAATCATGCAGCCCGGGACCCCTCCCCGCCCGCGCTCGCGACCGCCGGCTGAGGCGACTTCCGCACGTCCACTTTCCCGAGCAGCAGACTCAGGCTGAAGAAGGCGACGACCGTGCTGAGGCACAAGGCCCACGCCATCTCCTGCCCCACGAATGACATCAGAAGGCCGATCGCGCCGAGCAGCCCAGTGGCGGCATAGCTCGCGACGACGATCTGAGGGACGGACATTCCCCAATGACGCAGCCGGATCGCGATGTGGTCGGGGCTGCCCCAAAAAATCGGGAGACCTCGCCGGTATCGGATATACATCACGAACAGGGTGTCAAAGATCGGGATGCCGAGGATAAAGACGGGCGTGAGAAGCGAGAACGGATGGTCGCTGGGGTATTTCTCGATCATCGTCATCGCCCCCAACAGCAGGCCGATGAACATCGCTCCCGTGTCGCCCATGTAGATTTGGGCCGGCTGCCAATTGTACCGAAGAAAACCGGCCAGGCTGCCGATCAGCGCCGCGAGCATGAAGGCAATGGTTTGGTCTCCTTGCAGCAACGCCACCACGAGCAGGCAGCCGGCGCTCACGGCCCCTACCCCGGCTGATAAGCCGTCCATGATATCGAGCAGATTGAAGGCATTGATCAGCCCGACCATCCAGAACAACGTCAGCGCCAAGTCCAGCCAGTCGGGAACGGCGGCGATTTCGATTCGGATCCCGCTCTTGATGAGCACAAAGACCGCGATCAGTTGGCCGATCAGTTTGGTCGCCGGCGTCAGGACACCGAAATCGTCGATCAGGCCCAGCAACACGACGATCGTCCCTCCGAGAATGATGCCGAGGACGTCGTGACGAAATTCGAAGGTGAAGGCGAGACTGAGAAGAAATGCGATATAGATGGCCAGGCCGCCGAAGTAGGGAACGGGCTCGTTCTGGTGTTTTAAGCGCCCGTCCGGAGCATCGACGATGCCGTACTTGAGCGCGGCCTTGCGTGCCAGCGGAACCCCGTAGAGGGAGATTCCGGCGGCCAGGGAAAAGGTCAAAATCAGAAGAATCACCGGCATAAAGCCATCTTACACTGTGCACTCCTTAAGACAATTTGTTTCCCCATTGTTGCAGCGCGGCGTCAGGCCACGCTGCTGTAGAGCCGACGGAGATGCCCTACATAGCTGTCTGTAGAGTATTGCTGAACGACTCGTGCTCTGGCGCTCGCGCCGGCGAGAACGGCCTTCCCGGGGTTTTCCAACCACTCAAGGATGGCCCCGGCCACACTTTCCGCCTCGGCCGGCACCAGCCGTCCGACCTCCTCGTCCACAAGCTTTCCGGTGAGTCCGACATTGGTCGCCACGACCGCCGCACCTGACGCCATGGCTTCGAGGAGCGCTTGGGATGGGTAGTTGTCGGTGCGTTGCAACGACACGAACACAGTGCTGTGGCTTAAGACCACTTCGGGATGATCGCTCCATCCCAGTTCTATAGAACGAGCCAGATCCAGTCTGGTGATGAGGGCCTCGATTTCAATGGACAACGGCCCCTCTCCGAGGAGAAACATCCGCAGGCCCGAGAGGCGGTCGCCGATGCGGTCCCGCACAATCGCACAGGCTTCGACAAACAACAAGGGATTTTTCTCAGGAACAAGGCGGCCGGCGAACACGACCCACGGCCGCTTCTCACCTGGTTGAAACCGTTTCGTATCGACACAACTTCCCCTCGAGACACTGATTCGTTCGGACGGGATGCCTTCGGACAGGACCATCTGCCGAACGGACTCCGTCAGCGCCTCGACTCTCGTCGCCCGCCGCAGGGCCAGACGGTAAAGAGGCACGCCCAACGGTGATCCGACCATTTCTCGGAGATTCGGACAGACGACGGACAGCAAGGTGGGCGGCGCGAGCCCCGCAAGCAGCATCGGCAGGGCCAAATAGGCGCCTCCGAGGACGAGATGAAGGACCTGAGGCCGGCGGCGCGCGATCCACCATATGAGCGGCAATAGCCCGAGGAGATAATCCAGTTTGCGCAGGAAGCGCGCATGGCGCCCAAGCGGTTCCTGAAGCAGAAAGTCCGGTTTGTCGTCGCAGGATAATACTCCTATTTCTTGAAGCCGTTGAAAGAGCGATTCATTGGTCGCGAACAGCACCGGGACCCCGACGCGCCGAAGTTCTTGGTACACGGAGGCGTAGCGTCGCTCGGCGCCGCCGATAGCGCTGTTGTTGAAGAGGATGAGCGCGACGGCCGGCAGGACGGACGGATTTGATCGCACCTCTCTCACAGACCCGCCTCGGTTTCATGAGGAAGCAGAGCTGCGTCTGCCGAATTCATGGCTGCCGTAGACGGCGAACGGGCGCAGGGATCCTCATCGAGGAATTGGCGGCACCAGAGCTCGAGATTGAGCCACCGCCAGAGGGTATTTCCGATGTTCACGCGCCCGGTCACGTGAGCCTGGAAGTCCTTCCTGGCTGTTTTGATGTTCACATAGCCCCGCGTTGCCGTGCGAGAGTCGTGCAAGAGGGCTCCCGTCATCTCCCGGAGCCCCGCTCGGAACCAGCGGTCCTCCGGCGTCACAAATCCCATTTTGTCGACGCGTTGGCGGACCGGCTCCGGCAACACCCCCTTCATCGCTTCACGCAACAACACCTTCGTGATGCCGTCTCTGATCTTATGGTGATTCGGCAGGGGCCAGACAAATTCGACCAAACGATGGTCGAGAAACGGCAGCCGCGTCTCGATACCGAACGCCATGGCGTTGCGGTCCTCATAGTGCAGCAGTGCACGGAGGCCGTTGCCCGTAAGCAGCATCGCTTGCATGCGCTGAAGCACGGTTCCTTCCAGTTCCACGCCGGGCTCGTCATCGTCGCGCCAGCGCTGCCGGAATTCGCGGTCCATCCAGCGTGCGCTTCCGGTCATGCGACCGCGAACCGTACGGACAAAGGCAGCGGGAAGCATCGCTCTGGCAAAATTCGCATACACATACCGCGGCCAGGCTCCATGCAGCCGCCGATATGATCCATACTCGCGGATCAGCGACGCCCAACGACCGTTTCGGATGAGATCAGCCAGGACGGGACCGAAGAAGCCATGGTACCCGGCAAGGAGTTCATCTGCCCCTTGACCGTCGAGCAAGACCTTCAGGCCCTGCTCGGAAGCGGTGCGCATCACACACCACTGCGCGAACACACTCGTCGATCCGAATGGTTCCTCTTGGTGCCAGACGACGCGGGGGATGTCATCGGCGAGGATGGTGTCGTCCGGAAACACATCGTGAGTGGTGACGCCGGTTTCCCGGACGACGTGGTCCCTGTACCGGCGCTCATCGTACGCGGCGTCTTGAAAGCAGGACGAAAACACGTGTTGCCCCGTGTCCGGAGCATTCCGCGTCGCATCGCGATCCTCGGCGAGCAACCGGTGCATCGTGCAGACGATCGATGAAGAATCAAGCCCTCCGCTGAGGCAGCTGCCGACCGGTACATCGCTCCGCAATCTGAGGCGCACCGAATCGCGGAATAGAGATGCGAAGGTCTCGACCGCAGCGTCAAAGGTTCCCGTCGTCTCGCGCTCGCAGGAGGGCAACTGCCAGTATGGATTGATGGCGAGCCGGCCGTTCTCCACGACGAGCATGTGCGCAGGCGGCAATTGCCGCACACCGGACAGCATGGTGCGGTCGGAAGCATCGAGTGCGCCACGGTCAAGATAGGCATAGATGAGCTCCTGATCGGGTCCGCGCTGTCCGAGAACGGGCAGCAGTGCCTTGATCTCCGACCCGAAGGCGAAACATTGCTCGTTCCAGACATAGTAGAAGGGCTTTTCACCGAACCGATCCCTGCCGCACACCAAGCGGTGGCTCGTGCCATCCCAGAGCGCGAAGGCGAACATTCCGTTGAAACGCTTGACGCATCCAATTCCCCATTCCCGATAGGCAGTGAGAAGGACCTCGGTGTCCGAAGCCGAGCGGAAATGGTAGCCTTTGGCGCGCAGTTCCTCGCGGAGCTCGCGGTAGTTGTAGATCTCGCCGTTGTAGACCAGCCAATCGACTCCGTCGGCGGAGGCCATAGGCTGATGCGCCCGATCGGAACGATCCAAAATGGCCAGGCGACGGTGACCAAGGGCAAGCCCGGCTCGCCTTGCCATCGTTGACACTCGGGCGAGGGTCCTGTGCGGCTCCGGCTGTTGGTGTCCCGTGGGATCAAGGAAGACATACCCAACCCCGTCCGGACCTCGGTGACGCTGGATGTCAACCATACGAGAGAGCAAGGTCGCATCCGGCGGTGCACCGGCACTGTAGTAGTACCCGGCTATGGCACACATGATGGCGTCCGCGACTTCACGATCAGTGAGTCATAGGCAGAGAGCAGCCGGCGGCTCTCGGTTTCCCAATTGAACAATGAAACGGCTGCTTCCCGGGCATTGTGCTTCAGGCGAGCCAGCAACTGATCATCTTTGACAAGTTCATTGATGGCGCGGGCCAAATCTTGCGGATCATGTGGGTCACACACGGCTCCTACCGGGTACACACTGTCTCTGATGATGCGTCGAAGCTCGGGAAGATCGCTGCCGACGATCGCCAGCCCGGCCATCATGTATTCGAACAATTTATTCGGAAGGGAAAAGCGCGCATTCAAACACACAGGAAGATAGAGGACGACCCCGATGTCCGCAGCCGCGGCGGCCGTCACCAATTCGGACACCGCTACCGGAGGGGCAAAACTGATTAGGTCCTGAAGGCCGTGCCTGCCGACAAGAGCCCGCAGATGGGTCTCCAACGGACCAAGACCTCTGAGCACGATCTTGGCTCGCGAGAGGTACCGCGCACTGGCGATCAGCTGTTCAATGCCTCTATCGGGAAGAAAGGCTCCGTGATAGAGAATGATTTTTTCTCCGGCGGGTCGCGAAGGAGACTCAGGCGAGGGCTGGAGATGCGGACAATTCCGAACCGTGACGCTCGGGGCTGTGCGGTATTCGAGCGACATCCACTTGCCGATCGAATCGCACACGGCCAACCTCAAGTCGGTATAGCGGATCAGCCACCGCTCCAGCCCTGAATAAAACCCTTTCCAAAGCCATGTCTTTGCGCCGGGTCGGTACTGCTCCGTGAAGAGCTCATGACAATCGTACACGACCTTGCCGCCGGTCAGGAGCTTGGCAAGACATCCGGCGAGCAAGGTGTCGAGATCATGACAATGATATATGCCGGCGGACTGGGCGACGGCCGTCCGCGCGAGCGCAGCGTTGAGCCACAGGACATTGAGGATGTTCACCCCATCGCGAAGGAGGCGGACGAATCCATTACCAACGTTCTCGGTGGTGCTGTCTGGCTTCCCGCTGTCGGGGTGTTGTCCCTTCTTTCCCGGCACGATTTCACGAACAGCCGCCCACCACGAACGAATCTTCGCAACGTATCGTCGAGGATGCGCCACTATGACGACGTGACAGCCTTCGACGACACGATCATCGGCCCTTTCATCGGAGTTCACGCCCACGAGCACGACGTCGACGCCGGATTTTCGCAGTGCTGCCGCTTCACGCCTGACCCGCGGGTCGTTCGCGACGCAGTTTGTGACCAGCATGCAGACGGTTCGAGTCATAGGAAGCCCATGATGCTTGAAGATGAACCTCCGGATCAGCCCGGTACGCCGTCGGGCTTCGTCAGTTGCTGCATGGCCTCCGCCTGGAACGTCTCGCTCAGTCGTTCCCAGACATCATCCGGCAACGATCGCATCAACGACGACATCGTTTCGAAGGTGTACGTGCCGTATGAGCCGATTTGGAATGCGAGGCGTTTCGAGGCCACAAACGGGTACAACACTTGACGGCCGACCGCAGAATGATCCCAGACGACGGAACGAGGACGAGGCATGCTCCGAGAGACATGCCGGCATGATGGCGAAGAATGCTCGTCCGGCTTTAAGCCGGGCCGCGTGTAAAATACGAGTACCTCCGACTCGTCGTCGAACCGGACCTCCACGTGGGATTCGGTACCAGCCGACGCCGTCCCGACTCGTACTTCCTGCAGCAGTCGCAGCGTCAGGAGATCTCCCAAAAGCCGGTATGGACTGATTTGCTTCCGCAGCTTCTGCGTCGAAAGGTAGTGCACCAACATGTCTCGCGTCAGCCAACTCCCCCATACCAGCCTGATCAGGACGAACAGTTTCGCAAGGCAAACGACCGGATGGCGCAACATCCACCAGTGAGACGAGGATTGAACGAACCGGTTCGTCCAATGATAGGCCGTCATGCGGCATCGTTCTGAGATCTTCGCCAGCACGCATCCGGTCCGCCACGGGAGACGTGAACCGGACTCGAGCACAAGGTTCGAAGCCACGGGGCCCGCCAGCTCGCGATCGATGACGCGATCGAGTTGCTCGGCGAATGTTTTATAGCTGAATCGGCCCGACCGGCACAGATCAACGTATGCCACCTCGGCCATCCGCTCCATCGCCGGACGATCCTCGAGTTGATCAAACACATCCTGGAGATTGGAAAAATCGCCCTTGAGGGGCACGTAATGACGTCCCGGCTCGAGGATCCCGTCATACTCGCCTTCGACGAGGATCTGCGCCGTCTTCGTGACGACGGCCTCGAAATGGCGCGGGCTAATGGCGTAAAAGCGCCAGTCGTCCCAACCGGGAGGCATTGCCCGGCCTGTATGCTCGAACGTGAGCCCCGGCGAGGCGTTACAAAGCATCTGGATCCTCGCACGAATCTCTCCGCGCCGGTCGAGGACGCTCGACCCGCTTTCGCAACCGATGACGGCACGCCCGGAAGCCAAAAATTCAAGCCATCGGGCGCCGGTGATGGTGTCCTCTATCGCCGTGGAAATGTCCCGTCGCAGGCCTTTTCGCTCCGCCTCATCCGTGAAGATTCCGGCGATGCGATGCTTCAGCTGCCCCTGCTTTCCAAACCAGTAGGGCAGATGCGATGCACGATAGACAAGGTCCCAAGGCCGTTCGCGATGGGGCTTCAATCGTTCCGCAGCCCAGCTGACATCTGCGTCATCGATGTAGCCGGTCAAACACTTTTCGAAGGCCGCCCGATTTGCCATGATGGGATACAGCGTCTGTCGATGCTGCTCGCCGAAGGTCGTACAGATCACGGAGACGCCGAGCTCGTGGAGCCAATCATCCAGCACCCAGGCATGATCGTACTCGTCCTGCGGTATGGCGATTTTCACTCCCCTCACATCGGCAATCCACCGAAGTTTCCACTTCAGCTCGGGGAACAGGTGGCTCCAGCGCAGGCAAAGCAGTGTGGTGTGCAGGATGATGGCATCAAACCGGAAATGGCGGAGCCACTGAGGGACCCCGTCCACCGCGTTGAAATACAGGACGTCGTGCCGGTGCCGGCTCCAATCTATCGCGTGGAGATGACGGCGGATGGCGACGCGGAGCTCGCCGGGCCCCGGATGCCAGTACAAGACTAAAATCCGTCTTTTGCCGGTGGTCATCGATCGATTACCGCTGTCATTGTCGAACCTCGCCGCTGTGCCGCCAATAGAGGCTTTCGAGCGCGCTGCGGTATTCTGCGGATTGCGCATCCCAGTGGAATTCGGAACACGAGGCCCGCAGGGCGTTACGTTTCATCCGGTCCAGGTCTCCGAGATGCCCGGCAAGCCACGAAACCGCCTGCGGCAAGCTCTCGGGCACCGCGGCATTGTATGTCAGCCCGCAGTCATACTGCTTCACGACCATCGAGACGTACTCCAAGTCATTACACAGAAGGGCCAGCCCAGCCTGCATGTACTGAGACAATTTGTTCGGGCAGCAATATCGATGAATCAGGCTCGAATTCCAATAAGGAATCAGACCAATGTCGGCGAACGCGGCGGCCTCGACCAATTGGTGTTCCGGGACGGCGGGCAACACGACGATCCGCTGGTCTTCGATCATTTTACGGAACGCAGCGCAGAGCTCGAATAGAAATGCGTTTTGCGGACAGCGCACATACAGAACCGCCTCGTCCGGTTCAATCTCTGTCCATGCCTCGAACAATTCTTCGATGCCCCGGCGGGGAGACACACGTCCTTGAAGGAGGCATTTCAGAGGCTTTGAACTGCTCGCCACCCGGCGCCCGATCGATGGAGGTGCGAGGGGCTCGGCATTCGGCGCAGAGATGACATGCGGTATGTGATAGATGCGTTCCAAATGCCTCGCCAAGGGTGGACTGACCGTCACCACGACATCCGCGTCCCGCACCAATCGTCCTTCAATCCGAGCGGTCAGACGCTTCTCCCATTGCTGCGCGATCAGATCGGCCTCCGGCCAAAGTTCATGAGAGTCATACAGCAGGGCGCAGCCGAATACCCGCTTCAACCGCACCCCGGCGGCCAGCGCGAAAATATCGTGACACACAATGACGGCTGGAGCGATGGACAGCGCCCTTCCCCTCCGGTATAGGGCGCTGACGATCAGGGCAAAGGACGCCAAATTCGACAAGAAACGACAAGCAGAGCCGATTCTATG
>DASTSI010000015.1:0-3379 GCA_035760745.1 Nitrospira sp. | reverse complement strand
CGGATCCGTCGGCGGCATGCCAGGGACGAACTTCCCATCGAAGCCATAGCTGGGACCCGTCGGCTCTCGTCCACAGATCTTCTTCCTCTCTGATCACCTCACCGGCGAGTCCGCGGCGGTATGCCTCTTTCCAGCGGTCGGGCGTCTCGCTGAAGACCTCGTAGTGGTATTGGCCGACGATATTCCGTTCTCCGAGGCCGTAATCGGCCATCCACCGCTCGCTGACGGCGAGAAACCGCATATTCCGATCGAGCATCGCCAAGGCAGCGGGCGCGTATTTAATCAGGAGCGACAGACGTTCCGTGCTTTCGCGCAGCGCCTCTTCGACTCGCTTGCGATCGCTGACGTCCCGCAGAATGACGGTGTAGTATCGTTGGCCTTCGACCATGACGTGCGAAATCGCCGCCTCAAGCGGGAATTCTTCTCCATCGGTGCGCAGTCCCGTGACCGTTCCCAACTGGCCCATTCTTCTGCTCGTGACCCCGGAGCGCCCGAACCCCTCGACATGGCGGCGGTGGTCCTGTCGAAACCGCGCCGGGATAAATCGGTCCAACGGCTGGCCGATGGCTTCGCGGGCGGGGCATTTGAACATGAGTTCGGCGGCCCGATTGAACAACAAGATCTGCTGGCGACTGTCGACGGTCAGGATCGCGTCCATCGCGGACTGAATAATGCTGTCGAGCCGCAATCTGTTGACCAGCAATTCGCGGGCAGTTTTCGATTCACGCTCGATGGCTCCGGTCGCGCTGGCCTCCGCAAGATGGCGGGCGGCGACCAACTCGGCTTCGTGCCGCAACAACGCCTCCTCCGCCTGTTTTCTCGACGTAATATCCTTGAACAGGATCCGGAGCTGCTCGCCCTGTCCCTTGTCGGAGCGAACGGCGACCGCCTGCAGGAGGGCAACAAACGCGCCGCCGTCGGCGCGCTTCATCATGAACTCACCGGTCTGTCGTCCTTGGGACCCGACCACCGTTCGGCAAAAGAGTGTGAATCGGTCTGCATCGTCGGGTTCGATGTAACTCGTGAAGCTCTTCGACGGCATGGCTGTCGTCGCGAGACCGAGCAGCTCGATGCCGGCCGGATTGAGATCCTCGAGGCACCCCTTGGCATCGACCGTCGCGTACCCGATCGGGATCGACTCGTACAGTTCGCGATACTCATTCCGACTCTCTTCGGCTTCCGCCTGTGCTCGTTCAAGCTCGTCGCACTGCAGCGCTAACTCAACCTGATTCACCCTCAATTCATGTACAAGGGTCTGCACATCGTGCGGAGCGAGCTGCGGCAGCGAGTGTTCGACGATGCGGGCCAAATGCTCCTCGGCCCGCTTGCGCATTTGGCTCAGTTTGTCGGGTGGGATGTGCGCCATGATTTAAGCCGGAGAGCAGAGGACGAGGCCAAGATCGCCCGGCAGGACGACCGGTACGTGAGAGGAAAGGCGGTCGGAGCGGGCTTCAATCGGTCTTCTCGTGCGCCTTGGCCTCTTCGATCTCCCCCAGTTTGCGGTAGAGCGTTTTTCGGTCGATGCCGAGCACCTGCGCGGCTTGGTATTTATTTCCTCCCATCTTCTCGAGAATTTTCTGGATGTATTCTTTTTCGATTTCATGCAATGGCAGCGTTCTTTCGGCCGCCTCGTCGAGGACCCGGCGGTCGCCGCGCGCGCCCTGCACGGCCGGCGGTAAATCGTCCGGCGTGATCCTCTCGCTGCGACTCAAGGTGACCGCCCGTTCGACCACGTTCTCCAGTTCTCGGACGTTGCCCGGCCAGGCATAGTCCATCAGCATGGCGAGGGCCGATTCGCTCACGCCTTTCACCTCCTTGCCTCGGGTCTGCCCGCATTTTTTCAAAAAGGCGTCCACGAGCAGCGGGATGTCTTCCCGCCGCTCCCGCAAGGGCGGCAGTTTCAGCTCGATGACGTTCAGACGGTAGTACAGGTCGTCGCGGAATCGCTTGCTCTTCACCTCTTCGGCGAGGTTCAGGTTCGTGGCGGCGATCACCCGCACGTCCACCGCCACGGGCTTGGTGGCGCCCACGCGCCGGATTTCTTTCTCCTGGATGGCGCGAAGCAGCTTGGCTTGCAGCATCAGAGGCAGCTCGCTGATTTCGTCCAGGAATAAAGAGCCCTTCTGCGCCTCCTCGAAGAGCCCGCGCTTGTCGAGCTTGGCGTCGGTAAACGCCCCGCGCATATGGCCAAACAGCTCGCTCTCCAACAATTGCTCCGGAATCGCGGCGCAATTGACGGGGATAAAGGGAGCCTCTTTGCGGTCGCTATTATAATGAATAGCCTTGGCAACCAATTCCTTTCCCGTCCCGCTTTCCCCCGTGATGAGGACGTTCGTCGGGCTGTCGGCGACTCGTTTGATGAGGTCGAACAGCGCCTGCATCGGCTTGCTCTTTCCCAGAATATGGTGAAAGCTGTATTCTTTGTGCACTTCCTTCCGCAGACGGCTCACTTCCCGGCGCAGGGCGGTTTCCCGAATGACCCGTTCGATCACGCGAATCAGCTCGTCTTTTTTGACGGGCTTCGTCAGGTAATCGCTGGCCCCGTGCTTCATCGCGTCCACAGCGGTCTCCACTGATCCGAAGGCGGTCATGAGGATCACGTTCACGTCCCGAAGAGAGGTTTTGATTTCGGTCAACAGCTCGATTCCTTGCATGCCTTTCATTCGTAGATCGGTCAACACGACGCCATAATCCTCTTCGCTCAGGATCTTGAGCGCCTCCTGGCCGCTCCCTGCCGTTGCCACTCGATGTCCTCGATCCTTCAGCATGTCGAAGATCATCTCGCGCATATCAGCGTCGTCATCGACTACGAGGATCGCACCTCGCTCTTCCGTCATGATCGGTTCCTTTGCCTGATGGGAGAGGCTACGTCTCTGTGAGCGGGAAGGTCAAGCGCTGGTGTCCCATTTTGCGACAGGGAATGTTCGGCTCTGTCCCGTTTTTCCTCGAACGAGAAATGGAATCGGCCGCGAGGCGGTCGGCGCCGGTGCCGCTGCAAATGTAAGACCCGTCGGCTCACGAGCCTGTGGACACGCGAGACGTCATGACGATTCGCAGCCGTGCGATCGCCGACTAGCGGAGGCTGTGGTTGGGAGCGGGGGCGGAGGGACGGCACCGGACAGGCTGCCCTGCCCGGTGCCGTGCGCGGTTGTGCGGGGGCGCGGACGGCGGGAGCGATCCCCCGCCGCCCGCCGCCCACGCGACGGGGTCGGGCCCTTACAACCAGGTCACGCGCTCAGCCGGTCTGACGTAGATCGGCTCTTCGACCTGGATGCGCGCCACTTCCTTGCCCGACTTGTTGAAGCCCAGCACGGTATCGTTGTACATCTCGAACCGCTTCCCGTGGATCTGGGTCTCGAACACCTTCGGGCCCGGAATG
>DASTSI010000014.1:0-13095 GCA_035760745.1 Nitrospira sp. | reverse complement strand
GCGTTTCTTGCTTGTTGGAATCTGATCCCCAATTTCGGGACCCCGCTCTATTACCATCTGACGGACCGTTTGAATTTCGACCAATATTTCATCGGGCAACTGGTCTCGCTCGGCGCGGTCGGCGCGACGCTGGGCGCGATTGCCTACCGCCGATACGGCGCCGAGCGGCTGTCCACGCCACAATGGCTCTATGTCAGCATCCTGTCGAGCGCGGCCACCGCCTTCGCGCATCTGTTCCTGGCCGATGCGCCGTCCGCCATCGCCGTGTACGTCGTCGGCGGAGGCGTGAGTATGGTGGCGTTGTTGACGATCTTCAGCGTCGCGGCTTCGGTCTGTCCGCCGCAAGCCGCCGGATCCACGTTTGCCGCATTGATGGCGGTCTACAGCGCTGCGGCCCAAGTGTCGTCGATGCTCGGGGGCTACCTCTATGAACGGGTGTTCGATCATCACATCGCGCCGCTGATTGCCTTGGCAGGCTGCTGTACATTGGCCGTTTCGTTCTGGGTGCCTTTTCTCCCGGCCGACGACGGCGTAACCGCGGAGCTCGCAAACGAGAACGCCTATGTCGGCTGACCCGACAGCACAATGGCGACGCGCAGAGGTCAGGAAGGAGGGACGTCATGATCGTGGAACTCGCGCTCTTCGCGGCGCTGGAAACGGCGACGGCGCCCGCCCGCCGATCCGCCCTACGAATCCGTCAATCAGTCCGAAAAGCTCTACTCGGAAGCCGCCGCTCGGACCGTGAAGGGCGTCATCGCCGATACGCGAACCGTGACCCTGAAAGACGGCGTCCAATTCATGCAGATGGACGTCGAGACCGATCACGGGATCGTGCCGGTCCATTTGGGCCCCGTCTGTACATGAACGAGCATGCGGACCGGTTCGACGTGAACAGGGGCCGCTCCGTGTCGATCGTCGGCAGCCCGAGTATCGTCGAAGGACAAGACGTGTTGGTCGCCGCCGAATTGACGAATGAAGACGGCCGTCAACGCATGCGTCTCCGGCATCCCGACGGCATCCCCGCGTGGGTGGGAGGCGAACGAGCCGAGTGACCGCTGTGACTCGGTCCTCGGTGCCGAGCGAGGGCGGGCTGCGCCCCGTCTCCTGGCTATCCGCCTCCATGGAGGTTTCTAAGGAGAAGGCCCATCTTGCCAGCTGAGCATGGATCGCTATAATAGCGTCCACCGTGGCAAGCAAAACCCTAGTTCAGACCCGTGTCGTACCCTTGATCGGGTTGTCGTTTTCGCTGGTCCTCACGGCAAGCTTCCTTCTGCCTTCACCGGCCCGCGCTCAGCTCCTCGAGATGACGGACTTGATCGCCCATCCCCAGCACTACGACCGCAAGGAAGTCGTCGTGATGGGACAGGTCCACGAAGTCCGTCAGGTGACGGACAAGCAAGGACATCCGGCTGTTCAGTTTCTGTTGAAGGATCCTTCCGGCACGTTGAAGGTCACGACCCGCGTCGAGGTGCAGGAGGGAGATCAGGTCATCGTCGAAGGAACCTTCACCCGGCGCCGCCAGGGCGGTCGCATCACGATCTACAACGAAGTCCAGGCCAACTCCGTCAGGCCGCTGAACGAGCTCCACCCCGATCTCGTCGGCTAGCCATTCCGCCCGCGACGCCGCCCCGCTCCCTCGTCCCCGGCGTTCCTCCCCGCTCACCGGATCCCAAGTTTCCGTCTCGCGCCGTTGTACAGTTGTACAATAGGGCCATGAGTCGGACAGCCATCCACGAATTGACGGCGCTGCTCGCCCGCGTCCGCGAGGCGAATGGCCGTTTCCCGTCCCTCCTCTGGCGCGCGGCCCGGAACCGGTTGTGGTACCGGCGCGAGAAACGGATTTACGCGTATGAGGCCGATCGAATCGGCCGGCTCCCCGCCCCCCGTCTGCTTCGTCGCGATCAAGTCGACGACCTCCGATTCTACGAACGCACCGTGTCGTGGCAATCGCCGCCGGACACTTATCGACAAGAGGCGCGAGCGCGCCTGAACAAGGGCGAGCACCTCTACACGCTGGTCGAGCAGGAGCGGCTGGTGCACTACGCATGGTTGCAACCGAATCATGTGCGCGGAGAAGACGTCGCGGTCGGCCAGGTCTTCTTTCCTCCGCCCGGATCGGCGGCGCTCTACGACCATTACACCCACCCGGAGGCGCGAGGCCGGGGGCTGTACGCTCAAGCGATCTGCCAGCTCCTGCATGATGCGCTCGCCCTCGGGAAGGCCAAGCAAGCCTATATCTATGTCTACGCCGACAACGGCCCCTCCCGTCACGTCATCGAAAAGCTCGGATTCCGCTACGTCGGCAGTTTGATCCAAGAGCGCCGCCTCTTCGCCGTCCGCTGCTTCCCCGTGCCCGCCGGCGGAACGTTTCGCACCGCGCCGCTATAGGCCGGAATTCGGGCTCCGTCCCTCGGTCTTCATCCGGTCTAACCCGACCGCGTACACCACGTTCCTCGAACGGCTTCGGACCCTCAAGGGGATGATCAAGCCTTCTTCAAAACTCACCCGAACTTCTCCAACCGGATCGCGGCCGTGCAGACCACCATCACGGAACAGAAGCTCCGAGCGACAGGCGCTCTTCTCGCGGACCGCTTCACGCGCTCCTCCGGCGGAATCCTCTAGCAGCGAGCCTTCATCGCTGTGAGCAGCGCGGGCGAGGCTGGGGGGTTGATCTCTGGGTGGACGAACGCGGATGGTCACCGCAGCAGGACGGCGAGCAGTGCGATCACGGCGAGGACCAATGCCAAGACGGCGGCGCCGTTGGCCCGTTTGAGCTGCGTTTCGAGGCGGTCGGCGCGTTCGGCCAAGCGGTCGACGGAGAGCTCAATCTGCAGCAAACTGTCCTGTTCCGGCCTCGGCGCAGTCGATCGCTTGACCAACGACTCCACGACAGGGACGAGATTGGGCAATTGCTTGATGATCAGGCTGACGATCGGACTCATGGTTCAACACGTCCGGTTCGGATTCGGCTTGCCGCAGGGTTCCATCTTACCAGATCGGTCATGCGGACGCGGAGCGCAGCGAAGGCAAGGCGACCGTCACTCATCCAGGCTTGGACGGAGCAAGAAGGGACCGTAGGCGACTGCGAACAGAACGTACGCGCCGCTCCAGGCGGCCGCCGCGGCGCCGAGCATGCCGACCGCCCAACCGGCTGCGGTATCCGAGCCGGATACGAAAACGCGCAGCAGCGCGCCCACCGTGACGAGACCGTACATCAAGACCGTGACGGGCCCGGCATGCTTCACCCGGCCCGTATGACCGAGGCTTGCCCGCGTCATCACACCGAGCGTCATCGTCCCGACGGCCCCGGTCGTGAGGACGTGCACGGCATTCGCCGCGAGGCCCCACCCCAGCTGGCTCATTCCCAGTGCCAGCAGCGAGAGCACGAGCCAGGCATAGCCGAGGTGCAGCACCAGCACGAGCGGTTCTTCAGCGGTCAACCACCCGCGCCACCGCATGAGCCGGACGAGATTCACCGCACCAGCCGCGAGGAACGACCCGCCTGCCAGGCGGCTGTCCGGCGCAAGCATCCAAGCAACCACGGCGGCGAGGACCGCGACGACCGACAGCGCATCAACACGCGAGAACACCGGCGGCAGTGAGCCCGGACGACGGGAGGCCAAGAACTCGCGGGAGAAGTTCGGCGTCACCCGGCCTCCGATCAGCGTGAGAAGCAGGATGACGAGCGACAACACCAAGCGCTCCGGACCGTCCGTCGCCGCTCCGCGAAGCGCGGCCTGATGAAACCACAGATTGGCGAGCGCATACAGCGAAATGATCGCGGCGATCGGCGTGTGCGCCCACGTCCGCGCCGCGAGCAGTTGCCGCCAGAGAAACCCCGCGAGCACGATGAGAAACAGCCCGTCGATCGCCGCCGCGACGAGCGGGAGCGGCCCGGGCCAGGCCACGAACAGCCGCCCACCCGACCAAAGGAGCACCAGCAAGCACAAGGGTGCGCCGCGGAGCGGGACACGACCGGTCCAGTTCGGCGCGGCGGTCAAGAGAAAGCCCGCCATGACGGCGGGAAGAAATCCGAACAGCATCTCGTGCACATGCCACTCGCGCGCCGGATAGAGAAAGGCCGGGCTGTCCCCGGTTCCATACCAAAGCACCCAAAGCGGCACGGCAAGTCCCGCGAACAGCGAAGCGGCGAGGAAGAAGGGACGAAACCCGTAGGAGAGTATCGCCGGCCCCTCATAGGCGGGGAATGTTGGCTCGTCGTCGGCGACAGCCGGGGCCGGATGCAGCGGGACAACGCGAAGCTCGGTGGACCGGTCCGTCATCGCCGTCATTCTCGGCGGCGATGAGAAGCTTGTCAAACTCGGGTTGCGGAGCGCAGGGCATCGCGTCCGACATGGACATCGAGCGAATCGAAGAACGGCGGGACTTGAACGGCCCCATCCCCGATCCTTGGGCGCCCGGCCGGATCGGGCAGCGGCGACACGAATGGACCGCCGGTTCCCGCCGACCTTACCGCCCACTCATGGAAGCTAGCGCGCTTCGACCTCTACGCGGCCGACCGTCTCATTCAGGAGCGCCTGCCGGGTAATCGCGAGTCCGCACGTGGCGCAGGTCAGGAACCCGCCGTTGGATTCCAACCCTGTGTCCTTGCACGTTGGACAAGCCGGCGTCCCGAGGATGCAGGTCGGCCGATGGGTCGTCGGGAAATTGGACATGACGTGTGCGGCACGGAAGGCCGCCTCCTTGCGAGGAACATGACGGGCGCTGATGTGCTGCAGAACCGGGGAAGTGTCGCGTAACGGGATGAGAGCGGAAAAAATTTTGCTCATTCTACTCGTTGGAAACAATTTGTCAAAAACAATTTTTTGAGGCTTTTTACAAGGCGCCGAGCACAGAGGGACCGGCGCTGGAGTTGTTGAGCCCTCGTTCATGAAGCGCAGCAGATCGCCGGCGGGGCCGATGCTGATCAATGATCCTCCTTCCGCTTCCCTGCCGTGGAGGTTTGCATCGAGCTCCAACGGAAGCGTCGAGATCCAAGGCGGCGAGACCCGATGGCAGAGAACACTCCGTCCCCATGTTCTGTGGATAAACCTGTGAACAGGTTCCGATTCCAGCGTGCGACCGCCAGCATTGGTGGAAGGGTTGAGCGAACTGCCTACTTTTTAGGCATAGGGATCATTGAAGCGAGACCACCATTTGTAGTGGTGCTCCCCGCGGATCGAAGATGTTTTCTACATTTTCAGGTAAAGACCGCTTGACAACTTCGTCATCGTTCCTCTGGGCCCGTGAACCGTGGGCGA
This sequence comes from Nitrospira sp., assembly GCA_035760745.1. Classification (GTDB taxonomy): domain Bacteria; phylum Nitrospirota; class Nitrospiria; order Nitrospirales; family Nitrospiraceae; genus Nitrospira_C. The sequence goes on along the minus strand of DASTSI010000014.1, from coordinate 7,834 downwards.
CAAGCCCGTGTATCCACAGCCGATGCGCATCGCTGGAGAAACGGGCTAGGCCGCAGCGGCCACGGCTGGTTGCAGCATGACCTTGATCCAACCTCCTTCGCGCTTATCGAAGTGTTTGTAGGCCTCGACTGCCGTCATGAGCGGCTCGATCTTCGTGAGAATCCGCGCGGGATCGACGACACCGCTCTTGACGAGGTGAATCAGGCGCGGCAGATATTTGCGGTGATCGCAGTTCCCCATCCGGATCGTGAGATTCTTGTTCATCGCCGTGCCGATCGAAAAGGTTTGAGCCGTTTGCGGGTAGACGCCGATGATGGAGAGCGTCCCGGCTTTGGCGAGCGATGCGACGGCCCAGGTGAGCGCCATGGAGGGAGCGTCCCCCGGCTCCCAATTGCCACCGGACGGATTGGTGCGAGGTGCGATCGCCTCGACCTCCTTGTGATGCTGCGGCGCCTGCTCCCTGGCTTGTTGCGCGGCAGGCCCGCGATGCGGCGCCGTCGCATCCACGCCGACGGCGTCGATGGCACGATCGACCCCCGTCCCTCCGGTGAGTTCCTTCAGCGTCCCGACCGGGTCTTCCGCGCCGAAGTCGATCACTTCAGCGCCTTGCGCGCGCGCCATCTCGAGACGGGAGGGGATCGTATCGATGGCGAAGATGCGGCCCGCATCCATGAGCTTGAGACTGGCGATCACGAATTGCCCGACGGGACCGCACCCGAACACCGCGACCGTCCGGCCCGGCCGAATGTTCGCCATGTCGGCCGCCATGTAGCCGGTCGGGAAAATATCCGATAAGAGAATCGCCTGATGATCCGTCACGGCATCGGGCAGCTTCATGAGCCCGACCTGGGCGAAGGGAATTCTCGCCCTCTCGGCCTGCAGTCCGTGGAAGGGTCCGGTCTGTTCCGGCCCCCCGAAAAACGCCGAGCCGGCTGACGGGCCCTTCGGGTTGGCGCGGTCGCACTGCGAGTAGTACCCGTCGCGGCAATAGACACAGACGCCGCACGCGATCGTGGAGGGTATGACCACGCGGTCCCCGGGCCGGAAATTTCGCACGGAGCGGCCGGCGCTCTCCACGATGCCCACGCCTTCATGACCGAGAATCGTCCCGGGCTTCATCCCAGCCAGCGTCCCGCGGATCATGTGCAGATCGGTTCCGCAGATCGCCGTCGCGGTCAGGCGGACCACCGCATCCGTCGGTTCTTGAATCGTGGGCTCCGGCACCTCGTCGAGCCGAATATCCCCGACATCGTGAAACACGACCGCCTTCATGTTGTTCCTTCCTTGTTCGGACTCTGCATCATCCGGTCGCCACACGCGACTCGGAAGGCGCCCAGGGCGAGGACCAAAACGCGCGAGCAGCTGTTCACGCTCTGTCCACCGGTGGCGCATGCAGGGGAACGGGAACAGGGCAGGAGGTCTGAGCGCGCGCGTGGGAAATCCGGAACAAAGGCGCGATTCCTACTCGGCGGCGAGAGGGAGGACGATCCAAAAACCGGGATGGCACTACCTTTGCTTCATGCGATCCCGCCGGAACGAAAGGACCAAGTATGAACCACTCGTTGAAGACCTTCATCGCGATGCTGATGACCGTGGGGCTCGTACAGGGATGCGCGAGTTGGTCCGGCTCCGGATCCGGGGAAGAATTTGCCGGGCGGACTGAGCAGATCTCGGAAGCCGACATTAAATACATTCCGCCTCCGGATGTCGGCATGACCGTGTCGCGGCCGAGACCCTCGATGCGGGCCGAGGTAGCGGCTCGGAATGCCACGGGCATGCCGGCAGGATCGCTGCGCGACGTGCTCTTCGATTTCGATCAAGCCGTCCTTCGTCCCGACGCCTTCGCCCTATTGGACGCCAATGCCAAGCGGCTCCAGGCGGATGGAGTTACGAGACTCCTACTCGAAGGCCGAGGCGACGAGTTCGGCACCGCGGCCTACAATATGGTGCTCGGGGACCACCGCGCCAAGCAAGTGAAGCGATATCTGGAAGAGCTAGGCTTGATCGTGGAGTTCAAAACCACGAGTTATGGCAAAGACCGGCCGCTGTGCTTCGAGCACAGCCTTGACTGCTACCAACGCAACCGTAGCGTTCACTTCGTCGTCAAAGAGTAGCACCGTCCCGGGAAGCGAAGCCGACCGAACGCGCTAAGGGTTCGAGGGCGTAAATACTTCGTTCACATTGCTAAAGGACCCCCCGGGAGTCGGCCCGCCATCCACCACATAGATCCGATCCTGCACGACTGCCGACCCCAATCCATGCCGGGCCGTCGGCATCGGTGGCATCGCCTGCCAGAGGTCGCGGGCCGGATCGTAGGCCTCGTTCTCCTTAAACGTGCCGTCCGGCGCCTCCCCGCCCAACACATAGATCTTCCCTCCCACGGCCGCGGCGGTGAGGCCGCTTCTCGCCGTCGGAAGATCGGCGATCCGGCTCCATCGGTCCGCCACGGGATCGTAGACCTGCGCGACGGAGAGATTTTGCTGATAGTCTCCATTCAGTCGGCCTGCGATCGTGTAGATCTTGCCGCCCACGGCAACGCTGGTCAAATGATCGCGCGGAGTCGGAAGAGACGCACGCGTTTCCCAGGAGTCGCGTGCCGGATCGTACACTTCGACCGCCGCGCTGTTGGCCTTGCCGTCGTAGCCGCCGATCGCATAGAGCTTGCCGTCGACCTCGGCGACGGACAGCGCACCTCGGGCCGTCGGCATTGAAGCCCGTCCGGTCCAGCTGTTACTGGAGGGATCGTAGGCATACACCGTCGCCACAGGATTCCACACGCTGAGTCCCGATTGCTTGTACCCTCCGATCACATAGAGACGCCCGCCCGCTGTCCCGATCCCCGCATGATGCAGACCGACCGGCATATCCGCTTTCTTGCTCCATTGGTCCGTCGACGGATCATAGGCTTCCACGGACGGCGTAATGGCAAGATGAATCACGTTCCCCAGGCTGGGCTTTTCGAACCCGCCCACGACGTAAATGTTGTCGGACAACGCGGCGACCGCCACCTCCGTGCGCTTCGTCGGCGCGGGCGCGGCCTGCGTCCAGACGCCGCGATTCATGTCCGAGTAAGCCGGAAGCAGCGGCATCCAGGCGAGGATGCCGATGACCGATGCCAGCCGCAACCATCGCCGGCTCATGGCCGGGCAGGTTGCCTCACCCGGTCGAGATGCGCTCAGACGCGCTTCATTCATTCGACCCGCCTTTGCAGCCCGGATGCCGGCACGTGCAGGTCGCATTGCTCCGCTTCCCGGTCGCGCACCGGGGACTGCAATACATCCACTTTTCGGTGACCGGGCATGTACAACCGGGGTGCGCGCACTTGTATCTCATCGTCGGTTCCTCCCGCCTTCCCACTGTCCGAAATCCCAGTCCGGCGTCGTCGCTTCAAAGCGCTCCTTCCTCTTGCGCCGGACGATGGTCTGTTGTACGGTACCGCCCGGCCTTCGCTGGATGCTCGGTGAGACGTAATAGGTCCTATGCCATAACACCCTCTGCAGAACAACCCCGCCGATCGACTCCTCGGATTCTGATCCGTCAGCCCTGAGTGTGACTCGCCCGGTGGTGTGCCGCACGTGAGGAGCGAGTCCATGATCAGCAGCTTTGATCTCACCTTGTTGGGAAGCCTGGTGACCGCCGGAGGGTTGGCCTTCCTCGGACAAGGCAAGCGGCCCTGGGCCGGGCGAAGCCCATCGGAGCTCACGGCGGATCCTTTGACACTCGGCGATCGACGACAGCGATTTGAACGGACCACTTCGGTCACGGGTGCTCGCTGGCTGACGGTGGGGGCCCTTACCTTGTTCGCTGCTTATGCTCACGGCGCCGAAGAAGGATATTTGTTTGGTCCCTGGAGCGACGTCATGTTCCACCTCGTCTTTGTCTCATCTGCCTGGGGAATGACCGCATTCCGGATCAAGCAAACGGCCGGGCGGTCCGAGCAACGGCCCTCTGATTAGGAACGGACTTCTCCCGTCATTCCAGTCGTTTCCAATTCGTCGCGCATCAGTGAGCTTAACGGCCCTTCATGCGGCAGACTGCTGGAGAAATCCCTCATGCCGGGCGGGTAAAGTATGGGTGACAGAAGCACCCAACGGCCTCGCTCGGGCCAGGCTCGCCATGCTCGTACACATCATTGCCGACTATGGCACCGGAGATCTGGCTTTCGCCGAAGTGATCCAACGGATCAAGCTTCATCTGCCTGATGCCGAGCCGGTCCCGGTCTCGGTGCCGGCGTTCTCCACGCTGGCCGCGGGATTCTGCATCGCGCAGCTCGGTCTCCATAGCGCCCCGCCGGGCACATTGATCTATCATAATGTCGCGCCGCGCGAGGATGATCCGGCGGTCAGGACCGGAAACGCAGGCGAGCGCCTGGCCTATGCCCGCCTACCGACGGGAGTCCGGGTCATCGGCGTGCATGCCGGATACACACTCTCCTTTATCAAAGATGCGGCGGAGAAGCTCCGATGGACCGCGTCGCCGGCGGAGGGCAGTCAATTCCGCTCTCGGGATATTTTCCCCCAAGCCGCTGCTGCGATCGCCCTCGGACGTCCAGGCGCTCTGGGGGAAGACATCGCCCGGCACATGCTGCCCTTGCCGCCCGACTCGGCCATCGCCTACGTCGACGGCTACGGCAACATCAAAACGACCATTTCGTATGATACCGGACGAGTGACGCCGGGCAAGCGGATCCGGGTCCGAATCGACGAGGTCTTGTGCGAAGCGACGGTGAGCGATGGGGCCTTCGCGGTGCGCCACGGCGAGATGGCGTTTGCCCCAGGCAGCAGCGGATGGCGCAGTGCTCCGGGTCGCGACGTGCGATGGATGGAGATCTTTCTCCGCGGCGGCAATGCATGGGAGCGTTTCGACCGGCCCCCGGTGGGGTCGCGGATCGCGATCGAACCGGCATGAGCACAAGCGGCTCCGCGGCGCCACTCGCTTCAGTCTTCCCTCCCGAATCCGCTGCCCGACGTCCCGCAGAGAAGTGACGGTTGGAGGAGTCGGACCGGGTGTCCCGTACGGACGCGCCGGACCGGCGCTACGAAGACTGATCCATGCGTCCGATCTTCGAGTGATCCCAAATACCGGGAAGGGCCGCATTGATCACGTGAGGGCTTGGACCGAGGAGCGTCATGGCCGGATAGTAGCGCGTCATCCACAAGCGACCAAGATACACGGGCAGAAAATACAGGAGCGCCGCCGCTCCGAACAACGCCACAGACGCGATACCCGGCACATCAGCGGCCGCCATCCATCTCGTCCCCAGGATCGCGCAGAACACGGCCACCGCCACCATCGCCCCCATCAGCGACAGAAATTGGCTCAGCGTGAGCCGCAGAGGGAGACGGATCGAGCGGGAGATGCACAGCGGTTGCGGTTCTTTCGGCAGCGCGCTGAAGAGCCGGCGGCCCAAGCGGTGCAGCGCGAGGCTCAGGCCAAAACCGAGGACGGCAAAGAGGACGGTGGGAACGATAGTGCAGTTCGCCGCCAGAGCCGCCGGTCCGATCATGAACAGGATCGGTGGCCCGAACATGGTGCACGCCACGATGTCTTCATACGTGAACGTGCGAAGGATGTCGCGGCATCCTTGGGTGAAGAAATCAGGTCTTCGGCTCTCCGAGGAAAGGTCCATCGCGGCGCACTGTTGATGATGGAGGACGATGACAAACGGGGGCCGTTGTAAGGGAAGTCGGAGGAGGAGTCAAGTGGGCGGATGCCCTCGGGGGCGCTCGCGGTACCTACCGTGGCGATCCACCGGGGTTGGCCGGGCGGAACATGCGCATAACCGCTTTGCGAGGGGCTATGCGCCCTTCTGGAATTCTCTCAGGCACGGCTGTTCCAACCGTGATTCTTCGGTCAGTTCCAGCTTTCCCTCCCGGCCAAGCCTCGGTGGATGCCTCGCCACTCTCGGTAAGGCTCGCCACGCCGAGGGCATTCGGCAGGAGAGAAGAGGTGCGAACCGCAGCGATTGAATTGGAGAACGAACTCGCCACGCGTCTTCGGCAGCACCGAAAAGAGGCGGAACACGCGTCAGGTCATCGGTGACCCTGTGAAGGGCCGCGAAGGCCGAGAAGGAGCATCGCAATTGCACCGATGAGGATGAGAACGAGAATGCCTGCTCCGAGCGTGATCACGTAGGACGCCCTCCCCGTGCCGATCCATCCGAACGGCCACGCAGTCGGAACAAGAGATGGCTGTGCCAAGCCGTATGAGCCCTCCTCAGGGACTGTTTCCTCGACGACCTCGGCCTTGAACGTGACGAGGTCCCGGATGATGCGAAGGTGGCTCTTGGTGGTCTGATCGAGATACTGAGAGGGCGCGACCTGACTGATGTAAAACAGGAGCATCTGCGCAGCAGCATCATTGATGCCGCCCTCCCTGGTCGCCACCATCCGGACCAGCTCGCTCATCTCCCTCTGCACGAGCATGACTTGTCCCTTTTCGACTGCCTGCCGAACCGACTGGAGCCGGACGGCATAACGCTCTGATGCCGCGGGGGGAACGTCCGATTCGGCGAGTTGCGCCTGCAGCCGCTGACCGATCCGGTCGACCCAGGACTGCTCGGCGCGCAGCGTGAGGTCAGGCAGGGAGAGGACCATCGCCACAAGGATCGGCACGGCGATGAGGATGTGCCCGTACCTCGGCATCTCCTGCTTCCTTCGGCCGGTAGGGTGATGCCTCTAGCCTCGATCGGTCGGCAAGCGGAAGTCAAGAGGCGATGACGGGAAGCCGGAGGCCGGTTCCGGGACAGCGGCGGTTTTACACGAGCCGCGGCAACTCCAGTCGATCCCTCCAGGTTCGTCCCGCTCATCACCCGCTTCTGAGGTTCTCCTAGTACTGCGGACGGAAGCAGATCGATAAGCTGAGCCTGAGGAAGGGATTAGCCACTCCGCCAAACGAAAGGAAGAGCTATGACGCGGTTTCCGAAATGCCTATACGGGGTCTGCTGTCTCCTGCTGGCCGGCTGCGCGCTCACCAGTAAAGCCCCGAACTTCAACGGACTGAAGGATTTCGACGGCTCCGAGGCGCCCGTGCACATCAATCTGACGAAGGCGGCCCTCCACTTTGCCGTCGTACTGCCCTTCATCGGCGACGCCAGCCTGGACGGCGCGGTCGAGGAGTTTACGAAAGCCGCCAAGCAGTCGGGCGCGGAACGCGTGCGGATCGTGCAGTCCGATGAAACAACGCTCTGGTGGATCCTGCCTCCGATCTCGTTCCTCTTCACGCCGAAGTTCACGAACGTCGCGGGGGACGCACTGACCCAGCCGCCGACGCTGATGTCGTTCGCGAAGCCTGCGCCCGAGGTGATCGCCTGCGGACCAAGCTCGGGTGACTTGCGATAACCCAACGATTTATTCGTCGATCAGCATGACGGAAAGCGTTTGTCCCTTCTCGGAGATCTTGGCTTCGATATGATCACCCGGGTTTGCGCGCGTCGGGACCTTCGTCTGACGGGTGAGTTTCAGCTCGATCTGCTGCCCCGTCGAAGTGGTGACGGTATAGGACCGGTCGACCATCTTGAGAATGTCCTCGCCTCGCACGTCCTTCGCCATCTGGAATTCTCCCTGGACCATGGAAACCTGCCCCCGCACGATCGTGGGCGCTGCCGAGTGATCGGCCGCCGCGGCCTCAGGAGCGAAGCCCACCACACTCGCCGCAGTGAGACTGAATGCCGTGAGAGCGGTACGACATGATGCTTTCCGGGCCATAGTACCCTCCTCGCATCTGCCCACCCGGAAAGGACCAAGTGGCAACTTAAATGCCAAGGGCTCTATCGTCGCGGATCTAAAGGAGACAACCCATTCGCTGGATTCGAACCGGGTGGAGATCCGTGGTA
>DASTSI010000013.1:0-4378 GCA_035760745.1 Nitrospira sp. | reverse complement strand
GACCCGGAAGGCAACGGCATCGAAGTCTACGTCGACCGTCCTGTGCCTCGGTGGCTCGATGCCCACGGCAATATCCAGATGACGACTGATCCCCTCGATGTCCAAGACCTCCTCGCTGCAGGCGAGGGGAGCGTCTGGAACGGCTTTCCCGAAAACGGCGCCATCGGCCACGTCCACCTGCGCGTGGGCGATACGGCCGAGGCGGATCGCTTCTACCGCGATATCGTGGGCTTCGAGGTGACCGTCGACTACCCCGGCGCGAGTTTCTATGGCAGCGGCGGCTACCACCACCAGCTCGCGGCAAACGTCTGGAACAGCAGGGGCGCCTCGCGTCGAGCGAACGGCGCGGCAGGACTCGACAGCGTCGAGATCATCGTCCGCGACGCGTCGGTCATCCAAGCCGTCAGCGCGCGCGCCCAGGCCGCCGGGCTGCCGACTGAACCCGATGGCGAAGGCGTTACGGACCTGCGCGATCCATGGGGCACTTCCATCAGATTCAGAACTTGAGGAGACCCGTTTCGACGCGCTTGACGACCCCACCTGTCCGGCGCTGAACGACGGGGTCTGCCGCGCGGGACCTCGCCGAGCTGAGGCTTTGATCTCCTTGGAGACGACAATAGGCGTGGGCCTCTGACGAGTTCACCTGGCCCGTATATGATGTATGGTCGTGCTCGCAGAGGAGGATGATCGAATGGCGACCGAGACACTCCGGGCTGTGCCTTCACGCATCGTTCTGGCGACTGATTTCACTGCGAGATGCGACCGAGCACAAGACCGGGCCGTGCAGTTGGCGATCCTGTGGAATGCCGGCCTGACAGCCGTCCATGCACTGACCGACATCCCCCTGACTGACGACACCGCCGTCCGTGATGCCTATCGCAACGCCGCGCAGCGGAACGCCGCCAACCTCCGGGAGGAACTCGCCTGCGTCGAAGGCTTGCGATACTCGGTAGTCGTGGAGGAAGGCGCCGTCGACGAGGTCGTGCTGGATGTGGTCAGGCGCGAGCGCGCGGACGTGATCGTGACGGGCATCGCGCGTTCAGGACTGCTCGCGCAGGCGTTCGTTGGAAGCAGCGTCACCGCCTTGGCACGCAAGTCGCCCGTCCCTGTCCTGGTGGTGAAAAAGAAGGTCCTCGATACGGATGAGCGCGTCGTCGTCGCCACAGACATGTCGGAAGCGTCCAAGGGTGCGCTCGCGACCGCGCTGAAATGGTTTTCCCTGAGGAAGCTCGTTCTTTTCCATGCCTTCAATCCGCCTTACCGGGGCATCGTCGATGACAAGGCAGGATATGACGAACAGTTCGAGAGAACAGCCGTCGCTGAAACACGCGATTTCCTGGATAACGTCGCCGGAGCGGATGCGGCGACAAAGTTCGAGATCATTGCGCGTCAGGGCGATCCTGTGAGGGGGCTCGAAGTCCTGTCCAATGAAGCCGCCACTGACCTCGTCGTCGCAGGAACCCATGGCCGCAGCGGGCTGATGCATGCGCTCGTCGGTAGCGTCGCAACGCGAATTCTCGAGAGTGTTGCGAGCGACGTTCTCGTGGTTCCGCTGTCAGGGCGCAGTTAGCGCCCGCCGGCTCCTGCAGGCTTGCTCTCATTTGCAGGCGCGATCCTGCCCAATTGGAGCAGCCGACATGCAGTGCGGTGCGGAGCGGCGGCTTCTTGTTCATCCCGAAGACCTGTTGAGGCTCCACATCTAGCCACCAGCACAACTGCCAATCTCCTCGCCGCTTGGTGTTGCTCTCTTGGGCACCACTGCTGGTGACCGCGTCAAAGTGTCAGGGAGTGAAGCTACACAGGCGTCATTCGCAGACGCGCTGACGGTGGAACAGGCCACCGCGGGCGGTTTGCGTTCGGCACGGCATAGGAACGGTTCCGTCGTTGGCGGATCGGCCCTGATGGCTTAAGAAATCTTGTGGCAGGCAAACAAGGAGCGTGATGGAGCCGTACCCGCTGATCCTCATCGTCGCCCTGCCCTTCACGGCAGGCTTGGCGGCGGTGCTCCTTCCGACGGATTCACGCACTCCCGTGACATGGCTGGCGGCGCTTACAATGCTGGCATCCACGGCGTTGACCCTATCATTCTACCCGCAGGTGAGCGACGGCGGGATCATCCGCTACGACATTGTCTGGATGCCTTCGCTCGGGCTCGACTTCACGTTGCGGATGGATGGGTTCGCCTGGATTTTCGCTCTCATCGTGAGCGTCATCGGCTTCCTGGTCGTTATCTACACGCGATACTACATCTCGCCTGACGATCCCGTCCGACGTTTCTACCTGTTCTTCCTGGCCTTCACCGGGTCGATGCTGGGAGTCGTCCTCTCCGGAAACCTCGTCGTGCTCGTCATCTTCTGGGAGCTGACGAGCATTTTCTCGTTTCTGCTGATCGGGTACTGGCACCATAACCAGGCGGCGCGCGATGGCGCCCGCATGGCCTTCACGGTCACTGCGATCGGCGGGCTGGCGCTGCTCGCCGGCGTGCTGATCATCGGCCACATCGTCGGCAGCTACGACCTCGATGTGGTGCTGGCTTCGGGCAACTTGATCCGCTCCGACGATCTATACGTGCCGGCGCTGCTTCTCGTCCTGCTCGGCGCGCTGACCAAGAGCGCACAGTTCCCGTTTCATTTCTGGCTGCCCAAGGCGATGGCGGCTCCGACCCCCGTCTCGGCCTTTCTGCACTCCGCCACCCTTGTGAAGGCAGGGGTGTTCCTCATGGCGCGGCTCTGGCCGGTGCTGTCAGGCACGCAGGAATGGTTCGTCATCCTTGGGCTCGCAGGCATGGCCTCGCTTGTGCTCGGTGCCTATCTCGCGATTTTCCAGCATGACCTGAAGGGGCTGCTCGCCTACTCGACCATCAGCCATCTCGGGCTCATCACCATGCTGTTGAGCCTTGGCAGCCCGCTCGGGGCCGTAGCGGCGATCTTCCACATGCTGAACCACGCGACCTTCAAGGCATCGCTCTTCATGGCGGCGGGGATCATCCAGCACGAAGCCGGAACCCGCGATCTGAGGAAGCTATCGGGACTTTTCCGCTTCATGCCGATAACCGGAACATTGGTCATGGTGGCGAGTGCGGCCATGGCGGGTGTGCCGCTGCTGAACGGCTTTCTTTCCAAGGAGATGTTCTTCGCCGAAGCGGTGGAGACGCATGCGGATTCGTGGGTCGACACGATCGCGCCCTACGCCGCGGTGCTAGGGAGCGCGCTCGCGGTTACATACTCGATCCGGCTCATTCATTCGATATTCCTGGGCGCGCCGCCCGAAAGCTTTCCGAAGGAGCCGCACGAACCGCCGTTCTGGATGCGGTTTCCCGTCATGCTGCTCGTGGTCGCCTGTCTGGTCGTCGGCATCGTTCCGGGTCTCACTGTGGGACCGATCCTTCACACTGCGGTCTCTTCCGTGTTGGGTGATGCCACGCCCCAGTACAGCCTGGCAGTCTGGCATGGTTTGAACCTGCCGCTTGCGATGAGTGTTACCGCCCTGGCTGCCGGAACTGTCCTCTATCTGTTCATCGGCGACTATCTTGAGCGCTCGGAAGGTGTTCCCATCCTCGGGCGCATCGACGGCCAGCGCATCTTCGAACGCTCGATGGTCGCGGCGTCGTGGCGATGGGCGCGGATCGTGGAGGACGTCTTCGGCACGCGACGCCTTCAGCCGCAGATGCGCCTTCTCGTGGCGGCCGCGATCGCGGCGGGGGCGGCTCCGCTCCTTTTGGCGGGGATTGGATTCGGTTCTCTCGGCACCACGGACTTCGCGTTCACCGGGCTCTGGTGCGTCGGCATGGCCTGCGCGGTGGCGGCGGCCTATCAGGCGAAGTTCCACCGCCTCGCCGCGCTCGCCCTGCTCGGATGCACGGGGCTCGTGACCTGCATAACGTTCTTCTGGCTGTCCGCGCCGGATCTTGCAGCGACCCAGCTCGTCGTCGAGATCGTCACCACGGTCCTGATCCTGCTGGGGCTACGGTGGCTGCCGAAAAGGTCGGAGGGCATGCGCGAAGGCGAGGGATGGTGGAACCGGGTACGGCGCACCAGGGACATGACGATGTCGGTTCTGGCCGGCGGCGGCATGGCCCTGATCGCTTATGCCGTGATGACGCGGGTGCCCGGCGAATCCATCTCCGGGTTCTTCCTCGCTAAAGCCTACAGCGAAGGCGGCGGCCGCAACGTCGTCAACGTCATCCTGGTGGACTTCCGCGGTTTCGACACCCTCGGCGAGATTACCGTGCTGGGGATCGTCGCCCTGACGGTGTTCGCGCTGCTGCGGCGGTTCAGGCCAGCGTCCGACAGCATCGAACGGCCTGAGCAGCAGCGGATCCAGCGGGCATATGACGAGGCCGACCCGGACCGGGAGGCGGATGCGACGGCAGGCGAAT
>DASTSI010000012.1:0-54771 GCA_035760745.1 Nitrospira sp. | reverse complement strand
AGTCGTTCACAGGCGGAAGAGAATCGCTCGCACCGGATAGGACCGTTCGGACTGTCGGGGTCATGGAGAAGCAGAGATATTTCGAGGCGGCTATAGCACCATGAACACGGCAGATCGCGCCGGTCCGAGTTCGGGAGGGGGGCGTTAAATTCAGCGGGGTCTACGGTGTGCCCGGAGTGGATGACGTCTGAAGGGGGTCCTTCAGGGTGAGGGACCGGAAGTCGCCGGCTACGGGATGCCGAGTGCTGGGCGGCGTACCCGGGCGCGCGATCTGGGTCACGCGGAGTCCTGCGGAGTGAGCCGCGTCCAATTCGAGTTCCACGTCCGAGAGAAAATGCAGCGCCTCCGGCGCCAGTTGGAGCTCGGCGGCGATCCGGCGAAAAGACTTCGGGTCCGTTTTCGCCCCGACGCGCGTGTCGAACAAATGGGAGAAGAAACCGGTGATGTCGCCCTTCGTCGTATGGCCGAGCAGCAACCGCTGGGCCTGCTCGGACCCCGAGGAATACAGTGCCAATTGCAGTCCGGCGGCTCGCCATGCGATCAGCGCGGGAAGCACGTCGTCGTACAAGGCGGGTGCGAAGGCGCCCCGCTCATACCCCTCTTCCCAAATCATGCCTTGAAGGGCTTTGAGGCCCCTGTGCTTCCGATCCTGCTCGATCCACTGATCCAGGATGTCGGCCAGGTGATCGTAATCGATCCTGATTCCCGTCTCATCAGCGATCGATTCTTGGCACAACGCGGCCCACTGTCGAACGCCGGAATCGGCACGCCGCTCTTGGAGGAAGGAAGCCATCCGACGTTTCGCATAGGGGAAGAGGACATCGCGGACGAAGGCGATCGGGAGGATCGTCCCTTCGATGTCCATGACGACGCAGCGGGTCGTCATACCGCCACCTGGTAGCGCTGCTCGAGGCCGGAATTGGTGTAATGCGGTACCCACCCGGCCTGATCCGTGAAGATGCGAATCGCCCGGACGGCGGGATTGTCTCCGAGATCAAACCAATGCTTCGTGTCGGCGGGCACAGAAATGAGATCGCCCTTCCGGCACAGCAGCGAAAACACTTCGTCCTCGGGACGTTGGAGATGAAACCAGAACAGTCCCTCGCCCTCGACGAACATCCGTACTTCGTCTTCGCTATGCGTGTGCTCGCGCAGAAATTTATCACGAATGGCTTGGAGATTCGGGGTCTGCATCGAAACGGTCACGACGTCGACCGCTCGGTACCCTCCCTTTCGCATGAACGGATCGAGCCAAAGCCCGAATGCCGCCAGCACGTCGGCATCGGAGGCGTGGCTGGGCAGGTCGCGCTCGAGGTGCCAGCGGTCATAGACGATGCCGCGTACGCCGAGGAACGCTTGGATCTCGGCCTCGTCCGTCATGGAAATCCGCTTATCTGGTACGCGAAGAACGGCCATGGTTCCGCACCTCCCGCTCGCATTGCAAGATGAACTCAAACACTTCCAAGTGGCGTTTCGCGGTACGGAGGTCTTTGCCCCACACGTAGATTCCGTGTCCCGCGAGCAAGAACCCGTAGCAGGCGGCCGCGACAGTGAGGTGGGCTTCGATCACGGTGGCCAGTTTCGGGATGTCCTGGGAATTCGGAAAGATCGGCAGCACGACGTCCTGCTCGTGCGTCGTGATGCCGCCGAGCCCTTTGAGCAGTTCCCAGCCCGACAGGATCAACCGTCCTCCTTCGGGCATCTCCGTCCGGGAGAGCAGCGCGGCAGCCAGTGAATGGGTATGGAGCACGGCCCCCGCGTCGGTCGTCCTGTACAGCATGAGATGCAACGGGGTTTCGGCGGACGGCCGGAGGTCCGGGCATCCGACCGCGAGACCGGCCCCATCCACGGCGACGATATCGCCCGCATCGATCGTTCCCTTGTCGACGCCCGACGCGGTGATGGCGCAGATGGCCGGCGCCGCTTCGGGAGGTAAGCGTACGCTGTAGTTCGTGCTGGTGGCAGGAGCCCAGCCGTTCCGATGGGCCCACCGGGCCGTCTCGGCCAAGTCATCCGCGTAGACCTTGAAGTCGCGAAACGTATCCATGCCGTCGGTCTCCGGGAAGCTTCTTTATAGCACTGATCCGATCGGGGTGAACAGCCACCCTGGCGACTCCGCCAGGTCGAGCAGGACCTTGAAAAACCGGCTTCTTGGAGGATGGTCTGCCTCGATGAACACAAAATCGGCTAGGCGACCTCCTGGAGCTTGATCAAATTCGTGCCGCCTGGCTGTCCGATCCGTGTTCCCGAAAGGATGACGAGCCGCTGCCCGCTTTTGATGAGGCCCTCGGCTTTGAGCCGATGTTCGGCTTCCTCCATTCGCTCATCGGTCTGGTGAATCTGTCGCATTGTGCAAGGCACGACCCCCCAATACAGCGCCATCCGGTGGCGCACCGCCTCGAAGGGCGTGAAGGCGATGATCGGCGCGGCCGGGCGTTGTTTCGAGATCAGCCGAGCGGTATTGCCGAGTTCACTGAAGGCGACGATCGCGCTGGCCGTCGTGGCCGCCGCCGCGGAAGCTGCCGCCGTGCACATCGCCTCCGGAAGGGATAAATTGCCGAAATCCGTTTGCCGCTTGGGACGCAGCCCCGGCTCCCAGCCCTCCTCCGCTGCCCTGATGATGCGGTCCATGACTTGGACCGTTTCGATGGGATGGGCGCCGATTGCCGTTTCAGCCGAGAGCATCACCGCATCCGTCCCGTCGAAGACCGCGTTCGCCACGTCGGAGGCTTCCGCTCTGGTGGGGCGAAGCTGCTGCGTCATCGATTCCAGCATTTGCGTCGCGGTGATCACGAGACGCCGTCGCCGGTTGGCCTCGGCGATCATGCGTTTCTGCAGCAGGGGCACGGCTTCTGTCCCCATTTCGACGCCCAGGTCGCCGCGTGCGATCATGATCCCGTCCGCCTCATCCAAAATGGCGGTCAGGTGGGTGATCGCCTCCTGTCGTTCGATCTTCGCAATGACCGGGATATCGGCCCCGCATGCCGCGATCAATTGCTTTGCGGCCTTGACGTCCTCGGGTCCCCGGACGAACGAAAGCGCCACATAGTCCACGCCGTGCGACACGCCGAAACGGATATCGTCGCGGTCCTTGTCGGTCAGGGTCGGCGCGCTGACGCGGGTCCCCGGCAAATTGATGCCCTTGTGGGAGGCAATCGTGCCGCCGATGACGACGCGGCAATCTATCGTGCCGCCGCTGACGCGTTCGACGATCAACTCGACCAGGCCGTCGTTGATCAGGATCCGCGCGCCGGGCTGCACGTCGCGGGCAAGGTGTTGATAGGTGACGGGGATCTGAGGCGCCGCGGAAGGCGCGATTGAGCGGGCCCCAAGCTGGCCGCCGGATCGGGCGAGCGCCGTTTGCAGCTGCACCGATTGCCCGGGTTCTGCCGTGATGGCACCGCCGGGGACCTCTCCGACGCGGATCCTCGGTCCTTGAAGATCTTGTATGATCGCCACCGCGCCCCCGAGACGCTCCGATGCCCGTCGGATCGATTGAATGGCGGCGGCGTGAGACGCGTGCGTCCCATGCGAGAAATTCAAGCGGGCGGCATCCATGCCCCGCTCCATCAGTTGTTGCAGCACAGTGAGGGAATCGCTTGCGGGACCGATCGTGCAGACGATCTTGGCTTTTCTCATCGGTATTCCTCCCGTCTTGACAAGTGACGGACGGAAGTCCATCGTGCGTGGCCGCGTCCGCGGTGGGCGCCGACGCACGCAACAGAGCGAGGAAGCATGGAGATTACCACAAATCACCTGGAGTTCGTGACGATCGAAGGCCTGCTCGCCTATGGAGAGCATTTTGCCGGGCGTCCTCTGAGCGCCGAGGTCGAGCCGCCTGCCGCCGTGAAGCCGTCCAAAGACCGACCGAAGAGGGCCTATGCCGCCATGGACGCGATCAGAGACTTTGTCCGGTGTGCGCAAAGCGGGTTTCAGAGCGGCGAGGCGTACCGCACGGCCAGGCAAGGCCTCATCCGAGAAACCTGCGGAGGCGATGAGCTGGTGTTCTATGCCGCGTGGAACCGGTTGTTGGCGGAAGGCGCCCTGCACCTGTTGCTGCGCGCGCCCATCGGCTCCGTGCAAAAGCCGGCCCATCGGCGTCCGGTGGCCATCGTGCCGCGCACGCAGATCACGCCGCAACTCACGGAAGGCCGGATCGTGCTGGATCTTGGAGACGACCGGTTCTGGTTGCTGCCGCGTGATTTGACCGGGCGCACGCTGCTATTCACCATGCGTCACGGCATCTCACAAGTGGAAAGCAAGACACACCGAGTCGGCCGGCGGTTGGCCAACCGACTGAATTTGCAACGCGGAGTCCCGAGGGCCGACGCCGTCGGCGCTGCGCTGGCTCGAATGGTCGGCGTCGTCGGCCAACAGCTGGACTTTCTTCATCTGTCGAATTACCTCGACCCGCGCGGATTCGCCCACTTCGTGAGCCGGAGTCCGAACACCCGGGAACTCTTCGAGCGCGTCGCGGCGGCGCTCCTTCCGCAGGCCTCCTCGCATCCAGACCCCGTCCAAGAGCCCGCCTTGGAATCGTCGGACTTCGGATGGTTGACGGGAGTCGAGAAGGCGGCCGAAGCGGCGGAGATGGCCCACGCATTCCGGGTCGAGCCCGCCGCTGCCAAGCGACTAATCAAGGATCCGCTCTATTGCTACCCGGGCGGCAATTCGTTTTTCGACTTGTACGTCGACGTCATCGACGGCCTTCACGCCTTGGGTCAGGCCCATCGCGGCCAAGTGGCGTGCCTCTACACCCACAGTTCCACCTTGCGGGCCCTCATGATCTATCTGGATCCTCGCCCCTTCCACGAAGCCTTCACTGAGTTCAGCGATTACAAGGAGAGCCAGGACAACGTCGTGCTGCTGAGCTACGAGCAGGGGCGATTGTCCGGCTATTCCACGGCCGTCGGTCTCTCAGAGCGGGAACGCGCCGCGCGAGACACCTGGGTCACCGTCGAACGGCTGCGAAAGGACCGGATCACGCTGAAACCGCGACAGATCAAACGAATCGTGGCGCTGGTGTCCGGGGGAGACTTTGCCGGCGCGGGCGCCGCCTTGAAGGAGCTGCGCGTGGCGGGGAACGGCATGGGGCTCGACGTCCATTTCGTCCGGCATGGGTTTCTCGGGCTGGCGAACAACTGGATCGAAGCGGTGAGCGAAGAGCAGACCCGCGGCATGAGCAGCCACGCCAGCAGCCCCATCGGCAGCAGCCGCTTCGAAGACTTCAAGGATGAAACGGTCCAGCAGGCCGCCATGCGCCACCTGGCGCCTCTGATGAAGGATGCCGCGTTGGTGGTCTTGGGAGGAGACGGCAGCCTTCGGGGGGCGCGGGCGATTTACGAAGGGTTCGGCGTGCAAGTCGTCGGCATTCCCGGCACGATCGACAACAACATCGAAGGCACGGTGTCACTCGGGTACCACTCGGCCGTTGCGCTGGCCGATCAGTCCATCGAGTCGTTGAAAGCGACGAGCGCGGCGATGGGCAGCATCTTTTTCGTGGAAGTGATGGGAGCTGGTTCGGGTCACCTGGCGCTGGGCTGCGCCTACCAGGCGAGGGCGGAAGGCTTGTTGGTGAACGAGCATCCAGACCCGGACGCCTACATCGACGACATCATCCTCGGCACATTGAAGCGGACATTGGGCGTGCCCAATAAGAGCCATATTTTCATCGTCGCGGAACGCACGCCTCATCGACATCATCGCGAGGGCGGCGTGCACGGGCTCATCGACTACGTGGCGGGCGTCATCACCCGATGGCCGCAGCGGCAGGCCAAACCGGACCATTATCCGCTGGCCTCCGCGACGAAAGCCACGATTTTGGGTCACACGTTGCGCGGCGCTCCGCCGACGCCCGAAGACAAGGCGATCGCTCAGCACCTGGCGTACGAAACCGTCCACCGTTTAATCGATCGGCCTGAAGACATCGTGGGCTGTATGGTCGCCTATCGAGAGCGAGGCAACATCGACGCCATCCCGCTCCATGCCGTGGCACCCAAGCAGTTTGATTGGGATCTCTTCGCGAGGATGCACGGGACCGAACGATCCGAGGCACTCTGACGACAATGGAACGGTTCGAGCCCGGGCGGGACGGTTGCGAGGCAAGCACCTAGGGCGCCACCGCAATTTTGGCGATTAACTGCACCGTGGGGGAGGAGTTCTTATTGATGACGTAAGTCGCTTGTTCCTGCGAGCCGGCTGGTTGATCCGGGGTCACGGTTTCTTCAAGTTGATTGGATGGGACGGCGAGGGCCGCGACTTCCTGTTCGGTGAGCGTGCCCAAAGGGACTCGTGAGAGACGAACGACGAGCGTGAACGGTTGCTGCTCCTGGGAGAACGGAATGCCCTGTCGTCGTCCTCCCGGCACCGTCACCGATGTCTGGCCTGCATCCTCCGTGGGAAACCACAATTCCGGGGCAGAAGAGTCCGTCGTCTTCCAAATCTGCAGAAATGCGTCTTGGTTCACTTCGATCGTGAGTCGTCCCTGGTCTCCGCTCTTCAACGCCGTCGCCGCATCGGTTTCGCGCGCTGTGCCATCGGCTGCGCGGATCGCGAAGCCATAGCGGAGGCCCAACGGTTTGACGGGCGCAGACCCGGGCGTCGCCGAAAAGCGACGCATCTTCGGTTCAGCGCGAAGCGGTTGCCGTGCTTCCGGCTGGGATCCCGGGCCTCGCTCCTCCCGCGCTCCGACGGCTTGCTCTGATCGTTCCGGTTCGGTGGCATAGAACAACGCCCGTGCGCTCTCGCGTTGGGCCGCTGCCATTGCCGCCGACCCGGCGGACTGGGCTCGCGGCGCCGGCGGCCTGTGTGCCGGTACGGCGGGAGGTTCCGGAGTTTCCGGTCTGGTCGGTTGAGCCGGGACGGCTGGCGTTTCCTCTGCCTTGTCACGGTCGAGCCCGGGCTGCGCCGGCTCATGTTCCGGCTTGTCTCGACTGGAGCGGCCCGCGCTCTCCGGAGCCATTGGCGGTGACGATTGCGGTTCGGTGTTCGGCGACGCGGACGTTTCCCGCTTCATCTGCCCGCCTTGGAGCGCCTCTCCGGTATTCGATTCGGTTGAGGATCGCCGATGCTCATTGGCGATTGGTTCAGGGGCTTCGTCCCGGAGCGGCGCGGCCGGGATTGCCGCTGAAGGCGGATCGCTCGAAGGAGGGGTGAATGCCGGTGCGCTCTCCTCCGTCGCGGCCTGCTGCGGGGATTGCCGGAGGCTGTCCTGATAGAGCTTCGTGCCGAGCACGATCGCGGCGACCGCGGCGGCCAGTCCTCCGGCCAAGGCGAGCCTTGCAGGCTGCTTGAAGCCATCGAGCCACGACCTCGGAGGACCCGCCGGCGCCGCTGCTGCTTGATGGAGCTGGTCAAGGAGCCTGCCGCGCACCGCCGGATCGGCCAACAACTCCTTCAGCGCCTGCTCGTCCGCAAGCGCGTTGAACAGCTCTTGGTCGTGCAGCGCGGCGGTGAAGAGGCGGTCGCGCTCTTCGGGAGTCAGCGTGTCGGCCGCAAACCCGCCGAGAAGTTTCTCAAGCTCGTGTTCAGGCATCGAGGTGCACCGGTCGCCGTACGTGACTTGGGAGCCAATGCAAAACGGATAACGCGCGTTCTCCGCGTTACTCCCAACTCCCTCCCATCAGGCCGAGCAATTGTTTCCGGCATCGCAGGTCCCAGGTGTAGATCGTATTGATCGAGGTCTGGCCCATCAGTTTTTGAATTTCGGGAAACGTTTTGCCCTCCAGCTTCCATTTGAACAGCTCGCGGCAACGGTCGCCGAGCCGCCGCATCGCCACAAGCAACCGCTCCACGGTTTCTTTGCGCTCGAGCAGGGTGGCCGGATCTCCGCTCGAGTCCGCCAAAGGCATGCTGTCGA
The DNA here is from genome assembly GCA_035760745.1 of Nitrospira sp. GTDB lineage: Bacteria > Nitrospirota > Nitrospiria > Nitrospirales > Nitrospiraceae > Nitrospira_C. The sequence continues at coordinate 46,913 of DASTSI010000012.1, read as the reverse complement.
TCGATGCCTGATTATACTCGCTCCGGCGGACGGACTTGCGGTACGCGTCCAGCATCTTGAAGCGTAGGACCTGGAACGCGAGAGGCACCAGTTCGGTGAGGTCATGGACGTGTGGGTATTTTTCCTCCAAGACGACGAGGACGTCTTGCGTAAGATCCTCGGCAGGCTCCCTGGATAGTCGTGATGTCGCCAGGGTAAGGATCCTTTCGCGGAGCGCGCCGAGAATCTGCTCGCGGTCCATCGTCATGACGCAGCCGTCTGCCGGCCGAGAAGATCGGCGAGCGACCGGAAGCCGAGACCGAGCCCTCGACAGACCCTTGCCTGGCGATCGAACCGATTCTTCGTGCGCACCATGTCGAGCAGGGCGGCGGGGCCGACCCGGCCCCAGGCGGCGAGGTGAGACACGCTGAGCGGGTAGTCGGTGCCGAACAGCAGCCGGCCGTGGATGTGCGGGAAGCGGCGCAGTTTCAACAGCATGCCCAACCGATTCGCCAGCGTCAGCGCCGAGACGTCGGCATAGAAATTGGGATACCGCTCGCAGAACTGCAGCAGCGTCGGCAAAAACCGCTCGTACACCATCAGGCCGTGGCTGCAGGCATGCGCCGCGATGACGGTCACGCCTTCCTCCAGCGCCAGCCTCAGCCGGTGCGGCTCGCCGAGCGATTGGTTTTTCCCGATCAGGCTGAATTCGTATCCCACATGGCTTAGAAATGGGAGTTGCCGTCCGGCGAGCGCCCGGTAGAACGGGATGTACCTCGAATCAGCCGGGTCGAAGTGCTGAGCGTTGGGCACGACTTTGATCAGGACGGCACCGGCGTCGGCGCAGCGGTGCACTTCGTCCACGGCGTCCTCCCGTTGAGGATTGATCGAAGGACCGGGCAGAAAAAGTTCCGGATGGTCGCGGACCGTCTTGAACACGTAGTCGTTGGCAATCAGAAACTCCGTATACCCCCTGTTCAGCAGTCCGGTTCGGTCGTAGAAGCCGTCCATGCCGAGGAGCACGGCTTTTCCCACATGTCGTGATGCCCGCAGTTCCTGAACCAGGTGGTCGAGATAGCGGCGGTTGGCCTCGCGGGGATGAGCCGGTGAGAGATCGTGCTTCCACAACAGGAAGCGAAACAGCGGGCTCTTCAGCAACCGCGGCGAGATGAAACAGCCGTTGTCGCCGTCCGGCAGCGCGGCCAGATGAACATGACAGTCGATGAGCGTCTTGTCAGGTGGCGCGGCCGTCGTCCCGTGCTCTTGCTCGCTTGGTTCGGTCTGTTCGTTCATGAGCCATTCCGACTGCGGATGGCACTGCTCCGTCCACAGGCCCCGCTACGCCGCCCGCTACGCCGTTCCCTGCGACTCTGAATCTCGGGAGAGTCGCTCCAGCGCGATCCGCTTCAGGCTTCGCAAGTCCATCTTTCCGGTGCCCAGGATCGGAAGAGTGTCCACGTTGACGAACATTCCTCGCGACGGAATGAAGAGATTGGGCAGACCTTCGGCGGCGAGCTTGTTCAGGATCCCGGGGATCAGCGCCTCGTCGAGCGTATGAAGGACGGCCAATTGCTCGCCCTTGCGGTCGTCGGGAATGCCGGTGACGGCGAAGACTTGGGTCTCGACTCCGGCCGCCCGGTGAAGCGCTTCCTCGACCTTGCCGTGCGGGACCATTTCACCGCCGATTTTCGAGAAGCGGGAGAGCCGATCGGTGATCGTGAGGAAGCCGTCGTCATCCAGGATGGCGAGGTCGCCCGTCACGTACCAGCCGTCGCGTATGGCTTTGGCCGTCAAGTCGTCGCGACCGAGATAGCCCTTCATCACGTTCGGGCCCCGCACGAGGAGCATGCCGGGGGTGCCCGGCGGCAGCGGTTCGCAGGTTTCCGGATCGACGATCTTGACCGAGATGCCGGGAAGCGGTTGACCGACCGTGCCTCGCCTGGACGCCGGCTGATAGTAGCCGGCGGCGCGAAAGTCGGGACAATTGACGGCGATGACGGGTGCGCATTCCGTCACGCCGTAGCCTTCGATGGGCTCGATGCCGAACTTGTCCTTGACCGCCTGCGCCAGCCTGGCGGGGAGCTTCTCGGCGCCCGTCAGGATGACGCGCAGGGAACTGAACTGTTCGGGGGTGCAGCGCCTCAGATAGAGCTGCAGGAAGGTGGGCGTCGTCACGAGGAAGGTGATGCGATACCGGCGCACGAGCTCGCCGATCGCGGCGACATCGAGCGGCGAGGGGTGGAAGACCATGCCGGCATTGTTGAACATGACAAGCCAAAAGACGAGATAGCCGAACGAGTGAAAGAAGGGAAGGATGCCGAGCACGCGCTCGCCCTGATAGAGATGGAGCACCTGACTGGCGCCCTGCGAGTTCGAATCGACGCTGAAGTGCGACAGCATCACGCCTTTCGGCTCCCCCGTGCTGCCGCTGCTGAAGATGATCGTGGCCAGGTCGTCCATGCCCAACGGTTCCTCTTGCCCGCAGAGCCGTTCGATGAGCCGCACGGGCGCCAGCAGCGCGAGCAGAGCCGCGGCCAGCTTTTGGCTTCGGCCGATCGTCTTTGCCGCCTCCTCGAGCCAGATGACCGAGGGACCGTCGGGCAATTCGAGCTTCGCCTTTTCCACGAATGCGCGACTCGTCACGATGGTCCGCAGTCCGGCGAGCCGGACTGCGGATTCAAGCCCTCCCTTTCCGACGGTATAGTTCAAATTGACGGCGGTTTTCCCGCAGAGCGGTGCGGCGACGTTGACGAGCGCGGTCGCGACGGCGGGCGGGAGGAGAATGCCGACGTGCCGCTGGCCGTTCCAGTGCGGCCGCAGCGCACGGGCGAGCGCGATCGAGCCGATGAGCGCGTGGAGCGCCGACAGGTGCGGGCGGTGCTGATCGGCCATGACGAATCGAAACGGCCCTCGCCTCATTGCGCTGACGAACTGACGGTGCAGCGGTCGCCGCTCGCCCTTGCGGTGATCCCAGGCCGCTTCGCCGAGCTCGCGGACCGCGCTGCGGATCTCGTACGCCTGCGTATCGGCCGGCAACGGCTTGCCGAACGAGACGGTCACGGGATAGGGAATCTGCTCCGGGACTTTGGTCAACAAGCGGCCGTTGTTGAAGCTGAAGATGCTGCCCCAGACGCGATCGAGATGGACGGGGACGATCGGCGCCGTCCGGCCTTTCATGATTCGTTCGAAGCCCCGCCGGAACGGTAGCAAGGTGCCGGTCCTCGTGATCTGTCCCTCGGGAAAGATGCAGACCAGCTCCCCCCGCTCGATCGCGGCGCCGGCCTCCCGGAGCGCCCGCAGAACCAGGCGCAGCCCTCCGTGCGGCGAGATCGGGATGACCCCGAGGAGCTTCATGAAGGGCTTAAGGATCCGTTGATTGGCGTACTCCTCGTCGACCACGAACCGCACTGGCCGGTCAAGGCTCGCCAGGAGCAGGAACCCGTCGATGAACGAGACGTGATTCGGCACGAGGAGGGCGCCGCCTCGTTTCGGGACGTGCTCGTGTCCCACGATACGGACCTTGTACAGGGTGTTCGTCGCGATCACGAGCAGGAAGCGCAGGAGCGCATCCGGCAGCAGCCAGAGCGCCCAGGCGGTGCCGGCCACGGTGAACAGGGCGGTCGCAAGAAAAATTCCGGTCGTCGAGACGCCGCTGTTGGCCAGCGCTCCGGCCCCGAGCGAGCCGAGCAGGATGCCGGTGAAGACGCACGTGTTCTCGAACGCGATGACCGAGCCGCGACGGTCGTCGGGGGCGCGCCATTGGATCAATGCGTTCAGCGGCACGAAGATGAAGGCGCTGGACGCTCCGAGGACCACCATCAACGCGAGCGTCGGCCCGAAATCCGGCGCCGCAATGCCGAGACCGGAAAGAATCATCGCGACACCGAGGGCCCCGAGCGGAATGAGCCCGTATTCCACGCGGGCCTGGGAGAGCTTGCCGACCCACCGTGCGCCGATGCCGATTCCGATTGAGAGCATCATCAGCGGCAGCCCTGATTGCCAATCGGAGACCCCGAGCACCGCTTTGGCGTAGACGAGGATGTTTTGCGCAAAGAGACTCGCGATGGTCCAAAAAAAGACCGCTCCCATGACGGCCAGGCGCAACAGGCGATCGGCGGCGAGCGCGGCCCAGGCGCCGCGGAGCGTATCCGTGAGCCCTCCTTCGGCCCGGGCTGCGGAGACTCGGGGGATCGTCCAGGCCGCGGCGAAGCCGACGATGGACAGAGCGGTGAGCATCAGGGGAGCCAGCCACACCGAGGAGCCGATCACCGACAGCAGAATGCCGGGCGCGGCGGTTCCGGTCAGGATTGCGAGGAAGGTCCACATCTCCAACCGGCCGTTGCCGGCGGCGAGCTGTTCGTGGGGCAGCAGTTCGGCGAGAATCCCGTATTTGGCCGGGCTGAACAGCGCGCTGTGCACGCCCATGCCGCTCAGGACAATCAACGGCAGGATGCCGCCTGCGGGATTGATCCACAGGGCCGCCGCGGCGGCGGCCATGAGCAGCATTTCAACCGATTTCATCATGATGATGACTGTGCGCTTACTGACGCGATCGGCCAGCACGCCCGCCACGATCGAGACGAGCGCCAACGGGAGCGTGAACACCACGAAGGCCAGCGTGGTCTGGTTCTGGGATGCCGTTTCGAGCTCAGGCCCCGGTGCGACGATGGCGGCGACCTGCCGGATGCCCAGGAGCGCCACCGTGAGCTTCCAGGCGTTGTCGTTGAAGGCGCCGCAGAACTGCGCGATCAGGAGCCCGCGGAGGGGGTGAGCAGAAGGTGGAATCATCGGCAGATCGCGATCCACATACTATGAGACAGCTCCCGGATAACCATCAAAGAGGCGACTCGTCGGGCGGCACCTGGTGCATGCCGCCTTGACCTTCACGGATCGGCAGTCCTTCCAACTCCATGATGCGCAGGGCATTGGTCGTCGGGCAGGGACCGGGACGCATTTTGTAGTCGAACGACAGGGCCCCGGCGGCGACCGTCTCCTGGAAATGCATGTTGCTCAGCGAGGGCACGTCCTTTTCCAAGTCCGTGAGCTCGAGGTCATGCGTGCTGATCAGGCCGAGCCCGTTGCCGCCGGTCATCGTGGTGATGTAGGCCCGGCTGCCGATCAACCGCTCGCGGTTGTTCGTGCCTTTGAAGATTTCGTCGATGAGGAACAGGACGGGAGGTGCGGCGCGGCCTTTCGTCGCGTCGAGGATCGCTTTTAACCGCTTCACCTCGGCGTAGAAGAACGACAGGCCCGCGTCCAGCGAGTCTCCGATGCGAATGCAGCAGGCCAAGCGGCACCAGGTCCATTCGAACCGTTCGGCACAGACGGGAGCGCCGGCCTGCGCCAGGCAGACGTTAATGCCGACGGTTCTCAGAAATGTGCTCTTGCCGGACATATTAGACCCGGTGATGAGTTGAATGGCTCCGCGCCCCTCGAGATGGAGATCGTTGGCCACACGAAGGCCTGCGGGAATGAGCGGATGACCGAGACGCGAGGCCTTCACGGCCACGTCGCCGATCGGAATGGGCCAGGCGTAGGAGGGATGCAGATAGGCGAACGTCGCCAGTGCTGATGCCGCTTCGATTTCCGCCAGGCGGTCGAGCCAGAGGGGCAAGTGTCCGTGAATCTCCTGCTGCAAGCGCCGCAGCTTGTTGGCATACCACAAATCCCACGGCCCCAGCGCGTTGACCGCCAGATGGACGAGCGGATGCGCCTTGATGCTGATCGCGGACAAGATCCTTGCCGCACGCCGTACATACTGGGACGGCGCCATGGGGCTGCTGAGCAACGGCTTGCACAGGTCCCGAAGGCTCGAAGAATTCCGCTGCGCCTGTCGCTCGACGAAGGCCAACACGCGGCCCAATCGTTCCATCTCGCCATGGACGCCGACAGCGTGCTCGAGCAATTCCTCGCCCTGGTCGGTCATGAAATAGACCAGCGCGTAGCCGGCGAAGGAAAACATCCAGTAGCCGGGCAACCAGTCGAGCAGCGCGGCGATCCCGAGCGTGATGGTGGACGCCGCCAGCCCCGCTTGCAGGGCCAGGGCCCCGAGCAATCTCGGAAACCCGACGGGATGGCTCAACACCGCGCGGAGCCGCCGGCCATTGATTTCCTGCTCGCCGGCGAGCTGCGATTCGAGGACCAGACGATCCCGGAACAGTGACCGCGGCGCCAGTTCTTCGATCACGCGGCGCCGCATGTGCCATTCCTCGGGAGAAGACGGCTGAGTCAGGAGCCAATCCGCGAGGCGACCACGCCCATGATCGGATACCGTTGTGTCGATGAGATGCAGCAGCGAATGCGGGCCCAGCAAGTCGAGGTCGTGAGCGTAGAGATGCGCGTCACGGACTGCCGTCGGGCGCTGTGGAATCGAGGCCCAGTGAAGCTGCAAGCGGGCGACGTGCGACGACTTGATCGTCTTCCAGAGGCGCAAGCGATGAATCCGTTGTTCCAGCCTGCTATGATACGCCGCGATGAAGATGAAGAGCAGAATTACGCCGGCCAGGGTCCAGTTGCCGGTGCGGTACCAGCCGGATCGGTAGAGAGCAATGACGGAGACGGCCCCGGCGACGAAGACCGCCAAGCGGACTGTCGTGATTCTGCCGCTTGCGGCCGTGCCGAGCGCGATCAACCGATCGACGCGGGCGATGAGCCGCTGCAACTGGCGGGTTCTGCCTGGTTCCGTCATGCTGAGCGACGATACTGAAAGCCTGCGATGTCGTCAATGAGCACTCAATGGGTCGAAGTGCTGGTCGATTCCGGCCTGGATGCCGGTGAACTGTTGGCGGTCTTGGAGGACCCGTGGATCCAGGGCGCTTGGCAGGAGGACCAGGCTATTCGTTTGTATTGGCCGGCGGAACGGTGGACCAGCGAGCGCAACGAGCGGCTCGCGTGCGTCCTGCGACAATTGGAAGGAAGCGGTAAGCCGAGCGCGACCATCGTCGTGCGCACGATTCCAGACGAACATTGGAATCGGAAGTGGGCCGAATCCGTCACCCCCCTGGTGATCGGGACGCGAATCGTGATCAGGCCCAGTTGGGAATCGCCCGCCGTTCAGTCCGGGCAGATCGAGATCGTGCTCGATCCCAAACAGGCGTTTGGTACCGGCCATCATGCGACGACGCGCCTGCTGCTGGAGCGGTTGGCAGAGTCGATCCAAGGCGGAGAATCGATTCTGGACGTCGGGACTGGCAGCGGTATCCTTGCCATGGCCGCGTTGCGCTTGGGCGCGGCGCGTGCCACCGGGATCGATCACGACTCTGTCGCCATCGACTGTGCCAAGGAATACGCCGCGCTCAACGGATTCGGCGATGAGCTGGTTCTGCGTTGCGGTTCATTGAGCGGGGGAGAGCCGTCCGACGTGGTCCTGGCAAATTTGGACCGTGCGACACTCCTGCTCCTTGCGCCGGCTCTGGCCTTGGCAACGAGGCGGCGGCTTCTCGTCTCAGGTGTCCTGACGGACCATCGGGAAGAGATCGCCGCCGCGTTCGCCGGGCACAATCTGTACCCGGTATGGGAACGGGAATCAGAGGGATGGGTCGCGCTGGAATTCGGTCATCCCGAATGCTGCGAAGGGAGGTGACGATGGCGCGAGCGGGGCGGCCTTCCTATCCGCACGTGCACCAGATCAACATCTCCGACGGTGGGGTGCCGAAACGGCCGGTGCTCGAGGCCACGATCACTGAGCGCGGATTGGACGGCGACCGGCAGGTGAATCGAAAAGTGCATGGGGGGCCCGACCGAGCCGTCTGTCTTTTTTCGCTGGAAGTGATCGAGCGGTTGCAGGATGAAGGACACCGGATCGGCCCGGGATCGGCAGGCGAGAATCTCACGGTGGCCGGGCTCGAATGGCAAGCGCTCAAGCCCGGCGTTCGTCTCCACATCGGACCGGATATCAGGCTGGAGCTCACGAGCTATTGCGCCCCCTGCGAGTTGAATGCCCGCTGGTTCCGAGACGGGAACTACGGGCGGATCTCTCAGAAGAAGCATCCGGGATGGAGCCGGCTCTACGCGAGAGTGCTGCAAGGCGGCGTGGTGCGGCCGGGAGACGTCGTCGAACCGAGCGATGAGCGATGAGTGTTGAATGTCAAGCGCACAGAGCCGGTGGCTGAACGAGACCGACTGAATATCGAACAGGTACATCGAGCGGTGGACCGCATTCTGGAACCGGAATTGATGGAGGATCCCGAGCAGGCGGCGGCCTATGCCCGCGCCGACTTCTCGGAAGTGAACCAGGGCTTCGTCGATCGATTCGCGGACTATTTCCCGGACTTTACCGAAGGCCGGGTGTGGGACTTGGGCTGCGGGCCGGCTGACATCGCCATTCGGTTTGCCCGGCGCTATCCATCGTGCCAGGTGACCGGCGTGGACGGCGCGGCGCCGATGGTTACGTTGGCCGAACGAGCGGTCATGGCGGCGGGGCTTGCCGGCCGCATCACCTTGCGCTGCGAGCGAGTCGAGCAGATCAGCGGCGCGAACATCGCGGACGCCGTCATCTGCAACAGTCTCTTGCACCATCTGCCCAATCCGCTCCAGTTCTGGAACAAGCTCCGGCAACTCGTGAAGCCGGGATCGCCGGTGCTCGTCATGGATCTGTTGCGGCCCGAGTCGGTGGATGAGGCCCAGGCGATCGTCGACCGGTATGCTGCCAAGGAACCGGAAATTCTGCGGCGCGATTTCTACCGTTCCCTTCTGGCTTCGTTCACCGAGGATGAGGTCACGACGCACCTCGCCCGTCTGAACCTCACCAGGCTGCTGATCGATGTGCCGGATGACCGACACTGGGTCGTCGGAGGGCTCATCTATTGATGATCCGCGTCTTGTCGGTGTTGATGCTCCTTCCGCTGCTCCTGCCCGCCCTTCCGACCTCGGCGCAGCTCGACCGGCTGAGAAAATCCAAATCACTGCAACCGCCGCCCGCCGCTGAGGCCCCGATGGTGGAGATTCCCGAAGGACCCTTCCTGATGGGCTTTGACGGCACGCAGGCCTTGGAGGATGAGCGGCCCCAACATCGCCCTTGGCTCTCCAGTTTCCTGATCGACCAGCAGGAAGTGACGACGGGACAGTATGCGGTGTTTCTGGCCGCGACGAATCGTCCACCTCCCTGGCAATGGGAAACGGTGGACCTCTCATTGCACGGCAATCGTCCGGTCATCGGCGTCAGCTGGTTCGACGCCGATGCCTATTGCCGCTGGAAGGACAAGCGCCTGCCGACCGAGGCGGAGTGGGAAAAGGCCGCGAGAGGAACCGATGGACGTCTGTATCCCTGGGGCGCTCAGGTTCCCACGAAGGATCTGGCCAATTTCGCCCTCGGCGCGCGATTTAGCTACGGCCTGGTCCTGATGCCGGTCCGTTCCTACGAGCAGGGAAAGAGTCCCTTCGGCCTTTATGAGACGGCGGGGAATGTCTATGAATGGGTCGCGGACTGGTATGGCGCGAGCTATTACGAAGTGTCACCCCAGCGGGACCCAACGGGGCCAGAGCAGGGGCAGTTCAAAGTGCTGCGCGGCGGCTCCTGGTCGGATCTCCCCAAGTATCTCCTGACCTACGCTCGGTTCAAGCTTCCCCCGGAAACCAAGAACAGTTATACGGGGTTCCGCTGCGCCAAATAAGAGAGTGCCGAGCGCCCGCCATTGCACACCGGCGGCTCGCGCATCGCGCAACGCCGATCAAAACACGCTCTTGCTGACTTCAGCCGAGAGTTGACTCTCGTTGCCGGAGGTGTCGAATGCCGAGAGGGCGAAAAAGTAGGTTTGTCCCGTGGGAAGATTGGTGACGACGTAGCTATTCACTTTACCGATTGAAAACGGCGACCCGGGGTAGTTGTACGAGCCTGAGCTCGTGCCGACGTAGACCTTGTACCCTGACAAATCCGGCTCTGATCCTAACGTCCAAGACAGAGTGAGACTACCCGTCGTCGGGCTCTGAGGCGGAGGAGCGGGAGGCGGGGTGCCAGGCGAAGTCGCAGGTGATGTCGCAGGCTGCGTCGCAGGCGACGGGCTGGGTTGGGTACTCGGCGGCGTAGCCACGGGTGGAGTTGGTGCTTGAAGCAAGTGAAATAAAGCTGGATTTGCCAGCATCGACAAGGCCGAACGGGACCCGCCCCAAGCGGGGATCCCTCTTCCCGCAGCAGCCAGGGGTGGGGAAGAAGACGAGGCTCCGGTCGAAGAGAGTTGCGCGGCGGCAAGCGGGGCAGATCCGACGGCCGCGCTCCCGGTCGTCACGATGCCGCTCAAAGCCGGAGAGGTTTGAATCACGGCGCCGCTCTTACTGCCAAAGCTCGATCCGGCGGATGCGGACGCCGCAGTGCTGCTTTCCGATGATAAAAGCGACGTGGCCGGTGGGGACGCAATCGGGGCGATGGTCCGGTCCTGGCTCGGCCGTTTGGTTAGCTTGCGGTGCAGCCCGGGGGACGGGGCAGTGCCCGGGGTGGCCGCAGGCGCGGGCAGCGGTGGCGAAGGACGGGGGACCGTCGACATGGCGCCGGGCTGATCCGGGCGGACCGACTCCGGTCTGACGATGAGCCGATGGTGCCTGGTCGGCTGCTGATCGTCCGAGGCCGCCGGGTCCGGGGAAACCAACATAAGGCACAGCAGGATGAGGCACGCCATTGCCTGCCCGCCTTGCCGAATCGAAGAGGACTGCCTATGGTCCATGCGCCCGGCCTTAGTTCTTCGGATTGCTGTTCATCGCATAAGGCAACAGACGTGCCTATTTCTGCCTGAATGCCCGCATGGGGGTTGGCGCGATTTTGCGACGCATGCGGTTGATATGTCGTGAGAATCTCGAGTTTCACGGGAAGCGGTCCTTCGCGCCTCGATAAGGGAGGAAATGCCGGGTGCAGGGAAGCTCCTGCTTGGAAGTACGATCGCGAACGCCCGACCCTCTATCAGAGAAACAAGGCAAGGAGCAGGATGCCGTTCAGCAGGCCGAGGATCGAGAGATAGAACCCCACGCTGCGGTCGTGCAGCCATGCCGTCTTCCATGCGTGGGGATAGAGCGGTTGGTGCTCCGCGAACAGCCCCTCTTCGTAAAATCCCATCGCCTGCTCGAGCTGGACCAAAATCTGTTTCGCCAGACGGTGGCGATATTGTTGTTGAAGGACGATACCGCCCACCAAGGCCGACCACAGCAGGCCCGCGAGCCCGATCAGCAGGGACTCATGCGCCGAGACCTCATGCGCGGGAGACCTCAAGAACCAGGCGCACAACATCGCAATGAGGCCGGCCGCGCCGATCATGGTGAGGCGCATCATCTGCTCACGTCGCTTGTACACTTCCCTCTTGTACAGCGGGTAGAGGACGGTGAGCGTCTGATGCAGGTTTTCCGTAAGCATGGTGTGAGCCGGCGGCTAGGACGGACTCAAGTGCTGGGCCATCCATGCACTGATGGCCGCCGTCATCATGCGAAAGTCCTCCGCCTTGGTGAATTGATGGTCCGCTCCCGGGACGATGTCGAGTTGTTTGGTCCCGGCAAGGGCGTCCAGAAGACGGCGGCTTTGGTGGAGCGGGATCAACTCGTCGCGATCGCCCTGTACGATCAGGGTGGGAGCCGTGATGCGGGACGCGGGCTCGTAGGCCACGTGACGCAGCGCATCCTCATAGAGCGCAAATTTCATACGGACTCGCGCAGTGCCGCCCGTGATGTTCGGGATCGTATCGGTCTCCTTCCAGCGGAGCAGTTCCTCGGTCCCGAATTCTAGACGAAGCTCTTCGCCGAAGTCCACGACCGGGCATTTGAGTCCTAACGCCGCCACATCCGGCCGCCGGGCAGCGCACAAAATGGCCACCAGACCCCCGAAGCTCGATCCGACGAGCCCGATCCGCCGGTACCCTTGAGTAGTCAGCAGGTCGAGGGCTGCTTCCGCTTGCTCCAACGCCAAGGAGACCGTGATGTCCTCGAATGAGCCTGCGCTCTCGCCCTGGCCGAAAAAGTCGAAGCGGAACGTCGCGATTCCGCGTTCGTTGAGCAGCCGGGTCAACGTTTTGTTGGTCGTGCTGTTCTTGCTGGACAGAAAGCCGTGACAGAGGACCACCATGGCACGGCTTTCCGGTGGAGAAGCAAGGATCGCCGAGACACGAAAACCACGCCGGTCCTGGAACGTGCAGGGCTGCTCCATCGGCTACCGTGTACCGTCGGTCGGTTGGCTCTCGGGCCTGGTATGGAGCGCCCAGGTCAGCTTGAGCGCGAAGAGTGTGATCGCGGCCAGTAAGAGCCCGAACGTCGCCCAGGCCGATGTCTGAATGGCCGGTGAACCGAGAGGTGTCGTCCAAGCCAGCGACGCGATGACCGCCAGTCCCATCGTGCCGAGGCTCAGGCTGGTGATCTGCACGAAGCGCCAGCGATCCATGATTCGGCTCAGGCGGGCGAGGTAGGGACTGCGCTTTTTGGTGTTCGGTACTCGAGAGACGGCGAGCGTGATGGGAACCAGATGCGAGAGCGCGCCGAAGATCGTTTGAAGGACAAACCCGATGAGCGCGAGGTGTGTATACGCCACTAAATGCAGCGTCCCCATCGGCATCAGCGGCGCTTCACCGGTGTAGTTGACCCCGACCAGCAGACCCATGATCACCGCGAGCACGAGAAAAAAAGTCGCGACGAGCAAGTGGTCCGATGCCGCGTTGCCCTCGTGGGTGGACCGGCGCCACGTGGCGAAGAGGTTGAAGGCATAGAGTACCGTACCGGTGAGCAACAGGGCCCCGGCGACGAGTTCGATGGTCAATGAAGACAGGGCGAATCCGGTGACCAGGATTACAACGCTGACCGGGAGCAGAACGAACACCAACCGGGCCGACCGCGGGCTGTACAGGGGCTGTTGGAGCACGGTGGGAAGAAGGTTGTGCATCGTGCCGACGATCGTCAGTGTGACGAATCCCAGCAGATTCAAATGCAGATGGACCAGCCGGGCATGTCCGTACCAAGACGGATCGACCAGGCGCACCGCCATGCCGATTCCCAGGAGCAGGCCTGCAACGAGCGCCGCGATCGCGACGGCGTAGAAGAGCAGATTCAGGGGCGGAGCGTTGAGGCTTTGGCGGGACTGCCGCCAGGCATCGCGCGCCACGCCCGTAAACGCTGCCAAGACGAGCAGGCCTCCGCCTCCGATGACGGCCGGGATCTGAAGGGCGAACCCGGCAATCACCCCGAGTGCACCCGCATTCACCAACCAGAACAGCACCGGGTGCGAGTCGCGCCGCTTGTGGCCCGTCATCAGGAGAGGAGGGATGAACGAGAGCATCGCCCCCATGATCATTTGCGCCACGCCGCCGACCAAGGCGGCATGGACATGGACGAGGCGGATCCATGGCGGAAGTCCCGAGCCCCGAACCAGGCCGATCAGCAGCGCGAGACCCAGCAGGGAGGACAGCATCAACCAGGCACAGCCTGTCAGGAGAAAGGTCAAGGGGCGGTAGAACGCCGTCATCGAAGGGTCATCATCCTCCCAAAAAATAGAAATGGTTCGTGGGCCCGGTCCCATGCCCGATCGCCAAGCCGTGGCGGATAGCCTCGGTGAGATAGGTCTTGGCCGTCTGCACCGCATCGGCCATGGATTTCCCGCGTGCGAGATGGGCCGCGATGGCCGACGCAAACGTGCAGCCCGTACCGTGCGTGTGCGGCGTATCGATGAATTCCCCACGGAAGACGCTGAAGAAGCGGCCATCGTACAGGACATCGGCTGCGCGCTCCGCCAGCAAATGCCCGCCCTTGATCAAGACGTGCCGGCATCCGAACCCGTGGATCACTTTCGCGGCGCGGCGCGCATCGGCCAGTGTCTTGATTTCAACGCCCGAGAGTTGCTGCGCCTCGTGGATGTTCGGCGTCACGAGCAGCGCGAGGGGAAAAAGGTCCTTCTTCATCGTCTCGATCGCGTCGGGGCGGAGCAGCGGATGTCCGCTTTTCGACACCATGACCGGGTCGACGACCAGCCTGGCGATATTCTGGGGTCGGAGCAACCTCGCCACCACGTCGATCACGGGCGCCGACGAGAGCATGCCGGTTTTGACGGCCGCCACGTCGAAGTCGTCGAACACTGCGTCGATCTGCGCGGCGATAATCGAGGTCGGCAACTCAAACACCTCCGTCACTTCTTCGGTGTTTTGCGCCGTCACGGCCGTGATGACCGACATGGCGAACACCCCGTTCGCCGACATGGCCTTGATGTCCGCCTGGATGCCCGCGCCGCCGCCGGAGTCCGAGCCCGCGATGGTGAGGACTTGTTTCATGTCGGACGCGGTCATGGCGTTAGCGTGTTTTGGCCGATGCCTGGGCAGGAATCGCAAGCCCCTCGATCGTGAAGCGCGCCCCGTGCCGTGGCGCGGTCTCATGGAGTTGTAGGGCGAATGGTGAGCCGCCCGCTTCCTGAGGAGCCGTGAAGGTCAGGACTAGCCGCTCCGTTTCCCGGGGCGAGAGCTCGATCCCTCTCGTGCACAGTCCTTCGCGGTTGTCCTCGATGCGCTGCGGCCAGATCGTCCCTTTTTCGTCCCGGAGCACGGTGTCCTGGAGCAGGCACAGCACTTTGATGTCTCGAGGCGATCGGCTCTGGATACTCATGTCCAATCTCGCCTGCCGGCCTTGCCGAGTCAGGGATTGGACGACCAGCTCATAGAATTCGTTCCGGTGTGATCCGAGACCGGCCGGAACCTCCGCCGCCGGTTTTGGTTCGGGAACCTTCTTTTCGGCGGGGCGCTGTGCCGCTTCCTTCAGGAGTTCAGCCAGCGGTCCGGCATTGGGCAACGTTCCTCGGACGGCTCCCATCACGTGGGCGTCACGGGGCCGGATCAGTTTCAAGGTCATGCGCACGTCGCCAGGTGTTTGGACATACACGCCGGTCACAAGCACGTCCGCCTGGACTCGCTTGGCCGCCTGGCTCACGGCGTGTGCGTGGGCAGGGTCGATGCGGGTAAGCCGAAATTTCTTCAGTGCGGCGTTGAAGACCGTTCGCTCCGCCACGTTGACCTCGCCGCCGAGCAAGAGCTGTGTCGCAAGCTCGTCGGTCAAGAACCGTCCGATCGGGCTGACCGTTCCCTTCGAGTCCGAGAATTCAACCAGCGCGATCCGACGTTTCTTGGCCTTGAGCGTTTCCGCCGTAATACCCTCGGCCAACTCCTTCAAACTTTCATCGTACGTTGGGGCGGCCGTGGTGGCGACGGGGAAGCAGGCGGAGAGGAGAAGCGCGGCTATCACGAGCAGTCGTCTGACCATCGTTGGCGGCCATTATACTCAGCCCCCGTCCGCTGTCCAGTCCGACGGGTTCTCTCACCGGTGCGCGTCGGCGCGTGGTCCGAGAAGGCCGGGCCTGGCCGGCGCGATGTCACCCTTGACAAGCCGGCACAGACCGTCGGCGAGATCACGTTTGGCGTCCGGCGGTTCCGAGCGCAGGACAGGAGAGGATGCGGGAGCACGAGGGGAGTGTTCGGCAGCCGGACCAGTTCTCTTGGCGCCCGTCGGAAGGACTCTCGCCTCGTTACAGCGGCCACTGCTCCTCATTCCATGCCATCTCCCAGAACATCCATTCATACCGCGAGCTGATGAGGAACGATTCCTCCATCCGCCGCTTCTCCCCCGCTCCCGCCGTCTTTGCCCATCGGTCGACTTTTCCCCTCATCCACCGCTGGACTTCGGCAAACTCCGGCGAGGCGTACAGCATGAGCCAATCGCGGTAGGGATGGCTTCGCTTCGGCGGTCCCTTCCTCAAAAGATGACGGCCGACGACGCAATAAATCCAGGCGCACGGGAGGGCGACGACGGTGATTTCGGCGGCGGAACCCGAGGCGGCGACCGCGAGCATATGCCGGGTATAGGCGTAGTTCGTCGGCGCCATTGGAACCGAAACCATTTCGTCCGCCGTCATCTTCCAGCGGCTGCCGTAGCCCTCATGAAGGCTCCGTTCCACGGTGATCGTATCTTCGGCGAGCTTGGCGAACCGGAGCGCGGACTCGGAATCGGGCGCCCGCACCGCCGCCGCGGCAAAGACCCGGGACAGATCTGCCAGGAAACGGGCGTCTTGGAGGATATAGAACTTGAACTTTCGTTCGGGGAGGGTGCCATTGCCCAATGCGACGACGAAGGGATGTTCCAGTTGCGCCTCCCAGATGGGTTCGGCGAGTTGCCTCAGATGCTGGCTGAAGGACATCGGCTCCTTCCAGAGACCGGTATTCCGTTGTGCGGATTCCGTCGGCCCCTTCGCGCCTCACCAACGACGGTTCACGTCTGGGTTGCCGGTTGCCACGGCCTGGGCAACCGATTGATGCCGTCCAGGGCGGCGACTTTGTAGCACTCGGCCAACGTCGGGTAGTTGAAGACGGTATCGATAAAGTAGTTAATCTGTCCGCGGTATGCCATCACGGCCTGGCCGATGTGGATCAGCTCGGTCGCGCCTTCGCCGATAGCGTGCACGCCGAGCACCTGCCTGGTCGTTCGATGGAAGAGCAGCTTGAGCAAGCCGCTTTCATCGCCGATGAGCTGGCCGCGCGCGATCTCTTTGTACCGGGCGATGCCGACCGCGTATGGCACTTCCGCCTTGGTGAGCTCCTCTTCGTTCCGTCCGACCATTGAGATCTCCGGGACGGAATAGATCCCGTACGGCAGCAGCTCCGTGTCGGTCCGGTCGGGATAGCCGAACGCATGACAGGACGCATGACGGCCCTGCTGCATCGAGGTCGAGGCCAGAGCCGGGAAGCCGATGACATCGCCGGCGGCGTAGATATGGGGCACGGCCGTCTGGAAGTGTTCGTTCACGGCGATACGTCCCCGCTCGTCGGCTTTGAGCCCCACGGCTTCCAGATTCAGATCGCTGGTCGCGCCGACCCGGCCGATCGCATACATGAGCGTGCTGGTTTCGATCGGGTCGGATTCCTTGAGCCGCACGTGGACCTTGCCGTCGTCCTGTTTGGCGATCGCCACGACTTCTTCGTTGTGGCAGAGCGTGACGCCGATTCCCTTCATCTGCTGCTGCAGCGCATGGATGATCTCGGTATCCACGAATTCGAGAAGGCGCGGGCGCTTGTCGACAAGCGTGACGGACACGCCGAGCGTAGCCAGCATCGAAGCATACTCGGCCCCGATGACCCCGCCTCCGACGATGACGATGGAATCGGGAACGTGCTTCAGCGCGAGCAATCCGTCGGTATCGATGATGGTTTCCTGGTCGAACGGGATGTGGGCCGGCCGGGCCGGTTCCGTCCCGACGGCAATGACGATGAAGTTTGCGTCATGCTCGACGGAGCCGGAGGGATGTTGGATCTGGATGCGATGCGGTCCGACGAAGCTTGCCGCGCCGTAGAGCAGGTCGACCTGATTCCGCGCCATTTGGTTTTCGACAATCTCAATTTCCTGTTTGATGACGTGATTGGCGCGGAAGGCAAGATCCTCGATCGTGATGTGCTTCTTGAGACGATACTCCGAGCCGTAGAGCGTGCGCTGGCGAAATCCGGACAGGTAGAGGACGGCTTCCCGGAGCGATTTGCTGGGAATCGTGCCGGTGTTGATGCAGACACCCCCGACGACCTGCCTCCGCTCGACGATCCCGACTTTCTTGCCGAGCTTGGCGGCCTGGATGGCCGCCTTTTGGCCGGCCGGTCCGGTGCCGATCACGAGAAGATCATAACTCGCCATCGCGACTCGCCTCGAGCGCCGATGAGGTAGAAACGTCAACCACTGGATGTCAGCCCGATGTGATCAGCGATCGTGCGACGGAAAACGCTTCATCCAAGTTGGGCAGCTGACCCAATTCAGGCGTCACTTGCAGATACCGAACTTTGTTCTGAGCGTCCACGACCATGACCGCGCGGGCGAGGATGTGCGGATCTTTCAGGAACAGGCCGTAAGCCTTGCCGAAATCCGCTCCCCGGTAGTCGGAGAGGAACGTGACGTTGCCGATCTTCGCCTCCTCCGCAAAGCGTTTCTGTGCAAAAGGGGTGTCGACGCTGACGGTGATGAGCTCCACCATCTTGTCCAGGCCCTTGTTCCGCTCGCTCAGGATATGCGTTTGCTGCTCGCAGACCTTCGTATCGAGCGAGGGCACCACGCTGACGATTCGGACCTTTCCCCTGCCCTTGGTGTCCGCGATATTCACGAGCGCCAAGTCGCGATCCGTCAGTTTGACGTCTCGCAGTTGGTCTCCGACTTTGATTCCCGTCCCGGACAACATGAGCGGATTGCCCTTGAACAGGACGGTATGGCCCTCTCCCGCGATTGCGGTCCCGTCCGCGACGGGGAGGTTCTTGTACAAGAACCCGGACCCCGATCCTCCACCCATGCAGGCCGACAACACAAGGGGACTGAGCCACAGCGGGGACATCAGCCGCCGCAATGCCATGCTGAACATAGCCTCCTCCTTCAACGGATCACTGAACGACATCAGGACCCCAGAAACTTTACCATAGCTTCGTTGCTGAGGTCAGGTCGTTCCCATTGGGGAATATGTCCCGCTTTGGGGATTCTGACGAGCCGGCTGTCTCGAATCGTCCGCTGGAGTTCCTCTCCGACGGCGACCGGAAAAATACGGTCTTCCTCGCCCCAGAGAATCAGGGTGGCGTGACGGATCTCACGTAACCGTGGAGCAAAACCGGTTTCCCAGAGGGGGAGATTGTCGCGGACAGTCATGATCGGCGCGATCAGGCCGGGACGCCGGCGGTTCCGGTTGGACCGTTCCAGCACGGCGGGGGTCAAGAGCGACTCGTCGTACACGATCTCCTTCAGGATCGATTCGGTCATCATCCAGCCGAAGAGTCGATTGCCGAGCGAAACCACCCAGGATGGAACGCGGGACTCCAACGCCCGTCTGATCAACGGGCTGGTGAGCTTCTGGAGGATATCCCTCGGGAGGCCGTCGATCAGAATCAGCTTGTCGACACGCTCCGGATGCGCGAGCGCCATGCCGATCGCGAGGCCGGCCCCCATGGAATTTCCGACAAGAGTGGCCCGCTTGAGGTGCAGTGCATCCATGAATCCCATGAAGAATTCGAGCATCTGCTCCGGGCGATACTCGATGTCGGGCTTGTCGGAGAGCCCCGCACCGGGCAGATCGATCGTGATCACCCGCCACCGCGACGACAAGGCATGTTGTTGGTATTCCCACTGCCACATCGAGCCGCCGAATCCGTGGATAAGGATGACGGGGTCACCCTGTCCCACGTCCAGATAGGCCAGTCGCTGTCCGTTGACGACGACCGTATGGACGGGATGGCGTTCGATCGCGTCGAAATAGGAAGGGATCGGGCTCGAGTTCGTACAGGCCGCCATGGTGATCCACCATAGCAAGCCGCCGGGTAGAAGGAAACGGAGGAATGATGCGGTTCGAGGCCGGGAACCGGCGGGGGAGATCAATCTACTCCAGTTGGATGAGCGTTTCGTCCGTCTTGACGTTTTCCCCCTCCTCGACGAGGATCGAGGCGACCTTGCCGTCGATCGGGGCCGGAACACGGCTCTCCATCTTCATCGCTTCGATGATCAGAAGCGCATCTCCAGCTTTGACCCGATCGTCTTTGGCGACCAACACTTTGACGACTCGGCCCGGCATCGGAGGCGCGACGTCGCCGGCCTTGGATGGCTTCGGACGTTTGCGCTTGGCCCCGGACGCGGGCTCCGGCGCTTCCGGCACCCCGGCCAGGACTTCCTGGATGGGTTCGAGCGACACCTCTTCGAGTTTGTCGTTGACCCGGATGTAGTAGGGCTTGCGGCCGTCCGTCTTGCGTCCCGAGCCCGAGACTTTGACGTGATAGGTCTCGCCGTGGACGGTGACATTGAACTCGGCGGGGGCTAGATGAAGCTCGCCTGCAACGGCAGGTCCCTTGGGACGGGCCTCCTCCAGTGGTTCGGGAACCAGTTCGCCCCGCTCCCGCGCTTCGAAGAAGTCCCGCGCGATGGCCGGAAAGAGCACGAACGAAAGCTGATCCTCCAGGCTCTCGGCCGAAGCTGGCAGGTCTTTCTTGATCGCTTCCATTTCGGGCTCGAGCCGGTCGGCCGGCCTGGTCTTGATCGGCTCTTCATCTCCGATGGCGAGGGCCGAGACGTTCCGGTCGACTTGGGCCGGGGCTCGGCCGTACAGCCCCAGAAAGTAGTTCTTCGTCTCGGTCGTGATGACTTTGTAGCGCTCCCCCGTCAGGACGTTGAGCGTCGCCTGCGTGCCGACGATCTGGCTCGTCGGGGTGACGAGCGGAGGATAGCCCATGTCTTTTCTCACGCGCGGCACTTCATCGAGTACTTCCTTCATGCGGTCGAGCGCCTGTTGCTCGGACAACTGGGCGGCGAGGTTCGACAGCATGCCGCCGGGGATTTGCGAGGTCAAAATTTCGGCATCCACGCCCGTAAAGTCGCTCTCGAACTGGCGGTACTTCCGCCGGACGGCACGGAAATGCTCCGTGATCGGCTGAAACGAGGCGAGGTCGAGCCCCGTATCGTACGGCGTGTCACGTAGAGAGGCGACCAGTGTTTCAGTCGGCGGATGCGACGTGCCGCCGGCGAGCGGCGACATGGAGGTATCGAGCATATCGAGACCGCCGAGAATCGCCATGAGCGAGGCCATCGACGCCATGCCGGAGGTGTAATGCGTGTGCAGATGGATCGGGACCTTCACCGCGGCCTTCAGGCGCCGGACGAGATGGTACGCGTCGAGCGGGGCCAACAGTCCCGCCATGTCCTTGATGCACAACGTGTCCGTTCCGAGGTCTTCCAATTGCTTCGCCATCTCGACGAACCGGTCGATGCTGTGCACCGGGCTGACCGTATAGCTGATCGCGGCTTCCGCGTGCTTGCCGCAGGCTTTCACCTCGCTGACCGCGCGGTCCAAGTTCCGGACATCGTTAAGGGCGTCGAAGATCCGAAAGACGTCGATGCCGTTCGCCGCGGAGCGCTCGATGAAGCGTTCCAAGACGTCGTCCGCATAATGACGATATCCGACCAGGTTTTGTCCGCGCAGCAGCATCTGAAGCTTGGTGTTCGGCATTGCGGCTCTCAGCGCGCGGAGCCGTTCCCACGGATCTTCCTTGAGGAACCGCAGGCAGGTGTCGAATGTGGCGCCGCCCCAGACTTCCAGCGACCAATACCCGACGGCGTCGAGCTTCTGGGCGATGGGCAGCATGTCCTCCGTCCGCATCCTGGTGGCGAGCAGAGACTGGTGCCCGTCCCGCAAGGCGACGTCGGTGATCTGGATTCGCTTCCCCGGCGCCGGCTCGATTGAGAATTCAGGCTCCCGCGCCTTCTGGCTCTTGCCCGTGCGGATCCCCGGCGCAGACTGGCGGGTCTTCGTGACCGTTTTCCTCTTCGAAAGTCGTCGGGATGCCATGATGAGGGTTTACCGGATGGAGACGGCGAGGCAGCCGGTCGTCACAGTCCTTCGTAGGCGGCGATGGCGGCCGCGATGGCGAGGACCAAGTCCTCGGGTTGCTCGAATTCGTCGTAATGATACAGCTCCGGATGGGTGTCGAGGTAGGAGGTGTCGAAGCGGCCCGCCAGGAAGTCCTGATCCTGCATGATCGTTTTCATGAACGGAATCGTCGTTTTGACGCCGCGCAAGACATATTCCTCCAGCGAGCGCCGCATGCGGCTGACGGTTTCCTCCCAGGTTCGTCCCCGCACGGTCAGTTTGGCGAGGAGAGCATCGTAGTAGGGGGGAACGATGTAGTCCTTGTACACCGCGCCGTCGATGCGGACCCCGATGCCGCCTGGGGACAAATAGGCGGTGACGGTCCCCGTGCAGGGCATAAACTGGTTCTTCGGATCTTCCGCGTTGATGCGACATTGGATGGCGTGCCCCTGAAGGATCACTTCGTCCTGTGAAATGTCGAGCGGTTTTCCCGCCGCGATGGAGATCTGATTGCGGACGATATCGATCGCGGTGATCTGCTCGGTGACCGTGTGTTCGACCTGCAGCCGCGGGTTCATCTCGATGAAATAGAAGCGGCCCTCCTGATCGAGGAGGAATTCGACCGTGCCTGCATTGTCGTACTTCACAGCCCGCGCGATGGCGGTGGCCGCCTGACCCATTTCGGCCCGGAGCCTGGGAGTCAGTATCAGCGAGGGTGCGATTTCGATCAGTTTTTGATGGCGGCGTTGGATGGAGCAATCCCGTTCGCCCAGGTGGATGATGTTGCCGTGGCGGTCGGCCAGAATTTGAAATTCGATGTGGTGCGGGCGCTCGATGTACTTCTCGAGGAACACGCTGCCGTCGCCGAAGGACGCGAGCGCCTCCCGCGACGCCACTTCCATGTTGTCCCGCAATTCGGCGTCGGACCGGACGACCCGCAGGCCACGGCCTCCGCCTCCGGCGCTCGCCTTGATAATGACCGGATACCCGACCCTCCCGGCGAAGGCCAGCGCCTCTTTCACGTCGGTCACGCCGCCGTCCGTGCCGGGGACAATGGGCACGCCCACCTCGCGCGCCAGTTCCCGGGCTTTGACCTTGCTGCCCATCAGCGTGATGGCGAGCGGCGAAGGGCCGATGAAGGTGATTCCCGATTCTCGGCATAACTGCGCGAACTGCGGGTTTTCCGACAGGAACCCATATCCGGGATGAATCGCATCGGCCCCGATGCGGAGGGCAAGGTCGACGATTTGCCGGCTGTCCAGAAATCCTTTGACCGGCCCCGGGCCGACCAGGTAGGCCTCATCGGCCTTCTTCACGTAAATGCCCGTCGAATCCGCTTCGGAATAAATCGCCGCGGTCGCGATGTTCAGTTCGCGACATGCGCGGATGATGCGCATGGCGATTTCACCACGATTGGCGACGAGAATCTTCCTAAACATGTCCATCCGGTGCCCGAGACGTACGGATACGCACGAGGCGAGCGCCCGCGTCAAGGAGCGCGTAAGCTAGCATAGGATCAAGAGTGGTGTCGAGAGATCGCGTGGCAGGAAAGCCGGCGGGACGACAACCGCAGACGCCATGCAGGGGCACGGGCCCCCGCATGGAAGGGGTGATTACTTGGCTTGGACCAAAAAGCCCTTGGACCGGGCGTTGCCTCCGCCGGCGACCACGTCGATAAACGACATGCCCGGTTTGACGTCCGGGACGGTGGCTTCGATCGTCGTGTCGTTGATGAACTTATAGTCGATCTTCGCGGGACCTGCCGCGCTGAAGGCGACGCCATGGAAGCACTCCTTCGTGCCGAAGTTCTCACCCTTGATCGTCACCCGTTGGCCCGGCTTCGCCTCATCCGGCTCGACTTTGAAGATCTTCGGCCGTTTGCTCCTGTCGCAGATCGGGTCCCGCTCGACTTTGTCGGTGTCGGAGCCTTTGATCGATTCCGTGTCGAAAAGCGTGAACCCCGCGCCCTCGACCATCGAACCGCCTTGCTCCTGCTCCTGAGCGTGCACTGTCGGAACCGTCAGCAGCAGCAAGAGGGCAGCCGCTACCAGCGCGATGATGCCCGAATGACGCATCCGCATAAAACCCTCCTTGATGAACGACGCGTGAAGGAATTATTTCCGAGGAAGGGGAACATAGGTCTCGCCGATGATCTGTTGTCCCGCCGGCGACAGCGCGAATTGGATGAACGCATCGGTCAGCGGATTGGGTTCCTTTTTTGTCACGAGAAGCACCGGTCGCCGGAGCGGGTACCGTCCGTCCTTCACGGTCGGCACCTCGGGCTCGACCTTGTCTACGGGGAGGAGCCGAACGGCGACGCCCCCGGACACGACCGAGAGCGCCTGGCTGAGCGAGATATAGGCGACGGCGGAGAGGGGAGGCAACGTGCCGACCACGGTCTTGACCACCTTGTCGTCCCGGCCGATGACCTTCGCGAAGTCGGGAATCTTTCCCGTGATGCCCAACTGGGACTCGAAGGCATCACGGATGTTTTGATTTCGGGGGCGGTCGATCAACAGGATCTTGGTCTCCGGACCGCCCAGATCGGACCATTCCCTGACTTTTCCCGTGTAGATGTCCGCCACCTGCTGCTTGGTGACTTCTTTCGTGAAGTTGGAGAGGTGAACGAGAATGCCGATGCCGTCCCACGCGATCTGCGTCCCGGCGAGGGCCGGATCTTCCGAACCGGTGACGGCCATCTGGGCCTCGCCGGCTTTGACCATCTCCACCGGCTTTGCGTGGTCGTCCCAAAGGACGTCCACATAGACCCGGGGGTTGGCCTTTTCGAACGCGCGTGCCAGGGCTTCGAGCGTCACCTGTTCGGGACCGTTGCCCGCGATCGCGAGATTGCCCGACAGATCGGCCCGTGAAGCGGGAGAGGAAGCCAACAGGAGCAACAGGCCGAGGCAGAGAGCGGACAGAAATTTCATCTCGGATGCCGTCTCGTCGTTCCTGAATGCCGGAAAATAGGGGAAGCGTCCGCCATCCGCTCTGTCTCGCTAGGTTCCCGCGCTCTGTCCCGGCGTCGGGTTCGAGTCCGACGTCATGTTGAGGGGGGGCGAGTCGCGTTTGCCCATCAGCGGAGGCAGCTTCGAGAACTTGTCCATTCGCTGGTTCAGCTGATCGTAAGCTTTCAGCTCGGAGAACGTCGGCTTGTGCGTTCCGATCACCTTGGACGAAACGCTGGAGATCAAGCGGGTCGCTTCCTGCGCCTGGCAGAAGGGACAGACGGTATCCTCGACTCTCGCATGGACCGACTGCGTCGCTTCGAACGTCTTCTCGCAGCGTCCGCATCGATATTCGTAGATCGGCATGGCACTGTTCCTTTCACCGGCGAGGCCCGGGCCTTGACCGGTCGTTCGACGATGCCGTATTGTAACACACCTGCCTGGTTCGAAGACTAGGGGTTTTGTCAGTGCCATGAGGAGGTTGTGCGATGGCGGTGTTGATCAGACGGTACAAAAGCTCGAACGGCATGATGCAGGAAGAGCGGATCGACGAAGACGATCGGATCGAGCGATATTTTCGGCTGTTCGAGAAGGAAGACGTCAAGAAGTTGGAAACCGGTGTGAAGGTGTTCATCGAAAAGGACGAGTGGCAACTCCTGCCCTGAACGGAAGCATGAGGGATCAGGCGTAAGGCCACAGCCCGGCACAATACCCTCGCCCTCGCGTTTTTCATTCCGCCTGGCAAAATTCTTCGAATGGTGTACTGGATCCACATCGCCCGCTCAATCGACCGTGTGACTCTCCACCGAGACCGCTGCTCAGAAGTGCCGTCGGTGCATTCGTCCAGCGATTTTTGGGAAGGCGGCTGGTTCGACTATCCGGACAAGCCCAGGGCGCTCGCGGCGATGGAGCAGGCCGGGACGACCGAGCAGCGCCGGTGTCCGCTCTGTAAGCCGTAGGCACTGCCGAGTGCCGGGCGCGAGGACAGACTTTCGATTCGGCACTGGGCACCTGCGCCTCCGCACGTCCTGATCATGCCTCGTCTCGCCCTACTCCTGACGACCTTTATCTGGGGCGCCACCTTTCCCGCGACGAAAGCCGCGCTGGAGCAGATCCCGCCGCTGTCGTTCCTCTTCCTTCGATTTGTTCTCGGCACGCTCATCGTCGCGGGGTGGTTCTTGATCGCGCGCCACGCGGTGCGGCGGGAGCGGGAGATTGTATATGCGAGCGGGATCGCGACGATCTTCCTGTTCTTCGGCTACGTGCTTCAGACGGCGGGACTCCGCTATACCAGCGCCTCGAACAGCGCCTTTCTCACCGCCCTGTACGTGATTGTCGTTCCGCTCCTGCTGCGGCGGTTCGAACCGCGTGTCATCCTCGCCACGGCGGTCGCGACCGCGGGATTGTGGTTGTTGGTGAAGCCGAGCGCCATGATGAACCTCGGCGACCTGATGACGGTCGGCTGCGCAGTGGCTTTCGCCGGACACATCGTCTGCCTCGAGCAGTTCACGCGGCGATTCGATGCGCCGTCGTTGCTCCTGTGGCAGATGGCCGCCGTGACGCTGCTTTTTTCCCCGATCATGTGGTGGGAGCACGCTCCCGCCGATGCCTTCGCGCCGAGCGCGGTCTTGCTGGTCGGACTCGGGGTCACCGGAGGATTGGCAACCGGCGCGTTCGCGGTCCAAATGTGGGCCCAGCAACTCGTGCCGGCGCAGCAAGTCGCGCTCGTGTTCGCCTCAGAACCGGCGTACGCCGCCTGGCTTTCATGGTACTTTCTCGGCGAAACGCTGGATCTCCAGGGCTGGATCGGGAGCCTGCTGATCTTGGCGGCGGTGATCATCGGGGCCTTTGCCGCTTCGCCTCAACCGGCAGGCAGCCAAGCGGCGGAACCGGCCTAAAGAGGCCGTCGGCAGTGGAGTTCTATAACAGCAGAGTCTCTATAACAGAGGACCGGGCGTTTCACCCTGAGAGAAGATGGCGCAAAAATTCGGGAACGGGCGGTGGGTGAAGGAAGGATTTCTCGACAATCGGATCGAAGGGTCGGTTGTCGGGCGGATCGTGTTGGCCGCCATCGGAGCTGTCGATGTGTATCTCACGGGGGACTTCAAGGCCGACATCGCGGGAGAAGTCATCCAGTTCCGCAACAGCCGATTCGAGGACGACGACATGGCCGCGCACGTGATTGGCGACATGGACAATCCGCAGATCGGAACCGTCAACTTGATTTCGTTCGACCCGCATCCCAACCTGGCGCCGCATCCCTACATCGAATGGTTTTCGGAAGGGTCGAATCACTATCGATTCGAGCTTGGTGCCGGCGAAGCATGGATTGTTCCTGAGAACGAGCGAGAACCGATTGATCGGGCGAGCCAGGCGATTCGCCGGGCCTTGGCCGAACGGCTGTCCGATCGGCTTCACCCTCCAAAGGAGGACCGGGATTGGATCTGACGGGCTTCCGTGACCGGGGACGTGACCGGGGATACGGAGGGACGGCGATGCGTCTGGGCAGCAGTTACACCGCGGTTTCCATCGTCGGCGCCGGAACGCCGATCGTCTCGTGCTTCCGTTTCTGCTCGCGGACGTAGAGCGGTACCTCTTTGATATCCCAGACGAGACCCAGCCACTCCATGAGCTTTAGGCCGTAATACGTGATGTCGACTTCCCACCAATAGAACCCCTGCCTGGTCGAGGCCGGATAGTAATGGTGATTGTTGTGCCAACCTTCGCCGAGCGTGATGAGGGCCAGGATGAAGTTATTGCGGCTGTCATCGCCGGTGTCGTAGCGCTGCGATCCATAGACGTGTGACAGGGAGTTGATCGTGCAGGTGCCGTGGATCAGCGCCACGGTCGAAATGAAGAAGCCCCAAATGAGCATCTGAGGGCCATTGGTGCCCAACTGGGGCGCGTAGGCTTCAAGGAGCTCCCCGAGGCCGAACATCAGGAATCCGGCGATGGTCGGCACGACAATATCGAAGCGGTCGAGAAACCGCAGCTCGGGATACTTGGCGAAATCTGCGATCCCTTTCAAGCGGGGAGCAAAGTGTGTCTGCGATGTAAACCAGCCGATGTGCGACCAGAGAAAGCCTCCCTGCCGCGGCGAATGCACATCATCGGGCGTATCGGATGCCACATGATGGTGACGATGATGGCTGGCCCACCAAAGCGGGCCTCGCTGGGCGCAGGATCCGCCGAGGATGGCGAACGCGAACTGGCAGGCGCGGGTGGTCTTGAACGTCCGGTGTGAAAAGTAGCGGTGATACCAGCCGGTGATTGCGAACATCCGCACGAAGTAGAAGATGACGGCCACGGCCACTGCAGTCCAACTCCATCCCACCCAGATGACGCCGAGGCACATCACGTGGACGGCGATAATCGGAATGCATCTCAGCCAATCCATTTTCGGAGCGCCGTCGGTCTTCATGTATTCCAACCCGGCCCAGGAATCGAACCATCGAAGGAACGTAAACCATAGGTCCTGGGCTTTGGTCGGGCGGGGCGTCCGCACTTCGAACATTCGTGTACCTCCGATCAAGTCCGGCGGGTCAGCCAGACACACACAATCCAGTCACGAGTGAAGCCGCGGCAGCTGTTGGTGGATCACAAGGCAGGCCGCAGAGTGGAGGGCCGCAATCAAGTGAACGTCGCGACCCACGAACGATGCGAGGGCATTATACATACAAATGCTTGCGAATGAAATCCCGAGGGATATGGCTTGTATCATGCTCGAGCCATTGTACGGGAAGGGTCCTGAATGTCTACAAAAGGGAGGATTGTTGGAGGGGCCGTAAGCGACCGCTGAAGCCCGTCCGACGCCGGTTCGGTCGGTTTGACACCCTCGTCCGTGCGTCTCTAGAATGCCGACGCTGATGAACGATCGATTTCTCAAAGCCTGTAGACGGGAGCCGGTCGATTGCACGCCCGTCTGGTTTATGCGCCAGGCCGGACGGTACATGCCGGAGTACCGTTCGCTGCGGGCCAAGCATTCGATGCTCGACCTCTGCAAAGTGCCCGAACTGGCCGCGCAGGTGACGCTCCAGCCGATTGAACGGTTTCCTCTCGATGCGGCGATTATTTTTGCGGACATTCTCCTTCCCTTGGAGGCCATGGGCCTCGGTCTCGAATTTGCCGAGGGAGAAGGTCCGGTGATTCATAACCCGGTGCGCGGGCGGGCTGATGTGGAACGGCTCAAGCCGATCGACGGGACGGAATTGGAGTATGTGGCTGAGGCGATCAGGCAGGCACGAAAGGCGTTGACTGGACGCGTGCCGCTGATCGGGTTCGCCGGCGCCCCGTTCACCCTTGCGAGCTATGCGATCGAAGGCGGCGGCTCCCGCAACTATATCCTCACGAAGTCGCTGATGTACCGGGAGCCGCATGTCTGGCACCAATTGATGGACAAGCTGGCCCGGGTCGTGACCGGGTACTTGCGAAGACAAATCCATGCCGGGGCGCAGGCGGTCCAGTTGTTCGATAGTTGGGTCGGCTGCCTCTCGGCCGGCGACTACGCCGAGTACGTGATGCCGCATGTGCAATTGATCTTCGGAGCGTTGCAAAGAGAAGGCGTCCCGATGATCCACTTTGGCACCGGCACGACTGCGATTCTGAGGCAGATGCGCGAGGCGGGGGGCGACGTGATCGGCGTCGATTGGCGGGTGCACCTGGACCAAGCCTGGACGATCATCGGCCATGACCGGGCTGTGCAAGGGAATCTCGACCCCGTCGCGCTCTACGGGCCGCTGCACGAGATCGAACGTCGGGTGGAAGACGTTCTCCGACGGGCCGGCGGGCGCAATGGACACGTCTTCAACCTCGGCCACGGGATTCTTCCGACCACTCCGCTTGAGCATGTGAAAGCGGCCATTCAGATGGTCCATAAGCTCAGCCAACGGTGAGTTCGGAGGCGGGGCGGGACGCCGACGGGCCTTTCCTAAACTCCACACAACGCTATGGCGTCATCCCGGAAAGTCACGGCAATTCTCCTGATGATCATGGGGGGGCCGGATTGCCTCGAGCACGTCGAGCCCTTCCTGCTCGACGTGCGGGGCGGAAGGCCGACGCCGCCGGAGTTGGTGGAGGAAATCCGCGCTCGCTATCGCGCCACCGGCGGCAAGTCGCCCGCCGTCGGCATTACCAGAGCGCTGGCGAGGAAACTGGAGCGCCGGCTGAACGAGTCGGGACAAGGCCGTTTTCGGGTGCATGTCGGGTTGCGCCATTGGCATCCCTTCATCCAAGAGGCCTATGCCGATTTGCTGAGCGAGGAGCCGGAACAGGTCATTGCGCTGTGCCTCGCGCCTCAACAGTCGTCGCTCAGCACGGGCGCGTACCGAAAGAAGGTGGAAGAAGCGCGGGCAGCTCTTCAGAGCCGCTGTCCGGTGGCGTATGTGGGGAGCTGGAATCGGCATCCCATGCTCATCGCCGCTTTCGTCGAACAGATTCGGAAAGGTCTCCAGGCCTTTCCCGCCGAGGTCAGGTCCCACGTTCCCGTGCTCTTTACGGCTCATAGTCTGCCTCAACGGATCGTCGCCATGAACGACCCCTATCCGGAGGAAGTCCGGGCGACGGTCCTCGCGATTGAAGCGTGTTTTGCGAACCGGCCGACGAAGTTCGCCTATCAGAGCCAGGGACGGTCTTCGGAACCGTGGTTGGGTCCGACGGTGGAATCGGCGATCGAGGAACTGCGCAGAGAAGGACGGCAACAGGTTCTCGTCGCGCCGATCGGCTTTTTATGCGACCACGTCGAAACGTTGTACGATATCGACATTGAATTGAAACAGTTTGCCGCCAGACTCGGGCTGCATCTTGAACGGATGCCCATGCTCAACGATTCCGACTCCCTCGTGGACACGCTCGCCGACGTGCTGGCTGCGCAGGACTCCTCGCTCGCCGTGACTCAGTGAGTACTATCCGTACAGTCGCAGTGGTCGGCGGAGGAATCTCCGGGCTGGCCGCCGCCTTTTCGCTGAAGGCCCGCGCGGCGGAGGCCGGGCTGTCGATCCGCTGTACCGTCATCGAGGCCGCCCCGTCTTGGGGAGGCAAGATCGTCACGCATCGGATCGGCGGCGAATTGATCACGGAAGCGGGTCCCGATTCCTTCCTGTCGCAGAAGCCCGCCGGCCTTCAGTTACTCGAGAAACTGGGACTTTCCGATGAGGTGATCAATACGAATGAGACCGAAAAGAAAGCCTTCGTCTATACCGGCGGCCGTCTCCGAGAATTGCCGGAAGGCTTGGTGGTGATGACGCCGGGACAGGTCATGCCCTTTCTCAAGAGCGGGGTACTGAGCCCGGGCGGCTTGGCTCGAATGGCGTTGGATCTGGCGCTGCCCGCGAAGCGGACGACGGAAGACGAATCCTTGGCGGCGTTTTTCCGCCGCCGGTTCGGACGCGAAGCGTTCGAGCGGATGATGGAGCCCCTGATGGCCGGCATCTACGCCGGGGATGCCGGCCAGCTGAGCATACGGGCGACCTTCCCGCGATTTGTCGAGCTGGAACGTGAACACGGCAGCGTGATCCGCGGCCTCATGGCGTCGCGGCGGACGACCGGCACCGTCGCATCGCTCTCGCCGAGACGCACGATGTTCGTCAGCCTGAAGCACGGATTGGACACGATGATCGCCGCGCTGGTAGGCCGGCTGGACAAGGAGGCCGTCACATTGCGTAGCGGCGTGGCCGCTGAATCATTGCGCGTGCGGTCCCACGAACTTGGCCGCTGGACCTACGATCTGATGCTGAACGACGGCTCGGCTCTGTCGGTCGACAGCCTGATGCTCGCCACGCCGGCCTACGTGTCGGCCGACCTGCTGAGGCCGCTCACGCCGCTGGCGGCCGGTCTGCTGGACATGATTCCGTACGCATCGACGGCGACCGTGGCCATGGTCTACCCGGCCTCCGTGATCGGCGGAAGAGTGGAAGGCTTCGGGTTCGTGGTCCCGCGCACGGAGCAGCGGGACCTGATCGCCGCGACGTGGACGTCGTTGAAGTGGCCACACCGCGCGCCCCCGGACCGGCTGATGGTCCGGTGTTATGTCGGCGGCGTGGGGAGGGAAGCCATTCTGGGACTCGACGATCCCACGCTCGTGCAGCGGGTCAAAGCCGAGCTGCGGATGATCTGCGGTGTGACGGCCGAGCCGGGATATGTGGAGGTGAACCGCTGGATGAGGGCGATGCCTCAGTACGTCCTCGGCCACCTGGAGCGGTTGGAGGAAATCGAACGCGCGCTCAGCCGGTACGGAGGATTGGTCCTGACCGGAGCAGCGTACCGAGGAGTCGGCATCCCGGATTGCATCCGAGACGGGGCAGTGGCGGCGGATCGAGTAGTAGGGTATCTTTCCGGGCAGCGGAGGTGAGGGCGAGACCGATGAAGACCGAGAATCCCCTGAAAATCTTGGATGTGAGCGGGCCGTTTCGCGAGCCCAGGGAACCGGTGTTTTCGTACGACTATGCGGTTCAGCGCGTGAACTGGCCGCTGCCTTACGCGGCGCGCGTGAAGGTGTCGATCGCCGACGAGCTCGAGGTCGTCAGAAGCAAGGTGCTCGGCCCGGTATCAGGCACGCCCGGGCAACAACTGCTCATCGCCAAACTGCTCTCCAGGAAGATCGCGGATGAGAAGCTCCGCATCGCGCAAGAGGAAGGACTTGTGGGCGAGCGGCAGGACACGCTGGTGCCTCCCTTCACCGGCCCGTATCAGCATCTGTTTCCGAAACTCGAGAGTTGGGTGAGCCGGGAAAGCGCGTCGTTGCGGGCTGAAGTCAAGAGTCAAGCCGGCGTCTGAGGTCAAAAGATTTTTCGGTAATGCTTCGAGTGCACGCCTGATTCGTCGGCAAAGCCCACCGACGCCGAGTCCGGCGCACCGGTATTGTTCAAGTCGATGCGGTAGTGGCCGCGGATCTCTTCCATGGCGACCTCAAACGGCACGGCATCCGGATACAACCCCCCGGGGGCGTGTGCGCCCCGCGAAAGCGTCCGTATCACGTCCGGTTGACCGTACTTCGGGTCCGAGACTACGTAGATATCGGCCACGGCGTGGTCGCCGAGTTTGTGGCCCCGCGTCGTCGCGGGGACTAAGTCGCCGAGCGAACCGGCGAGACGTTCCTTGCGCAACTTCTTGAGCAGGCCGACGATCTGGCTCTCGGTGGCCTGGGGAGGGACGACAAGGCTGACGGCGTTCATGTCCGGAGCCGTCGCCTCGACCTTGAAAATGACCGGCGCCGCTTCCGGGTCTTCGATCAACGGCGCAGCCGGCCCCTCGGTTCCGGTCGCTTGCTTGTTTTTCGAGCTTGGGACGATCAAGGCGACGAACAACCATAGCCCCAGCAGGATTCCGAACACCACGATCAGCGGGTGAACGCCCGCGCGTTTCCCTTCCTGATACGGTTCTTGATCGCTCATGGCTTCTGATCCGTCGAGACCGAGGATTGCCGTTTGGCGTCATCCCACAACCGGTTCATTTCCTCGAGCGAAAGCTCTCCGATGGGGCGTCCCATCCGAGCCGCCTGCGCTTCGATGAAGTGGAACCGCTCGACGAAGCGGTTGATCGACTGGCGCAAGGCGTCTTCGGGATTGACCTTGATGAACCGCGCCAGATTCACCAGCGAAAACAGCAGGTCTCCGAATTCCACGACAATGTCCTTCTGCCGCGCCGAGCCGGGGTCTTCGCCGTTCGAGTCGCCGAGGGCCTCGCGTAGTTCCCTGAATTCCTCCTCGACCTTGCTCAAGACCTCCTCCAAACCCGTCCGGTCGTGGCTCCAGTCGAATCCCACCCGCGAAGCCCTGGCTTGCATCTGATAGGCGCGCAGCAGGGCGGGGAGCGTCGGCGGGACGCCGTCGAGGACGGACTCGGGACGTCCCGACGCCTGGCGCTCCGCCTTCTTGATGTCTTCCCAGCGGGCCAGGACCTGATCGGCGTTCATGGGCGTCAGATCGGATGTCCCGTTCTTGAACACGTGGGGATGGCGCCGGACCAGTTTGTCCGCGAGCGTGTCCATCACGTCGTCGAGCGTAAAGGTTCCGGCCTCCGCCGCGATCTGACTATGGAACAAGACCTGAAGCAGCACGTCGCCGAGTTCCTCGGGCAGCTTGCTGCGATCCTGATGATCGATCGCATCGAGCACTTCGTACGTTTCTTCGAGCAGATAGGGCTTGAGCGAGTCATGGGTCTGTTTGCGATCCCAGGGGCATCCGCTGGGCGCGCGCAGGGCGGCCATGAGATCGATCAATTGTTGAAAACGCTGCGACATGGCGGCAAGTGAGTTTCGTGCCGGGCCCCATTATACCCGCGCGCTGCGTCGTCCGACAGCCCCGGCGCGCCTTGCGGGGCCTCTGGTGCTATGATAGGTTACTTCACGCTTAGAACCAGCAGGCTCCACGAGGGGCGAGGTGAATTTGCATGGCGGCGGAAAAGGAAGAGGGATTCATCATTCGTGACCGACGGGGGTCGGGCCCCGCTGAGCCGTCCTCCTCGGCGCAGCGGATGGAAGAGCCGCCGCAGGCTGCCGCGGCTTCGAGGTTGAACGAGGCCTCCGCCGCCGTGCCGGTCAGCTTCTCGTCGTTCGTCATCTCGCTTGGCAGCTCCTCCCTGATGCTCATGGGTGAAAAGCTCGACCCTCAGCAGCCGACGGTGCCGGTCAACTTGCCGCAAGCCAAGGAAATCATCGATCTCCTGTCGATTCTGGAGCAGAAGACCGCCGGTAATCTCACGACAGAGGAACAAAACGTGCTGCGGGACATGCTCTATGCCCTCCGGATGAAGTATGTGAGCTTGTCCACGGGGAAGTAGTCCCGCCGTATCGGTGTTTGTCCCGCCAGCCGATGGATGCGCGTCTCTGATCGGCCGGGGTTTCCAGGCAATCACGTTGGAAGGACTATCGGGTGAGTGACCTTCAGATGCAGGCCGGGTCGCAGCCCTGGAACGCATCCGGTCGGCGCGAGACCGTCGAGAACCTTCGTTCCCCCGATGAACCGGGCGGCTCCCTTCGATCCCGCATCCCGAACCAGGAACCCGAGCGACGCAAGCGCCATCTCCGTCCGGTGTGGACGGTGTTCCTCCTGTTGGTATGCTGTCTCGCGCTCACCTTTTATTACACCCAGGTCGTCGTGCCGGGAGGGGAGGACACCGATTCCTTCATCCCGACAACCAGCTACGCGCTCGTCCTGCTGCTGATCAATCTCGATTTGATCGGCGTCGTGGTGCTGCTGCTGCTCCTGTCGCGGAACCTGATCAAGACGTACTTCGAGCGCCGCCATCGCCTGATCGGCTCGGGATTCCGCACCAAGCTGGTCGCCGCCTTCATCGGATTCTCCCTGATTCCGACCGTTCTGCTCGCGATGGTCGCAAGCGGCCTGGTCAACAAGGCGGTGGACGTCTGGTTCAGCGATCAAATCGATCGCGTCATGCGGGACTCCTATGAAGTCGCACGGATGCAGCATGCCGGGCACATTACCCTGGCGGTGAACAGCGCGCGGGCCATCAGTCACGAAATCTTCCGCGAGGATCTTCTGCTGCCTGCCCAGCGGGATCTCCTGATCTCCGCGATGCAGCGCAAGCGGGTGGAATTCGGCGTGGCCGGCATCGAGGTGTATTCCGCGAAGATGGAAACGCTGACGAAGTCCTTGGACCCCGAAGTGCCGGCGGGCGTGCTCGACCTGCCGATCGGTCAGTTGGTCCTGCAAGCCATCAACACGAAGCAGGAGGCCAGCACGGTGCAGGAAGCGCAGACCGGACGTCTCGTCCGGGCCGCCGCGCCGATCGCGGCCAGCGCGCGAGGCGAGGTCGGCGGCGTCGTGCTCGTCGACGCCTATGTGCCCGAATCCTTGCTGGCGAAGATGGAAGGGATCGGGCGGCAGTACGACGAGTACAAACAGATCAAGGCGATGAAGAATCCGATCAAGGCCGGGGCCTATCTCTTCGTGGCCGTCATCACCATGCTGATCCTCTTCGGCGCGACCTGGTTCGGGTTCTACGTGGCTCGCAGCATCACCGTACCCATTCAGCGGCTTGCCGAAGCCACGGAGGCGATCGCGCAGGGCGATCTGTCGGTCCGCATCGACGCCAAGGCGACGGACGAGATCGGGACCTTGATCGAAAGCTTCAACCGAATGACGTCCGATCTCCAGAGCAGCAAATCCGCCATCGAAGCGGCGAACGTTTCGCTGAGACAGAACAATCTCGAGTTGGACCGCCGCAGGGCCTACATCGAAACGGTCGTGGCCACCATCGCCGCGGGTCTCCTGTCGATCGACCGGAACGGCACGATCACGAATTTCAATCCTTCCGGCGAGCGGATCCTCGGCCTGTCGGCCGATCGCGTGCACGGGCGATCGGTGCACGACGTCTTCAAGGAATTCGGACTGACGTTGTTCCAAACGCTCTACGATCGCATGCTCCAGGATCAACGCGACGATCTGACGATGGACGGCACGGTGGAGGTCGAGGGAAAATTCCTCACGATCGCCCTTCACGGCTCCCGGATGAAGGACGAGATGAACCAGGATCTCGGGATCGTGCTGGTCTTCGAGGACCTGACCGAGTTGCTCAAGGCGCAAAAGGTCGCGGCGTGGCAGGAAGTCGCCAGGCGGGTGGCGCACGAGATCAAGAATCCGCTCACGCCGATCCAGTTGTCCGCGCAGCGTATGCGGAAAAAGTTCTTCGAGAAGGCGCCCGACTTCGAGCGGGTCTTCGACGAATCGACGAACGTGATCGTGAATGAAGTGACGAGCCTCAAGCACATGGTGGACGAATTCTCGAAATTCGCCCGCCTGCCCGCGCCGCAGTTGGCTCAGCAATCGCTGCATGACGTCATCAACGAGGTGACCGCGTTGTATCGCGGCGCCCACAAAGACATCGAACTGATCGTCACGCTGGACTCCGACCTGCCGTTGTTGAAATTCGACTGGGAGCAGATCAAGCGGGTGCTGGTGAACCTGCTGGACAATGCCATCCAGGCCATGAATCAGCGGGGAAGGGTCTGGCTCACGACGCAGTACGACACGAAACGCCGCCGGGCCGTGGTCAGTATTGCGGACGAGGGAACCGGCATTGCCGCCGAGGACCAGGAAAAACTGTTCGTGCCCTATTTCACGAGAAAGAAAACCGGAACCGGTCTGGGATTGGCCATCGTCCGGCGCATCATCACGGACCATGAAGGCCACATCCAGGCCGGAAACAATCATCCGAAGGGAGCCCTGTTTACGTTCGAACTCCCGGTGTGAGCCGTGCCGAGCGCCGGGAACGGCGTGCCGACATCGGCACGTCGGGAGCCAGGATTCACGCTTAACGGAGTGTTATGTCTGCCTCGATTCTTGTGGTCGATGATGAAGACGCGATCCTCTCGTCCCTCAGCAGCATCTTGCAGGACGAGGGCTACGACGTGACGGTCGCCAAAAGTGGGACGGAGGCGTTGAAGATCTACACCAGCGACCCGCCCGACCTCATGCTGCTCGATATCTGGATGCCGGACATGGACGGACTCGAAACCCTCCGGCGCATACGGGAACTTGTCCCGACGGCCCAAGTCATGATGATGTCCGGCCACGGGTCCATCGAAACCGCGGTGAAGGCGATCAAGCTGGGGGCGTACGACTACATCGAAAAGCCCTTGTCGCTCGAGAACGTGACGCTGCGGGTCAAGCATGCGCTGGACCAGTATCGCCTGGAGCAGGAGAATCGATCGCTGCGCACGAAGGTGGCCCGGAAGTTCGAGCTGGTCGGGCAGTCGCCCGCGATGCACGAGTTGCGGCAATTGATCGATACGGCCGGCCCCACGAACAGCCGGGTGCTGATCGGCGGAGAAAATGGGACCGGCAAGGAACTGGTGGCCCGCGCGATCCACCTGCGCAGCGCACGGGCCGATCAGCCCTTTGTCGCGGTGAACTGCGCCGCCATTCCGGAGACGTTGATCGAAAGCGAGCTGTTCGGGCACGAGAAAGGGTCCTTCAGCGGGGCGACCTCGATGAAGCGCGGGCAGTTCGAGCAGGCGGACGGCGGTACACTGTTTCTCGACGAAATCGGCGACATGAGTCTCAGCACGCAGGCGAAAGTGCTGCGGGCTCTCCAAGAGCAACAATTCACGCGCGTCGGCGGGACCAAGCTATTGAAGGTGGACGTGCGGGTGCTGGCCGCGTCCAACAAGGATCTGCTCAAGGAGATCGAAAAAGGCGCGTTTCGTGAAGATCTCTACTACCGGTTGAACGTCGTGCCGATCGTCGTGCCTCCCTTGCGGGAGCGGCGGGAAGACATTCCGCTCTTGATCCGGCATTTTCTCAAGCTCCATTCCGAAGAGCAGGGCCTGAGGATCAAAGAAATCACGCCCGAGGCGATGAACATCTTTCAGCAGTACGACTGGCCTGGAAACATCCGGGAGCTTCGAAACTTGATCGAGCGGCTCATGATCATGGTCCCCGGCCCTGTTATCGACACCGCGCAGGCCAACCTGTCTCTGCACGTGCGGCCCTCATCCGCCGCCTCCGTTCCGACACCGGGGCAGAACGGCCCTGCAGGCTCGCCTGCGCTGTTCACGCAGTCCTTCGATTCCTTGCGCGACGCGCGGAACGCCTTCGAGAAGGAGTACATCTCCCGCAAGCTGCGTGAGCATCACTGGAACATTTCCCGCACCGCGGAGGACTTGAAGATCGAGCGCAGCCATCTCCATCGAAAGATCAAGCTGCTGGACGTCGAAATGCGCCCGGAAGGATAATTCCCCTGTACCTGCTGCCGGCCGTTGCTCCCTGGTGGCTCCTCTGCGTAGGCCCCGACATTCCCTCGGCGGAGCGTTGACCGCGTCCGTATCGGCTCGCTAAGATGCGACACTTCTCATGACGACCTACCGCGATGCCGGAGTCGACATTGATGCGGGCGATGAGTTCGTCGATCGGATCAAGCCGCTCGTCCGCTCCACGTTTCGTCCCGAAGTCTTGACCGATCTCGGCGGCTTCGGCGGTCTGTTCCGGCTGCAAGCCGCGCAGTATGCGGATCCCGTCCTGGTCTCGGGGACCGACGGCGTCGGCACGAAGCTGAAGATCGCCTTCCTGATGGACAAGCACGACACCGTTGGGATTGATCTCGTCGCCATGTGCGTGAACGATATCGCGGTCAGCGGAGCGGAACCGCTCTTTTTTCTCGACTATTTTGCGACAGGCCGACTCTCGGTGCCCAAAGCCCGCGAAGTCGTCGCCGGCATTGCCGAAGGATGCCGCCAGGCCGGCTGCGCCCTGATTGGTGGAGAGACGGCCGAAATGCCCTCGATGTATGCGGACGGCGAGTACGACCTCGCGGGATTCGCCGTCGGCGTCGTGGACCGGGCGAAGATCATCGACGGGAGGTCCATCCGGCCCGGCGATACGATCATCGGATTGGCGTCGACCGGCCTGCACAGCAACGGCTATTCATTGGCGCGTCGGGTGTTCTTCGAGCAGGCCGGACTGACCGTCACGAGCCGCCTCCCCGAGCTGAGCGCCCGCTTGGGCGAGGTCCTGCTCACGCCGACCCGAATCTACGCCAAGTCGATTCTGGCCCTCATCAAGGAATGCCCGATCAAAGGAATAGCCCATATTACCGGAGGGGGCATCACTGAAAACCTGCCCCGGGTGTTTCCTCCCGGCGTGCGCGCCGTCATTACCCGCAAGAGGTGGCCGGTTCCGCCGGTGTTCGAGGCATTGGCGCGCCTCGGGGAGGTGGACCGTGAGGAGATGTACCGTGTGTTCAACATGGGGATCGGGCTGATCGTCATCGTCCCGAACGATGGCGCGGATCGAACCATCGCCGCCGCGCAGCGAAGGGGGGACCTGGCGTACGTCATCGGTGAGGTGATCGAGGCGAGAGAAGGGGAGTCGGACGTGAGCTATGTCGACTAGCAGGCGGGAACCGCTGAAGATCGCGGTCCTCGCGTCGGGACGAGGATCAAATCTTCAGGCCATCATCGACGCCGTCGAGCGAGGCGAGATCCATGCGAAGATCGTCGCCGTGATCAGCAACAAGCAGGACGCCCCGGCACTGGAGCGGGCCCGCAAGCACGGGCTGACGGACATCTTCGTGAATCCAAAGCCCTACGCCGGACGTCCCGACAGCCGCGAGGCCTATGATCGCGAACTCCTCGACGTGTTGGCCAAGCACGACGTTGAGCTGGTCCTGCTGGCCGGGTACATGAAGATCGTGACGAGCGTGCTCGTCAATGCCTACACGAATCGGATGATGAACATTCATCCGGCCCTGCTTCCGTCCTTTCCAGGCCTGGATGTCCAGAAGAAAGCCCTCGAGTGGGGCTGTAAGCTCGCGGGCTGTACGGTGCACTTCGTTACCGAGGGGGTGGACGAGGGGCCGATCATCGTTCAGGCTGCCGTGCCGATTCTGGATCTCGATACGCCGGAAACGCTGGGCGCGCGGATTTTAGAACAGGAACACAAAATCTACCCGCGCGCGGTACAGCTGTTCGCCGAGGGTCGTCTCCGAGTCGAAGGGCGTAGAGTGTTCGTCGAAGGCGGAAAACCGGTCGGCGAATCGATCATCAGCCCTTCCTGACGTCTGCGAGAAACGCCCCGCACAGATCCCACCCGCAAGTCTCATGCTCCCTCGCACGTCCGTTGGAATGAGCGCCGGTGAGGCGGCTCATCCTTCGGGCCCGGAACGGCGACGTGCGACCTGGAGCGAGACCGGCTGTACCTGCGTGCTGATCACGAGCCTGAATGATGTCCCTGAGTGATGCATGAGCATGGATGGGATATCGCGCGCCCAGAGCATCCGTTGACAGTGACGCGGTGCTCCATGCACACTGACACCCCTTCCCGGGTCCCTGTACACGACCGACAGCATCAATTCTGTGGGTCACGCATGTCGATTCGTCTCGTTCGCTTCCTATGGTACCCAGCCTGAACCATCCCGTTAACCGGTACGGCGTTGCCGTCGCCACGGTTGCGGTCGCCACCGCTCTACGATTTGCACTGCATCTCTGGATTCCGACGGGTGCCCCGTTTCTGACCTATTTCCTCGCGGTCATGTTTGCCGCCTGGCATGGAGGACTGGGCCCGGGGCTGTTCGCCTCGCTCCTTTCGGTGGTGACTGCGAGCTTCTTTTTCGTTCAGCCCGCGCATACGTTGGCCATTACGCCGAATCACGTGGTCAGCATCGAGGCGGCATGCATTGCCATGCTGACCGAACGCTTTCGGTGCGCGGAAGAGCGGTTTACGAAATTCATGAGACACCTTCCCGGACTCGCTTGGATTAAAGACCCGGACGGCCGCTACATCTTCGTCAATGACGCTGCCGAAACGGCGTTCGGCATACCGAAAGCCAGCTTGTATGGAAAGTCAGATGACGAGATATTTCCGCCTCGCACAGCCGCCCAATTCAAGATGAACGATCGAAAGGTCCTCGAGTCTGCTACGTCGGTCCAAACCATCGAGCGGTTGGAGCAACAGGATGGTTGGCACGATTCCGTCGTGCACAAATTCGCGATTCCTCTCGCCCACAACCGGGAAATGATGGTCGCCGGTATCGCCATCGATATCACCGAGTACCGCCGTGCGGAAATCGCATTACGTGAGAGCGAAGCACGATTCCGGATCATGGCCGATACGGCTCCCGTGATGGTGTGGATGTCCGATACCACCGCGCTCTGCACCTGGTTCAACCAGGCTTGGCTGGATTTCACGGGCCGGACCATGAAGCAAGAGTTGGGGAACGGATGGGCTGACCTTGTGCATCCGGAGGATGTCGATCGATGTGTCGCTCTCTACAGGTCCGCCTTCGACAAGCGCGAGCAATTTAAGATGGAATATCGCCTGCGCCGGCACGACGGTCAGTACCGCTGGGTGCTCGACCATGGAATCCCGCGCTATGCCGGAGACGAGGAGTTTGTGGGCTACATCGGCTCATGCATCGATGTCACCGAGCGGCGGGAGGCGGAAGAAGCGGTCCGTCAAAGCGAAGAGCGATTGCTGGGACTCGTGACCACCGCAATGGACGCGATCGTCACGGTGAACAGCAATCACGTCATTACGCTGTTCAATCCAGCAGCGGAGCAGATGTTTAAGTGCGGAGCCCAGGAAGCGCTCGGGCAGTCGCTTGACCGGTTCATCCCGCCTCGGTTCCGTGCGGCTCACGCCCGGCATGTCGCCGAGTTTGGAGGGACCGGTGTCACGTCTCGCCGCATGGGCCCGTCGGGCATGGCCTGTGGGCTTCGGGCCGACGGGGAAGAATTCCCGATTGAAGCGTCGATTTCGCAGGTCAAGGTCAAAGGGGAGGTACGCTTTACGGTCATTGTGCGTGATATCACGCGGCGGAAGCAGAGCGAGGAACAACTCCGCGCCAGCGAAGCGCGGTTCCGGGAACTGGTCGAGCGATCGCCCTTCGGCATTTACATCGTCGACGGCCGTTTTCGTATTTCTCACATGAATGAGACGGCGCAGCAGGGTGCTTTTCGAAACATCCGACCTGTGATCGGGCGGGACTTCAGCGAAGCCGTCCGCACTCTGTGGCCCGCGCCGGTCGCGGACGACATTCTCGGCGTGTTCCGCCACACGCTGAAGACGGGTGAACCGTACTATTCCCGAGATTTTGTCAACGCCCGTGCGGACAGCGGACAAATCGAGGGATATGAATGGGAGCTGCATCGAATCTCTCTGCCGGAGGGCGAGCAGGGAGTGATCTGCTACTACTATGATTCGACGAAGTTGCGCGAAGCTCAAGCGGCGTTACAGGAGGCGCAGGTCCGGTTGGAGCGATGGAACGCCGACCTCGAATCGGCCGTAAAGGAGAAAACGGCCGAACTCGTCCAGACGCAAGAGAGGTTGCGGGCCCTGGCCACCGAGTTGAACCTGGCCGAGCAACGCGAGCGCAAGCGGCTGGCGGTCTACTTGCATGACGAGTTGGCTCAATTGCTCGTGCTGTCTCGCATGAAGCTCAACCAGGCAGAGCGGGCCCTAGAGCGACCACCGGACGCCCGCGAGTTCATCAAAGACGCCGACAATGCCCTTGTCGACGCGTTAACCTCGACGAGAAGGGTCGTTTCCGACCTCGCCCCTCCCGTCCTTCATGATCTGGGCTTGCCCTCCGCCTTGAAATGGCTGGCGGACTACATGAAGCGGTACGAGATTGACGTCACGGTGACGGTTCCGCCAGACGACCGGATACGGCTGCCGGAGGAACAAGCGGTGCTTTTGTTTCAATCGGTTCGCGAATTGCTGATGAACAGTTTTAAACATGGCCGGTCGGGTGAGGCCTTCGTGACGATGACAAGGAAGGACAAGCAGTTGCGCATCGAAGTGCGGGACCAGGGTCAGGGATTCGCATCGAATGACGCCAGCACGGCAGAAATCGGATCCTCTCATTTTGGACTATTCAGTATCAGGGAACGCATGCGGGCATTGGGTGGGTCCTTCCGGATTGAATCGAAACCGGGACATGGGACGACCGCCGTGCTGAGCCTGGGCCTCGAGGGTGCGCTCTCCACGGTGTCGAGAGATCCGAGACGAACACATCATGCGATACCGCCCCGGGGTCCGCAGACTGACCAACGCATTCAAGTGCTTCTCGTCGATGATCACGCCATGGTACGAGAAGGATTACGCAGGGTCCTCGAAGGCTACGACGACATTGAAGTGCTCGGTGAAGCATGTAACGGCGAAGAAGCGGTTTCGGCCGTCACGAAATACCAGCCGACTGTCGTGGTCATGGATTTCAATATGCCGAAGATGAATGGGGCGCAGGCGACCGAATTCATTAAAGCGCGGCATCCGACGACGGTCGTAATCGGCTTATCCGTTCAGATCTCCGATCAATCCCGATCCGCGATGATCGGGGCTGGTGCGGTCACGGTCATTACCAAGGAGGCGGCGGTCGGCGAGTTGTACCAGGCGATCAAAGACGCTGTCGCGAAGTGAAGGGCCGGGCCGACTGCCTGTCCGGCGTCACCGGCCCCTGGCACACGGTCGATCGTTTTTTGATCCTACGCCGAATCCCCGAATGGGGTCGCGAGCCCGCCGCGAACTGACCTGGGAGCCGTCCCGTGGCTCCACGTGAAACAGACCATCGGTTCTACCAGTATCGGATGGAGGCAACTCCCGCTATGGTCAGAGCCATGCACGACCCCGCCCAAGAACGCCTGATGCGCGACGCGAACGGAGGCCGAGATGCAGCCACATGGCGCTAGCCATCCTTCAGATGTACACCGGTTGGGACCGCCTGATGCGGCGGTGACACTGCTGGAATATTTCGATTTTCAATGCCCCTATTGCGCCCGAGCCGAATCGCCGCTTCGAGACACGTTGGACAGGTTCGAGGGGCAAGCGGCCTTGGTCGTGCGCCATTTTCCGCTCACACAGATCCACAACTGGGCCGGGCCCGCTGCCGTGGCATCGGAGGCTGCGTCCAATCAAGGCCAGTTTTGGGAGATGCACGACCGGCTCTTTGCTCGCCAGTCGGAGCTCGGCATGAGCACCATCTGGGACATCGCTCAAGAGCTTGGACTCGACCAAGCGCAATTCCTCGCCGACTTCCAAAGCCAGAAGGTCTTCAACCGAGTGAATCGCGACATAGCCGAGGGGCAGCGCGCGGGAGTAGACGGGACCCCGACGGTCTTCATCAACGGGATGGTGCTGAACGGAGAAGTGTCGCATGAATCGCTTGGAGAGGCCGTCTGGGCGGTCCTCCGGTCGAGAGCAGCCTGAACGACTGGTGCGAGCCTTCCCGGGCCGTATAACTGCCCCAATCCCGAGTCCGCTGTCGGGCCGGGGATACGGCTCTTGCGACATCGTGCATGTCCGCTCCGTGCGGTATAGAGGGGCTCGACCCAGTTCGAAAGTCACTCTGTTCACGGAACAAAGGAGAGCCAGCCGCACCACCGAGGAGACGTGCGGTGAGCACCAAGCGAGAGGGCGAGAGGGATAGAGAAGCGGGGCACATGACACGGAGAGCAGGGCCTCGGCTGTTGACGGCACGCAGTATCAGCTTGCCTGCGGACGTATGGTGAAGACGTCGAACAGAAGACCGAAGAACTAAACCGCTGGATGAGTTGAAGTGAAGCCGCGATCTCGAGGCGAAGGGACTTGCAAGTGACGCGCGAAGCGGCCTGCGTGATCGCGCAAGCCGCTTCCAGTGCCATGGGCGTCAAACTCGACAAGTCTCGATGAAATCCTTTGCCACGTCGTGTGTGAGGCCAGTTGTCGAGACGCTGATCATGGTCTACCGACCGACCGATCAGGCGCTCGGTGGTTTCTTTCCTGTGGCTCGTGTGCGGGTATATCGGGGATTGTCATAGACGAGTCTTGCTCGTTCATGATCCGACCATAATCGGACCCCATAAGTCGTCTGGAGCTCCTGCTGGGCTTTTTTGTCGCCCTTCCTCGCCTTTTGAAATAAGCTTCGCCGGTGCGTCTCCTCTTCTTCTTGGCTGATGGACCATTGATCTCCCATCTCTCCTCCTTCGTTCGAATCGACCGTCAAGTACTCCCGCGCCTTCCATGAACCCGGATTAGCATCTTCCGTCGTATCCTCGGTCTCGCCACCGCTGCAACAATTCGATACGCTTCCCCAGCTGTTCTAACGTCGCTTGATCCACGCGGCTCCCCGTCCTGGAAATCAGT
The DNA here is from genome assembly GCA_035760745.1 of Nitrospira sp. GTDB lineage: Bacteria > Nitrospirota > Nitrospiria > Nitrospirales > Nitrospiraceae > Nitrospira_C. Next base: position 2,112 of record DASTSI010000012.1, on the reverse strand, counting down.
TCGGCGTTCAAGCGCCGGTGATCGATGCCGCTCGCGCGGGCCACCGCTCCCACCAACAGCCGATGATGTTCGCGCAGTTCCCGCTTGCGGTCATGGAGGGGGACCTCGGCCGGCTTCCCATCCGTCATGGTACTGGTCGGTGCGTCCTCCGCGCCGATGAGGGAATCGACACGCGCGATCGCGTGTAAGGGGGTATACTCTTTCACCGATAGCGTCGCACGTCCGAAGAGGTCACGTTGGCCAGGCACGAGGTCTTCCAGAACATGATCCCGTTCCGCTTTGATGTGTCTGGCGTACCGAACCAGTACCGGGTCTTTCGGCACATAGAGCCAGGACCGCTGCGGTGAAGGAATGTGCGGCTGCATCCGGACGAATCTGCCCACCACCTGACGGAAATACATTTCGGTAAGCACGTTGCTCGCGTACACGCCGACGCGGAGCCTGGGGACGTCGACGCCTTCGCTCACCATATTGACCGCCACCAACCATTCCTGATTCCGATTGTCGACGAACCCCACGATAGTTCTAGTGGCGGCAGAATCGTCGGAGACGGCAACCGCGGCTTTCCTTCCGGTCCACTTGCTCACGAGGCTCGCCACCCAGCGTGCGTGGTCTTGATCCATGCTCACGATGAGACCCGCCGCATCCGGTTGTTCTTCTTTGCGAATCCGCATCAACTGCTCATGGGCATCGGCAATGACGGGACCGAGCCAGCTTTCCTGGAGCAGCGCGGTCTTCAAGCGTTCGCGTCGGCGGTTGAAGGTGAGGCCATCTTCAAATGTCGCCCGGTGCTCGCGGCCGTCCGAGAGCCACCGTAATTCTCCCTCGTAGCTGGGGAAGACAATCGGACGACAGACCCGTTCGCGGAGCGCCTCCGTGTAGCCATAGGAGAAGTCAGCCCGGCTCTCACCCTCCTCATATCGAACAAAGGGAATGGGATGATTGTCCGAGCGAAACGGGGTGCCTGACAGAGCCAGGCGAAATACTGCGCGCTCGAACGCTTGACGCAGTGCGATGCCCCAATGCTGGCCATCTGCCGCATGGTGCAGTTCGTCTAGAATCACGAATGTGTTCCGAGTGGCGCACCCTTGCCGAAAGACATGCGGAGCGAGCGCTACTTGCTGATAGGTAACGACTGCGCCGCGATAGTCCGCTGCCTCACGGACCTGCTCATTGCTGAACGCGGGATCCAGATCCAGGCCGACTCGTCCCGCTGCATCCGCCCATTGAGTTCGTAGATGGTTGGTGGGACACACCACCAATATGCGTTGCGAGCGTCCGGTCCTCACATGTTCATGTGCCACGCAGAGCGCAAACCGGGTCTTGCCTGCCGCCGGCGTCGCCATCGTCAAGAAATCCGAACCCGGATGCGAAAGGACCGCCGCGACCGCGCGCACTTGCCAATCCCGCAAGGGCATTGTCCAAGCAGACAGGGAAGTCCGGGTTGCTCGGGAGCATCCCGATGTTTGCTGTGCGAACACTTGTCCTCGTTGTCGACCGAGTGTGTGGGAATGAATGTGCCGAACCGAGGGCGCATTGTAGCGATTTGTTCCAAAGGTGCAAGAGCAAAATGAGGGGAACATGCGGCCGCATCACCCTGAGCGGGATCCATCGCTGAGACATGAAGTGACTGTTCCTGCCGAAGAGCAGCGCTCAGGAAGATTTGGTCCCATCCAGGACAGAGTGAGCCACACGGTGACCGGCTTCGGCGTGAAGAGACTGACGAGGATACAATGGCCAGGCTGATGCTAAGGCGGAACAGATTATTTGGTGGAGGGCAGGGGAGTTGAACCCCCGACCCCTACGTTGCGAACGTAGTGCTCTCCCAACTGAGCTAGCCCCCCACCGCTGGGAACGGAAACGCGAGCATAGGGCTCCGCGGGTTAGTCGGCAACATTGCGCGAACGTTGGACCGCGGAAAGAGAACGGGGAGGATCAGGCTCGCGTTCCCGTGGGCGGCATTATACACAACCGTCGGCGAAGACTCTAGCGCAATTGTCGTCCGAGCCGGGTCAGCACGCCTCATAGGGGACGCTGGTCCATTCGACGGCCACCCATTCGGCGGATTCGAGCAGGGCTCGGGTCACGCCGGGAGATTGAATGCCGCCCCGG
>DASTSI010000011.1:0-12693 GCA_035760745.1 Nitrospira sp. | reverse complement strand
CCGCGCCAACAAGGCCGGCTGCTTGGATCATTGTGCGCTGGGGCCGAGCGTGGTGATTTATCCCGAAGGCGTGTGGTACCGGGTCCGAACAGAGGCTGATGTGACGGAAATCATGGAACGGCACATCATCAAGGGGGAAGTGGTGACGCGCCTCTTGATGCCCGACCATCCGGCTCCGGACCAACTTCCTCCCCTCATCGCACTCGACTGACGCACGGTTGCCCAATGACGGCAGAAGACAAATGGAGGGCCAACCTGGAAAAGGTGGCCTTCATCAAAAAGTTTCCGGGATTGCTCGGCGACTGGCCATCCCTTAAAGGCAGGACGGTTCAGGAAGTCATCGCGCTGACCGGCAAGCAGGGAGCCGTGGCCATCGTGTTCACCGACGCCACCGTGGCGGTCGCGCCTCCAATGTCCGCAGAGCCTTACGAACTCGGACAGGCGTTGGCCGTCGCCAGACCGTACTTGGAGCGCACGCATCAGGCTGCGTACGTGGAATACGACCGGCTCGTACAGCAGGATCGGGACGCCCTCAAGGCGGCGCGGCTCGAAAACATTCTCGGCGCCATCCGCAACAACGTCGATCAGATTCCCGAATTGAAAGATCGGCTGAAAGCGCTCGTCAAGGAGTGGCCGTGAGCAGTCTCCCGAAGAAAAACATGTTCGAGATCTTCTCGCAAGGTCTCTTTGAAGGAGTGAAACCCATGATGGTTATCCGCGATCACCTTGTCCGCCATCCCGACCGGTGCACGCATCAAGCGATCTGCGTTCCCATCTGTCCGACCGGCGCCTGGCTGTCGACGCCTCCCTATAAATTCGACTCCTCCCGCTGTCTGGAAAGCTGCCGGCTCTGCTTGGATGCCTGTCCCTCGCAAGCGATCTACGCGGTGTTCCGGAAGGGCGACAAGATCCTGGAGCCGCAGAAGCAATAGCCGGAGCCGTTTCACGAATCGTTACAGGAGTTGCTTCCTCAACCGCCCCCAGTACGCAGTCCCCACGTAGCCGCATGCCCCGGTCAGCGTCGTCAATCCGATGATCTGATAGACCTTCCGCCGAGAAATTTTGACTTTGACCGAGGGATTGAGCACATCCGGCGAGCGCTGAACGAGCTTGAGCGATTCACCGGCAGAGAGGATCGGCCACATACAGGCCAGGCGAAGGCGGGTTTCATGTCGGGGAATCGCCATCGTATAGAGCCAGCCCTGGTCGAGATGCTCCACGGCACTCCGGGCCAAATGGGTCAGCACCGGCCGGACGCGCGAAAGGCTCTGCGGCTCAAGGAGATCGCGAGGCGTGAGTCCCGCCTTGGCCAGCAGCGAGTCCGGTACGTAGCATCGGCCGCGACGGAGATCGTGCGGAAGGTCCTTCACGATATTCGTGAGCTGGAGCCCCTTGCCGAAGCGCACGCCCATTTCGGCCATCCGCCGCACATCCCAGGAGCGAAGCGCCGGCCGGTGCGCGCACATCAGGTCCGTCCAAAATTCCCCCACGCAACCGGCGACAAAATAGATGTACCGGTCGAGGTCATCGATCGTCTTGAGCGCAACGAGATCCTCGGCTGACCCGCCGCGAAACACGGTCAAATCCATTTCCATGCCCTGGGTGAGCGTGGTCATCAGTCGACAGACCCGGCGGCGATCGTCGGACGAAAAGGTTTCGAAGAGGCGAAAGCAGTCCTCGAGCCGCTCCAGCAAAACACGCTCTGCCGATTGCTGTTGGATCGGCGCGATCGCCCGTTGGATGTCTCGGATTTGACCCCAGGCAAGCGGGCCGCCCACGAACTGCGCCTTGAGCTGAACGAGGAAATCCAGTCGCCGCGGCCGATCGATGAACTCGGTGTCCGCAATCGTATCGGCGGCGCGCGCGAAGAGATACGCCAGGCTCACCTGATCGCGCACGTTGGCCGGCACAACGGTCAACGTCGTGTAGAAGAGACGCGAGACCTGCTTCAAGAGATCGCGCAGCAGCTCATTCTTCGAGGAGGACGGAGACCAGGATGGCGACTGAGATGTCACGGCGGTTCTCAATGGCCTCGGCGCTCAGCGTACTTCGAACTTTCCCTCCATGCCCTTTTCCCGATGGCTGGGGAAAAAGGGGAGTTTTTTATCGCAGTACATTGCAAATACTCCGGGTCGGGGGGGAGTGAACCGGACGACGACCGTTTTGCCGGCTTTGACATCCTGCTCGACGGAGAGACCGCTCGCGGGATCATCGATGATAAAGTTGTGCGGCGTGAGGATGGTGACGCTGGTCAACGTCAGTTCGACCGGCTCCCCTGCCTCGACGATGACATGCTCGGGGCTGTAGGAATAGCTATCGAGCGTAATTGTCGCCCGCTGCACACCGTCCGGACCCATCGGCACGGTGAAGGGAAGAGCCGAGAGAGATGAATCGGCAGCAGCGGCGAGGGTTGCACCGACGAGCACGATGACGGCAGCCCAGTGAAAGAGCGCACCGAACCGCGACATCGGCTGCTTCCACATGAGAAGGTTCTAACAGGGCGACGCGCGGCCGGTCAACTTTGCGCCCGGCAGTTCAGGCACTTCCGCGTCTTGACCTTCTCGGCATAGGACTTATTTGTAGAAAGCCGACCCTGGCGATTTGTATAATATGGTGTCACGCCAGGCCCCCCACCGAAACCGAGGGGTGTCGCAAGGAGGGCTTGGTCGCAAGGAGGATCTGAATGAAGTGGATTAAAGGTATCGGGTTGTTGCTGATCGCGAACTTTCTTATTTACCTCACGCTGACGTTCACGGCCAACATCCTGATCAACGTGGTGTTGCCGGTCTTCGGCATCGATGTGCGGGGTGTCTTCAACCAGCAACTGCTGGTCTGGTCGCTCGTCATCGGCTTCGGGGGCGCCTTTATCAGCCTTTTGTTCTCGAAGCAAATGGCACGCGCCATGCTGAATTGCGAGCAAATCATCCAGCCGCGCACCCACGCCGAGCACGTCATATACGGGTCCGTGCAAGAAATCGCACAGCGTCTGCGGATCAAGATGCCGGAAGTCTGGATCTATGACTCCCCTGATCCCAACGCTTTTGCCACCGGCCCGAGCAAGAACGATTCGATGGTGGCGGTCTCAACGGGGCTGCTTCAAAACCTCAAAGAGGACGAAGTGAAGGCGGTGCTGGCTCACGAAATGGGCCATGTCTATAACGGCGATATGTTCACGACGACAGTGTTGGCAGGGTTGATGAATACGTTCGTGTATTACATCAGCAATTTCCTGGCCTCGCTCGTCGGTCAGCCCCAGGGGGATCGTGAAGAGGGCGGCGCAGGCAACCCTTTCCTGGGTTTCATTGTTTATATTGTGCTCCAGGTGGTGTTGTCGTTCCTCGCGATGCTGGTGGTGAGCTGGCATTCGCGCCGGCGCGAGTTCGGCGCAGATGCCTTCTCGGCGAAGGTGTACGGCAAGGACGCCATGATTTCGGCGCTCAAGGCCATTCATCGGTGGATCGACCGGGCACGCGCGGATTTTGGGACGCAGGATCCGCTGGCCACCTTCAAGATTGCCGGAAAGACATCAAGCGTCATGCAGTTGTTCGCCACACATCCACCGATGGAAGAGCGGATTGCGGCACTCGAACGCCTGTGACAGAGAGGAGCCGATTATGAAATCCCGGAAGGCAGCGTTAGCGACCGCGCTGGTCGTCGGTGTACTTGCGGCCGTGGAATCTGCGCACGCAGGTCAGGAGCCACAGATCATGGCATCGAAAGCGCCCGGTATCTATGACTACACGCTCGACGATATCGACGGGAATCCCGTCAATCTCGGCCAATATAAGGGCAAAGTTCTGCTGCTCGTCAACACGGCGAGTTTCTGCGGGAACACGCCGCAGTACTCTGACCTGGAGACGATCTACGAGCAGTACCGCGATCGGGGGTTTGAGGTATTGGCCTTTCCCGCCAACAATTTCGGCCAACAGGAACCGGGCACGAACGCGGAGATCAAAGGATTTTGCCTAACGAAGTACAGCGTGAGCTTTCCCCTGTTCAGCAAGATCAGCGTGAAGGGCTCAGACAAACATCCGTTGTACCAATATCTGACCGAACAGAGCCCCTACCCCGGCGAAGTGGAATGGAACTTCCAGAAGTATTTGATTGATCGATCCGGAGCCGTGGTGGCGCGGTTTCATCACCGGACCAAGCCGCTGGCACGCGAGATCGTGGGGGAAGTGGAGCGACTCCTGGACCGCTAGAGAATCGGTCTCCTCCGTCAGTTCACGTCTTCCACAAGACGCTACGCGAGTTTGAAAAACGTGACGTGCTCGCGGTATTCCTGGAGGGCGGCTTCCAACGCGGCCTTCCCGAGCGGGATATTGGCTTCGAGGGCGTCTTCGACGGCGGGATCGTCGATCTCGACCTCGTAGCGGTCTTGAATGTTGGTCCGTACCGGTCCCTGGCTCACGTCGCGCGGCATGAAAATCTCTTTCCACACTTCTTTTTCCACGAGGCAGACGTCCCGGAAACGCTCGAAGAGCAGGGCCAGCTTCTCCGGTTCTGTCACTCTGACGCGATCCTTCATGTCAGACAAGCACAGTCAAGGCCACGTTATCCTTGCTATGTGAACAGGGAACGGTCACTGCGCCGAAGGTGACTGACTGGCAGCGGCCGGATCTGCGATCGTAAACCGCATCGTGCCGACCTGATTCACGGCATGAAAAGGCTGCTGACCGAGGGGTGTAATGAAAAGTTTCGTGATGTAGGTCCCAGGGACCCACTTGTCGCCCGGCTTTTTCAACTCCAAGAACCCGTACCGTTCATGTCCCGGCACCTCCAACGTGTCCTTTCCCAATGGGACGGCCGGGATCTGTCCGTCCTGTCCTTCGAGAAACCATTGCGCACTGAACTGCGCCGGGTCCTCCAACGGCGCCACTTCGAACACGATGTAGATGGCTGGGGTATCCGGTGAGAAAACGGTTCCCGGCTCGATGGGCTTGAGCCTCGGGTCCTGCGTGTACCAGCCTTTCCGCCCAAAGCTGTCCCATTCGACATCATAGCCTTTCGCCATCTTGATCCACACGAAGATCGACTGCGGCACCCCTTTCTTCTGGTTGTCGAACGATGGTAACTGACTCGGATCTATTTCCGTCGTCTCTTGCTCTTTGGGAGCCACCAGATCACGAGCCATGACCGGAACGGCGGATGAAGCCGTCCCGATGACAGCCGCCAGAGCAAGCAGCAAATGCGTGGCCGGGAAAAGTCTTCGTACCGAGGGAGGGAAGAACATGCGGAGTACCCCCTCACCTTCATGGTATCGAGAGGGCGGCTCTCGGGTCAATAACCGCCGCAGCGCGGTTCCATACCGCTTCGCCCTTACCTGTGGTATGGTGACCCGGACCCTGAGGACATGACACGGAATCAACACTTAGACCAGCCCGACGCGTCTTGCCGGCGTTTGCACGACGACCTCATTACCACCGACCTTCGAGAACAAAGTCGCCGCTATGGGCTCCGCGATGGCGGCTGTCTGGCGGTCGCGCAGGGTAGCGGCGAGCAATATCTTTCAGCCTTTGCGCTGTTGTTGCATGCCGGGCCCGTTCAGCTCGGAATTCTGTCCGCACTTCCCCAGCTCATCGGAACCATTGCGCAGTTGGCGTCCGTCAAATTGCTCAGGCTGTTCTCCGGGCGAAAGTCGATGATCGTGGCAGGTACCATCGGCCAGGCACTCTCCTGGATTCCGATCATCGTGCTTCCTCTCTTGCTGCCACAGTGGGGGCCGTGGCTCGTCATCGCGGGCGCTGCGCTCTACTTCGCGTGCAATCATTTCACGGCTCCCCACTGGACAAGCTTCATCGCCGACCATTTGGACGAGCATGAACGCGGCGGGTATTTCGCCCAACGGGCCTTCATCATCGCAGCGGTCAGTTTTATCGCGCTCGGCCTGTCGGGAGCGGCCCTCACGTTCTGGCAACAGCATGCTCCCGCTTGGGTGGGCTTTGCATTGATTTTTTCTTTGGCGGGAATGGCCCGCCTCTGTTCTGCGATGGCCCTCCGTCCGGTCGAAGACGTCCATCCTAGGGCGACGGCGGCTGGGCGGGGCCTGTTTCGGACGTTCTATGCCCGGAGCAGCAAGAGCTTCCGGCATTTCCTGCTCTTCTCGAGCTTGATGCACATGGCGGTCCTTATTGCCGGCCCGTTTTTCGTCCTGTATATGATCCGAGACCTTCACCTTTCTTACTTCTGGTACGGCACCTGGCTGGCGGCAGGAGTTCTCGGGCAACTGATGACGCTCGGGACCTGGGGCCGGTTCAGCGATCGCTTTGGCAACAAAGCGCTCCTTGCGGTCACCGGCTACACCGTGCCGGTTCTGCCAATGCTCTATTTGCTCAGCACAAACTTGGCCTTCATGATGGCCGTGAATTTCTTCGGCGGCGTCGTCTGGGCGGGACTGTCGTTGGGTCTTCAGAATTACGTGCTCGATGCCGTCACACCACAAGAACGGGCCAAGGCCGTGGCCCTCTCGAACACCGTGAATGCTGTCGGATGGTGTGGCGGTGCGCTGCTGGGCGGCTGGCTCGTGGACGCGTTGCCCGCGACCATTGACCTTGCTCGGCTCCCGATCCCTCTTGGCTCCCATCTGCCGCTGATCTTCTTTGCGTCAGGCCTGCTCCGGCTGATGGTCGCCGGTGCACTGTTGGGACGGTTTCATGAGGCCCGGGCGGTCGTCCGGATTCCGGTGAGCGAATTGTTGCTGGAATTGCCGCTCCTCAAAACCTTGGCGCAAATCGTGGGAAGTCCGCTCTCCCGGATGTTGAAGTAGATCTCGTCTACCGGGACACGGGCGCTTGTACGTTGCGCTCTTGTTCCTCCTGCTTCAACTTATCGAACGTCCGGTCGGCATGGCCCCGCACCTGATCCGGCGTCGGTTGAGCCATGGGCTTCGGGTGATCGCTCGAACAGCCGAAAACCATGAAAGCGGCCGCTGCGAGCGCTGACATGACCACGGTGCCATAGAGTCCCTGACACTTTCGCGTCGCCATAGAGCCCTCCTTAGAATGAGAATCCATGCTGTGCGGCCCAGAAAACGAGCATCGGGACTACCAGAGCGCGAGCGGTTCATCATACTCTCCGTGTCATGACAACGCCACTCTCCCCGCCGCAGAGTGGTTGACTGCCGAATGACGACGCGATATTCTGCCACGCATTCACACCGCCTCCATATAACCGTATGTCGCTGCGCGATCGGCTGACCGAAGACCTGAAATTGGCGATGAAGTCCCGCGACCAACTCCGCATGGACGTCATCCGCATGATCAAGGCCGCAGTGCTCAACAAGGAAGTCGAGTTGAAAAAGGATCTCGACGACGCCGAGATGAGCCGGATCATGACCACCATGATCAAGCAACGCAAGGAGTCGGTCGAACAATATGAAAAGGGGCACCGCGTCGAGTTGGCGAACAAAGAACGACAAGAAATCGCGATCATTGAATCCTATCTTCCCAAAGCCGTTTCCCTCCAGGAATTATCGGCTCTGGTCGATACGGTAGTTCGGGAGACCGGCGCCAGTTCAGCGAAGGATATGGGCCAGGTGATGAAAGCCGTCATGGCGCGACTCGCCGGACAACCGATCGACGGCAAACAGGTGAGCGATCTCGTGCGCGCCAAACTTCAGTAAGCTCGGTCGAAGTTCATGTTTTCCTTCTTTCCCCGTCATTCCCTGCTATACTTTACCTACGCTGCTCCCTTGATCGAATTCTCATACCTATGGCCATCCTCATTGTCGATGATTCTCCGGATCAACACACACTCTTGCGCACCATCCTTGCAAAGGCCGGCCACACGGATATTCTGAGTGCAGATTCCGCACAATCGGCGTCGGCCATGTTGAAGTTGGACGAGCCCGACTCCGCTCCACACATCGACCTCATTCTCATGGACGTGCTGATGCCGGAGCAGGACGGCGTGGAAACGTGCCGACAGATCAAACACCGCGAACATCTTCGGGACATTCCCATCATCATGGTCACGGCGAAAAACGACCTGGCGAATCTTCAGGCCGCGTTTGCCGCTGGGGCCAATGACTACATCAACAAGCCGGTTCAGGGGGTAGAACTGCTTGCACGCGTCTCGTCAGCGCTCGCGCTCAAACACGAAACCGACCGCCGCAAGGCGCGCGAACAGGAACTGCAACGCAGCAACGAAGAACTGCAGCGGGCGCTGCGCGAAGTGAAAGTCCTGAGGGGACTCATCCCGATTTGCGCCTCCTGCAAAAAGATCCGCAATGACGGCGGATTCTGGCAGCAACTGGAAGAATACTTGAGTGAACACTCCGAAGCTGAATTCAGCCACGGCCTCTGCCAACCCTGTATTAAAAAGCTTTATCCTGGTGTTTACCAGGATTAGCTGCTAGGATTTCTCGATCGTTCCGAACCGTCCGAAGGGCCGAAGCTCCCATGAGCATTCTGATCGTCGACGATTCTCCAGACGACCGCACGCTGCTGCATTCCATCCTATCCGCCGCCGGCTACGAAGATCTCCTCGTCGCCGATTCCGCCACCTCTGCCTTCGGGCTACTCGGCATGGACGGAGGCAAGCACGGCGCTTCGCGCGTCGACCTTATCCTGATGGATATCGTCATGCCTCAAATGAGCGGCATCGAAGCATGCCGCCAGATCAAGGCCGTCGAGCGATACCGCGACACGCCGATCATCATGGTGACCGTCAAAACCGACCCTGTCGACTTACAACTGGCATTCGCCGCCGGCGCCCTCGACTACATTGCCAAGCCGATCAACAAGATCGAGCTTTTGACGCGAGTGCGGTCGGTCCTTCGACTCGTTCATGAAATCGAACGCCGCCGTGCCCGTGAGCAGGAATTGCTCGAAGTGATGCGCCAGCTGCAGGAAGCCAACCAGATGTTGCTGCGATTGTCCTGCCTGGACGGCTTGACTGGCATCACGAATCGCCGCCAGTTCGACGATTTTCTGGATCAAGAATGGCGCCGTGCCGTCCGTGAATCGAGTCCCTTGTCGCTCATCATGCTCGACATCGACCGGTTCAAGACCTACAACGACACGCAAGGCCATACGGCCGGCGATGAATGCCTGCGCCAGGTGGCGAACGCGATCTCGGGAGCCGTCAACAGGCCGGGCGACCTCGTGGCGCGCTACGGAGGAGATGAATTTGTCGTGGTCCTCCCCGGCACGACGACGGAAGGCGCTGCCCAGGTCGCGGAAACACTTCGCCGACGCATCGAGGCGCTCAACGTGACTCATGCCGACGGCGAGCGCATGACGATCAGCGTCGGATACGCGAGCACGATTCCCAGCCGAAACGCCTCTCAAACCGATTTGATCAAAGCCGCCGACCAGGCCCTGTACCAGGCCAAGCAGGAAGGCCGCAACCGCGCCAAACAGGCCAGCATCCTCTCCCTCGTGCCTCATTCCGACGAGGAATGACGACCGCCCATCGCCTCCATGCCAGACTCACTCTATAGTTCGCTCTTGCCGAGGCGGATGATCATGGATCGCCAGCGACACTCACTGCGCGACACCAGCTCTCGCCCGCGCCGGTGACTCGAACCCCCCATGGCTCATAAGCCGCTCAAGAAGGCAGGCAAGCGTGGGTCAAAGACGGCCCTTCCAACTCCGGCCCGCAGTTCCCGACAAGGGCGCAGGGGCAGCAAGCGACGCCAGAGGACCGGCCGGCAGAACCGAACGCTCGCGGAACTGCGTGCACATCAGGCGCTCCTGACCTCGATCATCGAAAATATCCCGCACATGATCTTCGTCAAAGATGCCAAGACCCTCCGATTCGTGCGGTTCAACGAAGCCGGCGAGAAGCTCCTGGGCTATCCGCGGGAAGCGCTCATCGGCAAGACCGATTATCATTTTTTTCCCAGAGCCGAGGCAGACTTTTTTACGGCGATGGACCGGCGGGTGTTGCAGAGCGGAACAATCCTCGACATACCGGAAGAACCCATTGCCACGCGCGCGAACGGGACCAGATTTCTCCATACGAAGAAGGTCCCGATCAATGCCCATGACGGCACACCGCAATATTTGCTGGGCATCTCCGAAGATATTACCGAACAGAAGCAGATCGAACAGACCGAACGCCGACGCACATTGTTCCTCGAGGCACAACAACTGGCGCTCTGCGAGCTGGCCAAGCACGAAGCGACGTACACCGGCATTCTCGACCGGGCGGTGCAGATCCTGACCGAAACGGGCAGCCGAGTGTTGGACGTAGAGCGCTGCAGCGTGTGGCTTCTGTCCGAGGATGCGTCGTCGTTGAAATTGGTCGATCTGTACGAGCGGACACCGGGGCGCCATCGCGCCGGCATGATTCTGGGCGCCAAGGAGTATCCCCTGTACTTTGCCGCTATCGGCCGCGAAGAGCACGCCATTGCCGCGCACGATGCCGGCACTGACGCGAGGACCCGGGAGTTTTCCGGAAACTACCTCGTCCGCTTCGGCATCGGGGCGATGCTCGATGCCCCCATACGCAGAAGAGGACGCGTCGTCGGAGTGCTGTGCCATGAACATGTCGGAGGACCGAGAGTCTGGACGACGGAGGAAATCTACTTTTCCAGCTCCCTGGCAACCTTCATGACGCTGATTCTCGAAGCGCACCAGCGACGCGAGGCCGAACAGGCGCTCGTACTGGCCAAGGAAGCCGCGGAAGTCGCCAGCCGCGCGAAGAGCGAATTCCTCGCCAGCGTGAGTCATGAAATCCGCACACCGATGAACGCGATCATCGGCATGGCCGATTTGCTGTGGGAAACGGACCTGACGCCCGAGCAGCGGAAATACCTGCGAAGTTTCAGGCGAGCCGGGAGCAACCTGCTGACCCTGATTAACGATATCCTGGACTTGTCCAAGGTTGAAGCGGGCCATTTGGAACTGGAGTCGATCGAGTTCGACCTACACGACCTCGTCGACAAAGCCATAGAGATCCTCGCCATGCCCGCCAATGAAAAGGGGATTGAACTGGCCTGCCATGTATCGCGATCCGTACCGGCCGCGGTGATCGGCGACCCCAATCGGCTCCATCAGATTCTCATCAACCTCATCAGCAACGCGATTAAATTTACCGAGCAGGGTTCGGTCATCGTCGAAGTGGCAAAGGATCCGCACAATCCAAGACCCGGAGCGCTTCGTTTCTCCGTCAGCGACACGGGCATCGGCATCCCGAACGACAAGCTGGCGGTCATCTTTGAGAGTTTCACGCAAGCCCATGCCTCCACCAGCAGAAAGTACGGCGGCACCGGGCTGGGGCTGACCATTTCAAGACGGTTGGCCGAATTGATGCACGGACGCATATGGGTCGAAAGCACCGTCAACGTCGGCAGCACGTTTCACTGCTGCGTGGAGCTCCCCGTGCAGCCGAATCGCGCCGCGACACCGGCGGCCGCGCTGTTCGATCTGAAAAACTTGCGGGTGCTCGTCGTAGACGACCACCCGGTGAACCGCCTGATTCTGCGGGAAACATTGACGGGCTGGGGCGCCGAGGTCGTCGATGCCCCGGGGGGCTACGAGGCGGTGACGGAATTGCAGCGGGCGGCGGGAGCCGGGCAACCCTACGGCCTCCTGCTGCTGGACTGCCGCATGCCCGACATCGACGGCTTTGCCGTGGTGGAGAAGGTGCGCCGGGGAGGGTTGGCGGACGGATTGACGATCGTCATGCTGGCCTCTCAGCAATGGGCTGACGATATCGCTCGGACCTATGATCTCGGACTGGGTGGATATCTCATCAAGCCGATCAGGCGTTCCGATCTCCTCCAAACAATCAGCATCGCGCTCGACCGGACGAAAGGGACCGCCCCAGCGCCCGCCCCGGGCCCCGCAGCGTCTGTCCCGACGATCCGGCCGTTACATATCTTGCTGGTCGAGGATTCGCCCGACAATCAATTCCTGATTAGGTCCTATCTGAAGCGGACCCCCTACCAACTGGACATCGCAGAACACGGCGCCATTGCGGTCGAGAAAGTGAAGTCGGGTCATTTCGATCTGATCCTCATGGACATGCACATGCCGGTCATGGACGGCTATGAGGCGACCAAAGCTATCCGCGCCTGGGAATGCGAACACGACCTGCCGCCCACCAATATCATCGCGCTCACCGCGCTCGCGCTGAGGGAAGAGAGCGAGAAAATCCTCGAGGCGGGATGCAATGCGCATATGACGAAACCGGTCAAGAAGCAGACGCTCCTGAAAGTACTTCAGGCTTGCGAGGGACATCGGCACGCATGATCGACGATTCTTCCTGTAACAGCGACGTTCGCCTCACCATAACGATCGACGCCGATCTCGAGGAAATTGTGCCGGGATTCCTAGATAACCGGCGCAGAGACGTCGCGACGCTCCAGACGGCCATGGCGGCCAATGATCTCGCCACGATCCGTCTGCTTGGTCACCGCATGAAAGGAGACGGCGGAGGATACGGCTTCGACAGGATCAGCGAGATTGGCGACGCGCTGGAGCACGCAGCCATGCGCGCCGACCTGCTCGCAGTCGCGCGAGAGACGACAAGGCTTGCCGACTTTCTCGCCCGCGTGGATGTCGTGTACAAGAGATAAGAAACGAAGCCCTATCTCGTGGAACACTGGGCACGCTCAACCGGAGAGGCCTGAACTGGCGACAACCCGTGAGCTTGTGTATAATGCGCCCTCAGGAGACGCGAGATTCGTCCTCCCCGTTCTTCTACCGCGGACAGCAACCTGCGCGATTCCGCCCAGGCGAACCC
>DASTSI010000010.1:0-4045 GCA_035760745.1 Nitrospira sp. | reverse complement strand
CGATCTCGGCTCGCAGGAAATTCGCGTTCATGAAGGTGTTCATGGCCGGATCCTCTCGCGTTGTGCCCATGCGAGGTGTTTCTTGGCTTCGCACCACAGGCGGTCGCTGTTTTTTCTGTATTGCCAGTAGCGGGCGTCATGGCCGGTGGCGGACGCTTCCAGCGCTCGCCGCTTGTATTCATGGGCAAGGCGACGCTGCGTCATGGCCAGCGAAATAAGGGCCTTTTCCAGCGCCCGGTCCTTGGCCTTCTCGACCACGCGGTCGGCGATATGGCCGATGGGTTCAAAGCCGTCAGCCATGGAAGCCTCCGATCATCTTGATTGCGATCACCCCGGCCAGCAGTGCGAAGAAAAGCATCGAGTAGACGACCACGCGGAACTTCGTCGGGCAGGCAGGTCCGGTGTCATCCTCGCTCGGATCACCCTCGGCGGCGCGATAGGATGCCTCCAGGTCGGGGAGGTTCCACATCGCCTCATCGAAGTCGGTCAGGGGTTCAGGAAGCATCGATCGCCTCCAGTGCTTCGAGGCTGATGCGCAATCCGCCGTTCAAGGTGTTGATCGTCGTTTGCTTTTTCGTGCCCGTCTGCAGGTCTATGACGGCGTTGGTCATGTACCCCCGGACCGATGAAATGGCCGCCTTCGCCTTCTCTAGCTTTGCAGCGAGGGCTTCGGCGCGGGCCGCTTCTTCGCGAAAACGATCCCTATACACATCGACGCGGGTGCGGACGAGTTCCAGCGTGCCCCGCAGTTCAGCTATCTCGCGGTCCTTGGCTTCGAGGGCGTCGGCGGCTTGCTCCGGCAGATCGGATTCTTCGCCGTAGCCCTCGTAAAGCGGGATACTCCGCAGCCGCTCAACCAGTTCCTTCGTGTCACTCATAGCGTTGCTCCTGCGATCAGAACCATTGCCAGCGCGACCAGCCCGAAGGCGAGGAAGCATGCAGCCGTCTGGAGCTGCTGCGTCACGATCATGCCGGCGGTGAATTCAAGGCATGACCGGCTGTTGCTGCCGGGGAAGGTGCCGAGGTGACGGGTCATGACCGGATGCCCCCGTGCTTCGCAATCAGAGCATTCACGACCTCGGTAGGAACGTATCCGTACACGGGGCTCAATGGGTCTTTGGGGTCTTCTGCATAATCATCGAGAAGTGAGTCGTGCGCGGTCGGGAACCCCAATTCCCATTTTGAATAAGTACCGTCCGGCAGGTATTCCCGAGGGTGACAATAATGATAAGCCGACGCCTGGACGGACACATTGTATCCGTCTGAGCAAGTAATGCGCCTGCAAGAAGCAAAGCCAGTTTCTTCCAATTTGTGGTTGCTCGACCAAAAATCCCTGATCGCGTTAGACATCTTCCCCTCCTACAGTTCAGGCCGAAATCGGCTGTTGCTGCCCTGAAATGTTACGAGGTCACGCATGGGGAATACCGTTCACAACGGCCACGACCTTCGCCAATTCCAGCTCATCGACGGATTGGCTGTAGATCACGCGGTCATACTGGCGCGTTGCTTCCGTTTCTGGTGTGTAGTCGTATCCCGTGTCGGTTGCGTTGCGGCTCCATTCCTTCCCGATGATGCGGCGCTCAAACCCGATTTCGTGGATTTCGATGAGGTAGCGTGGCATTGGGTTCATCTCCTACAGTTCCGGCCGACGCCAAGCGCCCTCGGGATCAAGCGCACCGCGCCCGGTCCAGACCGCGCCGTCGCTGGCCAGCAGCTTGTCCATGATGAAGTCGGAATCCTCGGCCATACTGGCGATCCGGGTTCCAAGAACCGCCGCCAGCAGATCGCCGCTGCGGATCAGATCCAGGTCGCCGCGATAGACGCCATTGACGGACACGGCCGGCTCGCCATTGTCCCATTCCAGTTCGCAATCGACCTCGCAGAGATAGTCCGGCACGATCTCGTTGCCGTCGTCGTCCCTGATGGTCGGTTCCCATTCGATACGCATGGCTGTTCTCCTGCCCGTGGGGCGGTCAGGCGGCGGTCTGGCAAGCCGCCCGGATGTACCCACGGATCACGGCCTTTGAGTCGGCCTCGAATTGCCTATGCTGATGGGTGAACGCGCACGACTTCTCGCCAGCGAGAAGGAATTCCCAACGGCGTTCGTGCGACCACTGGACTTCGATTGGATCACCGGTAACGGCGCATTTGCCTCGTGCTGCTGCGATTACGCCTGTCCGCATCGTTTCGGTAATGCTGGGGATTATCAGTTCGCTCGCCATTTTCTTCCTCCTGCCCGCTGTCGCGGTGTTGATGGGAGGATAATATGCGCAAACGGATAGCGATGCAATAGGAAAATGCGCGAACGGATTAAAAAAATGTGCAACAAAAAACCCCGGCTGTGAGGCCGAGGCTTTTAACGCGCCGTTTATGCCAGATTCAATATGACGGACGGATCCAATCGATCGGAGCCGCCCACTCCAATTCAACGTCTCTCATGACATCGGCGTTGAGGCTGACCAAATCCCAAAAACCCGCTTTCGACCCATGGTGAATTGTTTTCACCATGATCCGTCCATCCATAGCCTGGCAGACAGCCAGCGTGTTGACGAGTTCGGACGGCGGCAACAGCTTCGACCAATAGACGACCCACCCGTCGCGCAACATGGGCAGCATGGATTCGCCGCGGACTTTTGCCGCAACGACATTCTCAGATCCTTCCGGTGGTGCTTTCACGTATTCCGGCCCTCCCTCTACCGCGTAGATAGTTTGGCCGGTTCCGATGTACCCCTTCAATGGAATCTGCGCTTCTTGCGCACCGCTGCTGAACAGCGATGTAAACAATTCGTTAACGGCGTCCCGATGATGTCCCTCTGGCTGTGCGCCTCTCAGCCACCTGTTCACGGTCGACTGGGACACGGACAACTCCTGTCCGATACGCATCTGCGTCCAGCCGTCGAGGCGCAAGATCGCCGAAACTTTGTCCTTTATCGTCATGCACGGTCGCATATCACCAACCGTGAATTTACAAAAATCGGTTTGCGCATAAAATTCTTCTTGAAATCTATCCGATTGCGCATATTATGCGTCTCATGTCACCGATGCAGAACATCCGGGTTAACATCTTCAAGAAGCGTCAGGCGGAATTCGCGGCGCTGATTGGTGTGAACCAATCGACGGTCTCGAGATGGGATAACGGCGTTGAGCCGGATCGCGCCGATCTGGCTGCGATCCGGGACGCGGCATCTCGTGAAGGGATTGAGTGGAAAGACGAGTGGTTTTTTGAGCGGCCGGAGGATGCCGCTTGATGACCCCAGAATATCAATCGGCGTCCACCTCCCCCCGTACGCCGACGCTGGTGGGCCGCGGCAATCCTCCCGCTGCGGCCCACCGTGTTCGTTTCGCCGTCGCTTGCACCGACGGCATGGCAGCGGATCAGTCTCGCGTACCGCTGCCTCAGTTCGGTTCATCGTGCCGTTTCCTTCGATCCCGATTGGCTTGGGTAACACCTAAGCCAAAGGAGATCGGAAGTGACCGAATTCGAATCGGAGAACTCAGATATGTCGAGTGTTGAGTTCGTGCAGGAGCGGCTGCGCGCCGATATTGCGCCCCGGTCCATAGGGTCCGGCAAGCAGCGGCTCGCTCACGCCAAGCGCGTTCTCGGGCGGCGCGGCTGGACCGCAAACCGCACCAAGGATTGCTGGTTCGCAGACCCGCGTATCTCGATCACGGCGGACGAAATGCGCGACATCGAGGAAATCACGGGGGTTCGCTATGGCAGGGCCGAACGCGCGCAAATCGACGATCTCATCACGCGGGCGGACGCTCTCCTACATGGCCAGGACCCGGATTTTTATAGCTCGTTTGTTGATGCGGTCCGCGCGATGGCTCGCGCTCTGCATCGCCCCTGAACTGAAAGACTAGGCGGACCTGACGGCCCGCGCGAGCCGCAATCACGCAATCGGGACTGATGCCGGGACGCATCGTACAGGCGGGACGGGACAATGACAGAAGCTCAGATCACGCGCGCGGTGCTTGATCACTGGCGCAAATGCGGCAGGGCAGGAACGCTCGTCGCCGGCATCCCCAACGCCAGAGCGGCCGG
>DASTSI010000009.1:0-9315 GCA_035760745.1 Nitrospira sp. | reverse complement strand
AGAAGGCCGGACGGAACAAACCATGGCCGTCTCGATCCGGATCTCCTGCTCGTCGGACGCGGGTTTCAAGACCAATTCAAGGAAGGCGCCTTTTGACAGCCCGGTCATCGTCAAGGTGCAGCCGTCCATGGAGATGTCGGTAATGCGGTTGGTGAAGGGAAGTTGCTTCTCGTCGAGGACCTGGGCCTCAATGGAGGCCGGGAGGCGCTTGTATTGGCGTCGATCGAAGTCCTGCGTGCTTTGCCTGGCTCCGGAGTAAAAGGCGTGGAATCGGTTCGTGCACAATTGGCAGCGAAACGGCAGCATGTTGAACCGGCTCAGGAACCGCTCGAGGACGCCCTCGTTGGAAGTCGCACGCACGAACGGGGTTCCGCAATTTGGGCAATGCAGGGTGGTCCTCATCCCCCTTGGCTCACCTCCCGGACTTCGGCGCGCGTCACAGTGGCCGCCCCTTGCTCGCCCAGGATGGGCGCGATATCGGCCGGCGAGTACGTGGCCGGCTTGATCCACTTCCCGTCCTCCCGCTTATGTCCTCCCACCTTGCTGAGATTGGACCGATGCACTTCACGAAAAACTGGCTCCATGTCGATGCCGTAGGAGACTGCGGTGCCGTACACCACGTACAGCAGATCGGCCAGCTCTTTCGCGACGGAAGGCAGATGGCCGCGGTCCATCGCCTCCTTCAATTCCTCGAATTCCTCCTGGATCAGGCGGACGCGCAAGGCCTTGGTTCGCTCGTCAAGAGGCGTGGGGCGTTCGTTGATCAGGATGTCGAACATCCGGTGGAAATGCTCGACCATGCGTTGACGATCCGTCATGGGCGACTCCTATTCCTCCTCATCATACGGCAACGCTTTTCTCGACACCAATTCCACCGGGCTCAGCGTGGAGATCTCCTTCTCTGAGGACACCCCGAGATCCTTGAACCGTCGTGCCGCAGGCAGAATTCGTGTTTCCAGCGACCCCACGGCCCGGTTGTATGCGCTGACGCTCTTGCCCAGCGCCTGTCCGACGTCGTTCAGGTGCTCGGTGAGCACCGCCATCCGCTCATACAGATCCTTGCCCAATCGTCCTGCTTCCTCCGCATGCGCGGTCAGTCGTTCCTGCCGCCATCCGTACGCCACCGCCCGCAGCAGCGCCATCAGCGTCGTCGGGGTGGCGAGGACCACGCCCTGCGCAAACCCGTCCTCGATCAGCCGGGGATCCTGTTCCAGCGCCGCCCCGAGAAATTGCTCGCCGGGCAGGAACAGCACGACGAATTCGGGGGCCCGTTCGAACTGGCTCCAGTAGGCCTTGAGGCTGAGTTCGTCCATTCGCGCCCGCACCTGCGCCGCATGGCGGCGGAGGCTCTCGGCGCGCTGCTCTTCGCTCGCCGCCTCGTGGGCCTCGAGATACGCACTCAGCACGGTCTTCGCGTCAACGATGATTTCGCGCCCGCCAGGGAGTTGGACGACCATGTCGGGCCGCACGCGGCCTTCCTCGTTCGACAGCGATTCCTGCTCCACGAAATCGCAGTGCGGCACCATTCCGGCCAATTCGGCCACGCGCTTCAGCGTGATCTCGCCCCAGCGGCCGCGCACAGCCGGCGCGCGAAGCGCGTTCACGAGGTTGCCCGTCTCCTGTTGCAGCCGCTGCTGCTGCTCGGCCAGCATCTTCAGATGTTGATCCAGTCCTCCATACGCGGCCTGACGGGACTGTTCCAATTGACGCAAGAGCTCATCGTAGCGATGTAACGACTCGCTCAGCGGCTTCACCAGCAGATCGATGGCCTGCTGTCGACGAGCCAGGTCTCCCTTGGCTTCGGCGTGAAGGGTTTCAAACGACGTTTTCGCGAGATTCAGGAAGGCTTCATTGTTCTGTTTGAGGGCTTCTCCCGAGAGCGCTTGAAACGCCTCGGCCAGTTCGCGGCGTGCTTGCGCCAGCAAGGCCTTCTGCTCATCGGCATGCTTGGCCGTCTCGGACGCCTGTGTTTCCGCCACGGCGCAGGCGCGCGACAGCTCGAGCGCTTCCTGTCTGAGGCGAGTCACCTCGGCCCGGTCGTTCTCGGCCTGCCGCCGCCATTCCTCGGTCAGTGTCTCGGCCCGTTGCGCACGTTCGGTGAGGAGCGCCGATTCCTTTCGGATGCGCGCCCGGAGTTTGGCGGTGACGACGAACCCCAATAGGACGGTGAATAGGATTCCGACGATCAGGCCCAGAATGAAGGCGGAGGGATCGATCATCGGTCGCAGTGGAGTCGCATGTTGAACGCTTCATTAATCACGGTCGCCTCTGCGCGCCGAAATGTCTTCACGCGGCTCGGTGGGCGCACGGCCGAAGCGACGGGCAATGGATGATGCGCGAGGAACATGGCATACAGCTCTCGCTCTGCTTGCTACAGCCAGGACGGCTTCTCGACCATCCTGCCGCGGCCCTCCAGATACCGCCAGCCACGATGTGAGGTAAGACTATGAAGGGGATGAATCGAGCGGGAGACTACGGAAGTTTTCCTCGCACGTCAAGGGGTTAGGGGGATAGAGTCGTTCGGCCCTAGGCTCGGAATCCATGTTTTTCCGCTGCGACGGTCAGTATCCCGAAGCAGATCCTCGCCGGATGATTCCTGAGCCGGCATCGACGGTGACCGTTTCACCGTCACGAAGAAGGGTCGTGGCCTTGAGCACGTTCGCGACGGCGGGGAGACCGTACTCGCGGGCGATAATCGCCCCGTGCGACAACGTCCCTCCCATCTCCACGACGAGACCCGCCGCAATGCCGAACAGCGGCGCCATTCCCGGATCAATGACCGGCGCGACGATGATGTCTCCCGGCTGGACGTTGCTCCAATCAGCGGAGAAACGGATCAAGCGAACCGGCCCTGTCGCCTCGCCGGCGCTGATGGGAATCCCTCGCAATCCGTCCTCTTCATGGTCGGCCTGGGATGTCAGATTGGTTCCGGCGGCTTCACCCCAACGACGGATCGTGTCCGGCACGGTGAGAGTCAACCAACGGTCCCGCTCAGCGCGCCTCGCCTTGACGAGCGCGGACCAATCCCGCTCTCTATCAGAACGTAATGCGGCCCGCTCTTCGAGCGTCACGAAGAAGACGTCGTCCGGAGACTGCAAGGTGCCGCGCTCCACCAGGCGCCGGCCGAAGCTGAGCAAGAGGTTTCGGACGGCCGCCGAGTAGTACATCAAGTGGTGCCGGTTCGCTTCTCGCAGCGAAAAGAACCGGCAAAGACGTCGGTACCACCAGTTGAACAGGATCCAACGGTCCCATCGTCTTCTCAGGCGACTCCGGATCGCGGCAAGAGCGGTCGTGCGCGTGGACCGCTGTCGCGCAAGAATGTCGGCCGGCTCAGAAGCCGGTGCACGAAGTTGGACTCGGATCACGTCGAGCAGCGCATCCGGTTGGTCCGAGAACCGCGGAGACATGATATCCGACTCTCCGATGCCTCGGTGGCCGTAGTCGTCGAGATAGCGGGCGAAGGACGCGAGAAATGCCGTAGAGCCGGCGTGCCGCCGGAGAGACGCGAGATCCCATCCCAACTCAAGGCCCCGTGACACGACCGCATCTTGGCGCGCCACCTGCGTGAGCTCGGCAAGCCGGACGATCTGCTGCGCACTGATGACTGTTCCCTGTCCTTGGAGCGCTTGATTCATCAGACGCCGCCAGTCGTCGCCCAGCCAGCGGGGGAGCAGCGCGCTGAAGGTTTGCAGGCACTGACCGACTCCCGCTGCGATGCCGAATGTCACTTCATGCCCGTCGAGCCACCGTGCCAGTTCCTCGAGATGCCGGTCGAGCTCCGCCAGGGGCCAGTCCCGAACGATTGCCGTGCCGTAGTGCGACGCGCGCTGCTGCATCTCGGCAAACCAGCGAGGTCCGCGGCGTTCGACTCTCCTCAGCTCCCGCCACATCAGCCACCCAGCCCGGATCAGGGCCAGCGCGCCGAGCTTCTGGAACGAGGGCGCGGACTGCAACGGCTCTCCGCCCATCTGCTCCGCGTTCAGCGACGGGTCGCCGCCGAGCTGCCCGACGAGGCTGTGAAAGAGCGTCACGTTCAGATACGGACGTCCGTCGAGCGTCCGAACCGCGGACAGGCCTTCAGGAATTCGGCACCCCAACCGGCGGTAGTGCTCGACGATATAGGCGTCCATGAAATGCCGAAGGAACGACAGACCCAAGGGGCTGGGCACTTCCGGCAAGGTCTCCTTGAAATTGGCGCGAGACCATTCGCATCTGTCATCGGTCAGACCCTCCGAGGTCCGCACGACGGAAATCGGCCTGCCCTGAAGCAGCCAGACTTGCGCGTCGTCGATCGCCCATTCCACGTCCACCGGACATCCAAGACTGCGTTCGACCTGTTTCACCAGCCGGGCCAACGCGAAGGCTTCGTGATCCGAGAGGACCGGTGCCGAACGTTCGGATTCTCCGACCGGCTCCATGCGCAAGCCGTCGCGGCGGAGGACAAGCTGCTCGACCTTGCCGCCGAGCATGCGAGACGCAATCCTCACCGGCTCTCCGGCCTCTTTCATCTCGATCACGAACTCGTCCGGGCTGGCGCTTCCCGCCACGAGCGGCGCACCCAACCCCGGGACGGCGTTGAGCATCACCTGATCGCGTCGCGCGGTGACGGGATGACACGAGTACGCCACGCCGGCGGCTCTCGCAGCGACCATGGGCTGGATCACGATTGCCATGGCCGGAACTTCATTCGCCCGGCCCTTTTGCAACAGGTATCGAACCACCTGTTCTTCCCAGACCGAGGCCCATAATTGCGTGATGGCGTGATCGAGGCTGGCACCCGGCACAGCGAGATGCGTCCGATAGAGCCCGGCAAAGCTCGCGCCTTCTCGATCTTCCTGACTCCCCGACGAGCGCACGGCCCAGGTATCCGAAGCGGCGCCCCACCGGCTCATGTGCTCTCGGCATTCATCGGCCAATGCCGAGATATCGAGCTTGAGGATCAGCGAACGGCACTGCTCGAGAACCGCGCGCTGCTCCGGCTCCCCGGCTGACATCACCGACGCCCATTGTGCTTGGGACACAAGCCCTTGCGTCTCGAGATGGCGGCGATAGGCTTCCGTCGTGATGCAGAGACCATCCGGAACAGGAAAGCCGGCTCTCAACAAGCGACCAAGCCCCAAGGCCTTGCCCCCGACCAGACGAGGATCCTCGCACGCGCTCAGGGGGAGAATGAATGGAGGCGACATCGGCAGGATGGTAACTAGAGGACGAGGAGCAGGTAAAGGTCGTTCACATTGGTGCGCGTCGGACCGGTTCGGACGTGAGCGCGGAGTTTCTTCAGCACGGGATACGTGTTGTTCTCCTCCAGCGCCTCGTCGAGATCGATTCCGAGGCGTGCGGCGCGCCCGGCGGTCTGTCCGTCCACGACCGCGCCTGCGACATCTGTCGGACCATCCGTGCCGTCCGTGCCGACTGCCATGATCCAGGTATTCTTCAGGCCTGCGATGACCTTCGCCGCCGCGAGGGCAAACTCTTGCGCTCGTCCCCCTCGTCCGTTGCCCCGCACCGTGACGGTCGTCTCGCCTCCCGCGATCACGCAACAAGGCCGAGGCAGTGGCCTGTCGCGATCAACGATCGCCCTCGCCAACGCGGCGAAGGCTCTCCCTGCCCGGCTGGCTTCACCCGAGAGCATCCGAGGATCGATGGAGACCGCAATGCCGGCAGTTCGCGCGGCATCCGCGGCGGCGGCAACGGCCAGACGATTATTGCCGATGACGTGATGATCTACTCGGCGGAACAATGATGCGCGGGGCTTGGGAGTCTCGATCACGTGACCTCCCTTGCCTCGGAGGAGATGCCGTCGCGCACTCGATGGAACCTGCGGCCATACACGGTAACGTTTCAGACACTCGATCGCCCGCCCAAACGTCGTGGGATCAGGAGCGGTTGGGCCGGAGCCTACGGCGCTGACGTCATCCCCGGGGACATCGGACAGGATCAGCGCAAGAATGCTCGCCGTGGTCGATTGCGCGAGTCGCCCCCCCTTGATCAAGGACAAATGCTTTCGGACCGAGTTGATCTCGACGATGTCGGCGCCGCACGTCAACAGCAACTCCGTCACTCGTTGTTTGTCCTTGAGACTGACCCCGGGAACCGGCGCCGGCATGAGGCTCGAGGCGCCGCCGGAGAGGAGCACGATCAGCAGGTCACGCGGCGACAGGGATGCGGCGAGCTTCAGCAATCGCCTGGTGGCTCGGACCCCTGACGCATCGGGAATCGGATGGCCGGCCTCTGCGATCACAATGCGGTCCGGCCTCGGCGCGGCATGTTGATATTTCACGATGACGAGCCCGCGCTCGAGCCGCGAGCCGAGCAGGTCTTCCACGGCGCGGGCCATCGCGGCGGCCGCCTTCCCCGCGCCCGCGACGGCGATGCGATCGTAGCGGCGTAGATCATATCGGCGTCTGCCGAGCGTGAGCAGCGCCCCTCGCTTCCGCACGGCACGCCGGACGGCGTGGCCCGCCTCCACGGCTGTCAGGGCCGCACGCAGGAGATGGGTCAGCAGAGGACGAGCGGGTGAGGCCGGAAGATCGATGGTCATGAAAGGCCTGCGCCGTTCAGCATCGCAGGCTGTTGAAGCCAATCGTCGGCGGTCTGAGTCACGCGAGGACACACCGACGCCAGAACCCTGCCGTTAGGGCGTCTTGTCCTGTTTGAAGCAGCGGCTGGGACAGGTCTGTCGCGGGACGCGGATGTGATACACGCCATGAGGCAGGAAATCTTTTTTGAACTCGGGATTGAGCATCTTCAGCTCCAGAAAGTACGTCCCGAACTCCTCCGCGATCGAGGTCAAGGTCCGCTGTGATTCCTTGACGTTGACCGTGACGGTTTCGGTCTCCAACGGAATGTAGAGGTCTTTCTTGCTGAGACCGAGATATTTTTCCGGCTGGGAATAGATTTCCTTGGCGGCGATGATGCGCGGGACGTATCGCATGGTTTCGCGCGGGGCATGCAGCTTCCAGTAGTCGGTGATCTTCTGCTCCTTCAGCAGCTTTCGAATCCGTTCCTCGCCGGCGTTGTAGGACGCCATCGCGAGAAACCAGTCGTTCTGCTGAAAGTCCTTCAGATACTTCAAGTACTTTACCGCCGCCTCGGTCGACATCTCGAGATTGCGACGCTCGTCGCGGTAACTGTCGCTCTTGAGGTGGTACCGCTTTCCCGTGGAACCGATGAATTGCCAGGGACCGGACGCCTTGGCCTTGGAATAGGCGGCGGAAATGCATTTGCTCTCTACGAGCAGCATGTATTTGAGGTCGTCGGGGAGCCCGGCGTCGGCGAGCTGCTTCTCAGCCGGCGGGAAGCAACGGCCCGTCCGCTTGGCCAGGATGATGCTTTCCCCCTGGTCTTCGAGAAACTGATAAAATTCATACTCGATCCGCTCCCGCACCTGCCAGTTGTCGAGAGGGACGACCTGACCGGCAAACGTGAGCTTCTCAGGAAGCTTGAACGAGCTGAGAAAAAAGCGTTCCCCGTCACGTTTGATCTCCGGAAGAATGACGAGCCGATCTTCGGTCTCGCTCGGGCTTTCGAGCGGCTCGGGCGCAATGAGATCGCGCTCTGATTCGCCGTTCGCCCCTCGCGAGGATGCGTCCTTTGCGGGTTCGGGATTGGTCTGCGCGTCCGTGGAGATCGGGAAAACGAAGACGACGATGATGACAAGAGCGAGCAACAGGCGCCGAAACAATGTCGCCATGCCGGTCATTCCTCCTAGTAAGACCGCCTACCGAGTTCTTTCGCATGCTAGCAGTAAGGGCCTCGCTCGGCAAGCGGTGAAGAATTTCGAGTGGGCACATCGTGTGGCGCGCCTTGGAGCCGCCTGGTAGACTGCGGGCGATGCGTTCGCTCGATGAGCTCAATAATGAAATTTCGAGATGCAGACTGTGCCCCCGACTCGTGGCATACCGCGAGGCGGTCGCCCAGAAGAAACGGAAGCAGTACCGCGAGTGGACGTATTGGGGCCGGCCTGTGCCGGGATTCGGCGATCCCTCGGCTCGGCTCTATGTCCTCGGCCTCGCCCCCGCCGCGCACGGCGGCAATCGAACCGGACGAATCTTCACCGGTGATCGCAGCGGGGATTGGCTCTACGAAGCATTGCACCGCTACGGCTTCGCCAATCAACCATGGTCGCAACATCGTCACGACGGCCTTCGACTGGCCGACTGCTATATCGGCGCGACGGTGCGTTGCGCCCCGCCGAACAACAAGCCGACCCCGGAGGAATTCCAGGCCTGCCGGCGTTACTTGAAGGAAGAGATTCGTCTCTTAAGAAAGATGCGCGTCGTGGTGGCGCTGGGAAAGATCGCGTTCGACCATTACCTCAAAGTCTGCCGGGAAGAAGACCGCGCAGTCCCCTCACCGGCGCCCGTCTTCGCTCACGGCTCGGTCACGTCCCTGCCGTGGGGCGTGACGTTGATCGGATCATACCATCCCAGCCAGCAGAACACGTTTACCGGCAAACTGACAAGGACGATGTTCCACCACGTGTTCGCGCTGGCCAGGAAGGCGCTCGGGGATCGGTGATCGCTGTCGTTTATTTCTGCTTCAGATGCTCCCAATCCGACAAGAACTTCTTGAGCCCGATGTCGGTCAAGGGATGCTTCACCAGCTGCTGGAAGACCCCGAAGGGCATCGTGCAAATATGCCCGCCGGCCAATGCCGCCTCCACCACATGCTGCGGGTGCCGGACGCTCGCGACGAGGATATAGGTTTTGAAGTCATAGTTTCGGTAGATCGTCACGATCTGCCGAATGAGCTCCATGCCGTTCGAGCTTACATCGTCCAGGCGGCCGATGAACGGGGAGACACACCAGGCGCCCGCCTTCGCGGCCAGGATCGCTTGCGTCGGCGAAAAACAGAGCGTCACGTTGACTTTGATCCCTTCGGCAGCCAGCCGTTTCGTCGCCTTCAACCCCTCCGGAATGAGCGGCACTTTCACGACAATGCTCTTATGAATCTTGGCGAGCTCCCGCCCTTCCTTCACCATCGCGTCCGCCTCGATGCTGACGACTTCGGCGCTGATCGGTCCATCGACGATGTTGCAGATTTCGAGGAGCACCTCCCGGAACACGCGGCCTTCTTTCGCCACGAGCGACGGGTTCGTGGTGACTCCATCCAAGAGACCCAGGCTGGCCGCCTCTTGGATCTCCTTCACGCTGGCCGTATCGAGATAGAATTTCATGGCGACATCCTTTCAAGAGAGTTCGGTGAGAAAGCGGTCATCAGTCATTTTATTGGGAACCGGACGGGGCCGCAAGCGCGGATCGTTTGACAGCCCCCGGAACGACAGCTACAATCCGCCCGGTCAACCAGGCTGAC
>DASTSI010000008.1:0-6506 GCA_035760745.1 Nitrospira sp. | reverse complement strand
GCCGCGGTCTCGACCCGCATTCTGGCCATTTCACCCCTTGCGAGGGCTTCGACTCTCTGTGGCAGCTATGATCGATCCTTTTCGGCGATCGATTTGACGGCGTTCCATTCCGCCATGCCTTTCGGCTTCCCCGCGACATTTTCGGCCTGTCGCATTCCGGAGGAAACGGGTCCGTTTTGGCCTGCCGTTCACCGCGTTTCGCGTCACCGGCATTCGCTACGGAGCGAGGGAGGGTCATCTCTGCGCGGCAGCCTCCCTCTGGTTTTTCAAGGCTTTTCGCTTTGCTCTCAGAACGATATTCGTCACGCCCCACATGTTCTGGCCGGTGCGCTTTTCGTAGGCATGGATTTCCCGATGGCAATCAGAGCAAACCAGAATGAGATCGTTGAGCCGTTCTTCGCCTAGCCTTGCATATTTGCGATGATGCAACTGGAGCCCTTGCGTTAATCCACATCCATGGCATCGCTTTGGGAGTTTGCTCTGCCAGTACCGCTTGCGCAGAGAAATCCAGTGTTCGCTCGCCAGATATTCTTGATAGCTTTTGAACCCGAGGGATTTCAGCTTCTCGTGGAACTCCGAAATGCGCTGCGGCCGCCGCCGTGCTTGGGGGTGCATCACCGCGCCTCCCTCAGAAACCGTGGTGATTTTGCCCACGCTTCAAAGGCTTCACGGTCGCCGGACGCGCATGTGTAATATGGCTGGCTCGGACCAATTCCATGGCCGGGGTCATATCTCAAATGCGCTGCGGCGATCTTCATGCCAGGGAATTCAAAAGAAACGACCGCCTGCCGGATTGTCACCACACCATCGAATTCGGCCGCGTAGACATACTCCGGCGTCACGGCGTTCGCATTGGGAAATCGGCGGCGCACAATATCGCAAAGCCGCTTCAGAAATTCGCGGCCGGCTTGATCCTCACGATCCTTGCGCGCCGCATATTCGTCTTTGCACGACTGGCAACAAAAAATGGCTGCGTTCAAAGTGCCGATCACATCAGATGATGTGAGCCCGCGGTCATAAAGAAACCACTCATCAATGTGGCCACCACAACCTGTGCATTCGCCCCACCATCCTTCATCGATTAAGAGGCTGAATGGGACGCCCGAGCCCGCAAATTGATCAAGGTCTTTACGGCGCCGCACTGTCATCCCCGCGAGTTCGCCGTCGTTCCATTCGTTCGCCCCGATTTTCCGGGCTTCTATGGCCGATTTCGCGAAAATGATTCCGCCGGTCATTTCATCGATTTCCTGAACCATGAATGCAAGCATCACCGTGCCTCTCGCAAAAACCGCGCCAGCATCTTCTGGACCGCGAAAATCCCCTCGCTCATGTGCATGTCATTGACATCCTGCCCGAGCGTCGGCGGCATGACGTATGGACGGCCGGACAGGCGTGCATAATGCTCGCCGGTGCCGAGGCCGCCAAAATGTTCGATGGGCTTGTCGTGGTCGGTGACGATCAACGAGCCTTCAGCCTGCCGGGCAATCGTGGCGACGTTGGAGGCGCTGAAGCAGCACAGTATCGTGTCAGTTCGCTTCAGCCCCTTCAGCGCGGCCCGGAGGGACAGTCCGCTGGCGAAGCCCTCACAGAGCCATGTGGTCTGCCCGTTTGCGATGCGGTGGCATGTTCCGTCGACCCGCCCGCCGGAGAGGAATTTCTTGGTCCCGTCCTCGAATATGAGCTGGGCGCTCGATAAAGTGTTGCCGATCCTGGCCGGGATGATGATTGCGCGCTCGCCTGCAATCAGGTATTCCCCGGCGATCTCCCGAATCGTCTTCGCATCCAGCACCAGCGCCTTCTCGGCCGGAAACCCTTTGCGCGCGAGATAGGGATGCGTGCCGAGCGCTGCCGCGTCCACCAGCCGCTTTGCGATCCGCGCCGCCTCCGCAGCCCGCTCCCGCGCCTTGCGGTCATCCTCGCGACGCTTTTCAGCCATCTGCCGGCGCTCAACCGGGGATGGGTCTTCGTTGAGCCAGACGGTCCTGCTAACCCCGGTTTGCCAGTTGTGTACGGTGACGCGGCCCTCCTCGACCATCACGCGCCCATCGCCCTTGCCGTTCTTGCCGGACAGCGTGTCGGCCTTGCACCAGCGGCCCTCACGCCATGATTTGGGCGGGAGGATGCCGACGGAGGCACAAGCCTGGTTCAGAGCTTCGGAGAGGGTCATGCCGCCTCCCTCCGCGCATTCGCGGATTCGGCCATGGAAATGAGCAGATCGCGAAATGGCTGCGGCGTTGCGTTACGGAGGCGCGTCTTATTTTTACCGCCAACCATCGCAACTACGCCTATCCGGCGCGCTTTTTCGTAGCCGTACCGCTCAATCATCCACTGCGGCAACCGCTGAGACCCTCGCCCCCACCGCAACTGCGGAAGGTCAACCCCAGACGCAAACAACCAAGTGGGTTTACGGGATTGATGCCCATAAAACCCCTGCTCGACATGGCAGGTCCATCCGCCGGTAGAATCTGCGGCTACCCATCCGCCATCGGACGGCGGTCGGTTGAGCCCAAACCACGCCCAAGCGCGAGAATGGGCAGGGTGCTCTAATACACCACCCCATTTGCGCACCGCGGACAATGCCGCGTCGAAGCACCCATCATCGTCACCCAGCTTGAATTGGTGGGGTTTGCGTGTAGACCCATGCCAAAATCGGCCCCACCGCTGGCATGGTGGGTGCGCCACGACAGGATATGGCCCGGAATAAAGCCGCGCATCGCGCGACTCGTCCCACGGGTCCACGTTATCGAGCCCGTAATAGCAGCCGTCCGTCTCGACATAGAGCGCCGCGATCATGCCGCCTCCCTCCGCGCGCTCTTGCGGAACAGCCGGATTTCCCGCTGGATCAGGTCCATCTGCCTCGCGACGACCTTTGACGGGTCGGGCTGCATTAGGTCGAAACTATCTGGAGGCCAGCGCTCGTAAATTCCCTTCCAAATGCCCCGCGCCCAAAAGCGTGCCTTCTCCTTCGTCGTCGCCTTGATTGTCGTATAGACGAGCGCCGCATTGTACATCGCGCGTGGGTCGTTGAAGCATGGTGAGCGAAGCCCGGCGCGCGGCTTGAATTGTGATTTCACGTCCAATTCCAGATCGATGAGTTCGCCCTGTACGATCTGGATTTCACTGCGCGACGGGCGCTCCCATCCGCAGGACGGACAGGCGGATTCGCGCGGCTCCATCATCGTGCCGCATTCGGCGCAAAACCGTTCTTTGCGGGTCTTTTCCTTTGGCTCACGCACCTCGGAATCCCGCTTTTGAGCGTCGCTCAGGCTTTCGACGCCATACTCGAATAGCCATGCGGTGTCGTCAGCGAACGCCAAACTGTTTCCAGAATGGTCAAGCCATAAACCATATTTTTTGAGCGGCGCCGTCCGCATCACCCGGCCCATCTCCTGGATGTGTGCCGAGAACGATTTGCGGTAGGGGCGGCAGGAGATGCCGCATTTGATGTCTGGAATATCCACGCCTTTGGTGAGAACCCCGCAGGAAACCAGCCCATCGATAGCGCTGTCGGGCTTGCGCATCTCGGCAAACTTTGCCCGGCGCTCCTCGTCATCACGATCCCGATAGCTGATCTGCTGGAAATTAAATCCAGCATCGGAAAACTGCCGGCAGAGTTCTGCCCCGTGGTCGACGGAAGGCGAAAACACAAACGTCTTGACCGGTCCGCCGAAATGCTTTCGGGTCTGCTCGATCCACGTCTGGACGACATCGCCGACGATGGTGATGCCGCGCGATCCGGCATCATCGAGATCCCACTCCCCATCAAAGCGTTTCTTCGCGCCGGTCATGTCGGGCGCAACGCATACCTTGATGCGAAGGGGAACAAGCCATTCCTTTTGAATGAGGAAATTGGTAGTCGCGCCGTTTACCACCCCGTCCCAATGATCGGCCATGCCTGCCGTGAACGGGGTCGCAGTGAGACCAATCACCTTGGCTTTCGATGCCCGCTCGACCAGTTTCAGGGCTGCATCGTAGATGCAATGCGCTTCGTCCAAAACGATGAGGACAGGCAGCCAATCGATCTTGCGACGTGCCAAAGTCTGGACGCTGGCGATTTGGACAGGTTTAGAGTAATCCGTCAGCCAGTGGTTGGCTTGAATTATCCCGTGATCAATCCCGTAGCTCGCAAACCGGTCGCTCGTCTGGTCGATGAGCGCTTTCCGGTCTACGATAAACCATGCCCTCTTACCCTTGGCTTGGGCCTGCTTGATGATATGTGCGGCGACCTCGGTCTTCCCATACCCGGTTGGCGCGACAAGGATTTGCCGGCGCGAACCATTGCGAATGCCCTCACGTAGGCGCTCCTCGGATTGCTCCTGATGTGGCCGGAGCACGATCTCGCGGGATGGGAGGGGGAACATGGAGTTCATGCCGCCGCCTCCTTCAAAACCTGCCCGAAGAAGCGAGGGCCGCCGCTATGCTGCGCGTGGAACCGATGCCAAGCCGCATTGTCCTTGCCAGTGTGGGCCGAGCCCTCGATCCATTTGACGCGGCCGACCGAAACGATATGGCTGCATTGATCGAGAAATGGCGCTGCCTGCTTGGTGTGCACCCAATCCGCGTCGAACAGCAGCCATGTCGGCGCGATCGACTGGAAATGCAGGATCATCGGGTGCATGATTTCCCGCGTCCATGGCGGGTTGGTAATGATCGCGTCACAAGGGCCGAAGTGCGGCTTTGTCAGCGCATCGACGCCAGCCTGAATATCGCCTTCCCATACGCAGGACAGGCCGAACGTTTCCAGATGTGCAATCAGATCCCCTGCCCCCGCGCATGGTTCGGCGAACGTCCGTACCCCGCGCAGATGAGGAATGAGCGCGACGACCGGCTCGAATGGGGTTGCATAGGCGTCATGCGGACGGCGGCGGAAATCGGAGCGCTTGCCCATTATGCCGCCCTCCTCAGCCCTGCCCCGTCAACCGCGCGTGCCGCTTCCGACACAAACCACGACCAGTCCGCCGGATCGGCCCCCGCTGGTGGCGATGCCATGAGAAGCCGGGTCAGGTATTCCGACACCGCCCGCGTCAGGCCGCCGTCATATTCGATGATCGCCGCGCGCTCCTCGAATTCCGCCTCACGCTCCAGCCATGAAGCGATCTCCTTCGCATGGGCGCGGATATAAGCGAGCGCTTCGGCTGGCAGCTTCTGCCGGTTGACGATGACGAGACGGCCGGAATCGATGGTGACGTTCGCCCCGAGCGAGCGGATGCGGTCTATGATGGCGGATGGGCTAGGCATCGGAGCCTCCGAACAAGGCTTCCTGTTTCGGCGGCTCCGGTTTCGATTGCTGAACGAAGAAATCCGGCTGCGCGTAGGCTTTGCGGATGCGCTCGCAGGCTATGTCGAAATAGCCCTCGTCGATCTCAATGCCTATGAAGGAGCGGCCGAGCTTGACGCAAGCGACACCAGTGGTCCCGGAGCCCATAAAGACGTCCAAAGCGACGCCACCGACCGGCACGACTGAACGCACAATGCGCTCTACCAATGGGAGCCATTTCTGCGTGGGATGATTGACTTTTTCTTCTGACCTTATTCCGGCCCGATAGGTGTCCGTGTAGAACACATTGCTTCGTTTTGTGTCACCGTCGCCGAAATGCGCTCCCTGCGTGTAGCCATAGAGCGCGAACTCAAATCCGCTGGGCCACCAATTCCCCGGCATCGCCGGCGGGGGGCATGATTTTATCCAGACTGCCGGCTTGACGGTGAAGCGGCCATTTAACGCCGCCTCAAGGAGCGAGACTTGCGAAGTACCGCAAAAGCAAAAGAACGCATCGGCTTTTTCACCGGCTTCCGTAACTGCCTTTATAACGGTCGGATTCGTGTGCTCCCTGCCCCATGCGAACGCTAAAGTCCGCGTCCCATCTTTCCGCTTCTGCACGCCAAAATTATGAATAATCCCATAAGGAGGGTCCGTCACCACCGCATCCACTTTCCCAATCGTCGGGAGGATTTCGAGACAATCCCCGAGATAGAGCGTGCAGTTGCCGATGACCTCACGCCGCTTCCATGGGCGGACAACCCAATCATGCTTGTCGCCGCGCGCGCGCTTGGCTTCGATGGCCGCGTCGTAGCTCTT
This sequence comes from Nitrospira sp., assembly GCA_035760745.1. Taxonomy (GTDB): domain Bacteria; phylum Nitrospirota; class Nitrospiria; order Nitrospirales; family Nitrospiraceae; genus Nitrospira_C. The sequence continues at coordinate 430 of DASTSI010000008.1, read as the reverse complement.
GCGGGCATCCTCGGCAGGATCGTATTCATCCATTGCCGTTGCCCTCCAATTCAATCACCTCGTCATTCGACCAGCCGAGCTTGATGGCTTCCTTTCGCCACCACTCCGCCCTGTTGAGGTTCTTGATCTTCTCCGCGCTCTCCCGCTCAATCGAAATATTCGCAACGCGGAGGGTTTCGCGGAGATTGGCAATGACTTCCTCAAACCCGCCTCGCTCGTATTCGAGGCGCATGTCTTCGAATTTTTCGAACTGTTCCTTCAGCGCGTTGTGCTCGGCTTCGAGCGCCGCATAGGACTCGCGCAGTTCTTCCAGTTCGGCCTGCAGCGCATCCTCGGCGCGGGCTTTGCGCGCGGCGATGGCGTTGTCTCTCGCCTGCTGGCGTGTTTTGATCTCGGGATTGAGTTTCGCGCTCACATCGGCGCGCTGTGC
>DASTSI010000007.1:0-26882 GCA_035760745.1 Nitrospira sp. | reverse complement strand
TGATCCGCCAATACCGCACAAAGAAAAGCGCGGCGATCAGGTCGCCCATCAGCAAGGCCCCGAGCAGGATGTTGACATACGTTTGCACGGTCATTCCCGCACGAAAATCAGCCCCGGGAGCAGCACGGCCAGAGCCAGCAGCCCCAGCCCATAGCGGTACAGCGTCATATCGGCGGCGGGAACCACCAGCTTGTCGACCATCAGCAAGACATTATGCGCCGTCGTGATCGCGAAGAAGATCCCGCTCCACAACAGCAGGCGATATCGAGTCCTGCGATAGGCCTGCAGGAGCAGCCAGGCGCAGCTGAGGGCCGTCAACGTGCACAACACGTAAATCGTTTCCTCCACGATCACCTCTCTCGCTTGAGGTCAAAGGCCTTGGGAAACTCGTGCAGGCGCGTCCGTTGTTTGGAATGGACGAGGTTGGAGGTCGGAACGAGATGTTTCGAGTAGTAGTACACGAGCCGATCCACCATTTCCCGGAGCTCTCCCGTCTCGGGCCGGTAGCGATAGAAACGGCCCGCTTCGTCCTCCCTAGTCAGGAGCAGGCGCTCCCGGCGCAGTCCCTCGAGCTCCTCCCGGCAATGCGGCTCGGTGATATAGAGACGTGAAGCCACCGAGCTGCTGGGCCACCAGGTATCCGGCGTGCTGCGGAGCAGGACGAGCGCTTCAAGCTGCGCGATGGAGTCGATATGGCCCAGGATGAACTGCTGCACCTCGGCCGGTATGATGCGTTCAATATCGGACGTCTGGTCGTCCGGCGGTTCCGTTTCCATCTGGTTCAATGGGTCATGGTCGGAGGCGAGACGGCGTCTCCCAGGCGGCGTTCGCTGCCGCCGCTGCGGCCCTGAAGCGGAGGATGGTTTCGGTCAGCGTGGCCGGCGGAGCGTCTTTCGTCAGATACGCGGATGCGCCAGACGCCCTCATTTTCACCTCGTGCTGCCCGCTGTCATGCATGGACAAGCCGATGATGACCGTGGAGGGCCGATCGTGTTTGATGCGTCTGGACGCTTCGACGCCGTCCATCTTCGGCATGTTGACGTCCATGATGACGACGTGAGGCTCAAGCTCGGCGGCCAGCGCGACCGCCTCCTCACCGTCGGCCGCTTCACCGACGACGAGCATGCCCGGATGGTCGGCCAGGACGCTGGCCAATCCTTTGCGCACCATGTCGTGATCGTCGACCAGCAGCACGCGAATTTTCCCGTTCTCGTGGAGTCTCGAGCCTGACACGTCCGGCGCGGGAACCAGGGAATCGGCTGCGGGCTTGGCCGGCAATCCATCGTCGAACAGTGCTACCCCGGCGTCCGTCGGACTCGTGGTGCCGAGGGGCAGCTCGAGGGTCGCGGTCGTCCCTTTCCCGGGCGCCGACTCGACGGCAAACCAGCCGCCCAGCGCCGTCATGCGCTCCTTGATGCTGAACAGGCCGAACTTGGCCGAGAGGCCCGGACGGCTTCCGTCCTGATCTGATCCCGCGCCGTCGTCCCGGACCGTGACCCGGAGCCGGTCATCGGCTACGGACATGCGCACGCTCGCCTGGTCGACCCTCGCGTGTTTGGAGACATTCATGAGCAGCTCGCGAATCGATTGGTAGACGAGCACGGACCGGTCTTCGGGCAGCGGAGCAGGCAGCTCGTCACACTCCACCGACACGGTGAGTCGGTATTGTTGGGCCATCTGATCGCCGAGCCATTTCAACGCGGCGGGAAGCCCGAACTCGTGCAGCGCCATGGGCGTCAATTGCGCAACGAGCGACCGGGTATAGTCGAGCGCCTGCTGAAGAATCTCTTCCGCCTCGGCGAGCCATCGTTTGACGTCGGCGTGCGAGAGGCGGCTGTGCGCCTGGGAGACCTTGAGCCGCACGGCGACGAGCAATTGGGCGAGATAATCGTGGAGGTCCGTGGCGAGCTTGCGCCGTTCCCGCTGTTCCGCGACGGTCAGCTCGGAGGCGAGCTCCCGAAGCAGTTTCTGGGACTGCACCAGCTCCCGTGTCCGCTCCTCCACCCGCCGTTCCAGCTCTTCCGCGAGCCGGCAGACTTCCTGGTGAATGGCGTGCCGCTCGGTGACGTCCCGGTTGGTTTCGAGCACGAGCGTGCCGGCTTGATCATCCATCGTGACCATCCGGCTGTCCACGATGACCGTCTTGCCCTCTTTGGTGCAGTGCCGGATTTCGCCGTGCCAATGGCCGTGTTCCACGAGCCGCCGGTAGAACTCGTCCGTCGGAATCGGAAACACGCTGCCGAGCAACTCCTGGACCGTCCGTCCCGCGGCCTCCTTCACCGTCCATCCGTAGAGTTCGGCCGCTCCGCGGTTCCAGTAGATGATGCCGGATCCGATGCGCCAGACCAGCACCGCATCATGGCTCTGCTCCAACAGGCCCGCGCGCCATCGCAATTCTCCCTCGGTCCGCTTCCGCTCCGAGACGTCCCGCAGGATCCCCGTGTAGACGATGCCGCCGTGCGAGAACCGTTCGCTCACCGCGATCTCGGCGGGAAACCGTTCGTCGTGGCGGCGGCGGGCCGAAAGCTCCTGCCAGAGCCCGGCCGTCGGGCGATTCCCGACGGGAGAGGCCGGCTCGGCGCCTTCGCCGGCCGGGGTCCAGGCGGGAATCAGCACCGAGACATGGCCGTTCACCAGGTCTTCGCTTCGGTAATTGAACATCCGTTCCGTCGCGGGATTACACGACAGGATCGTCCCGCGCTCGTCGAACGTGATGATGCTGTCCATTGCGCTGTCCACCAGCTTGCGGTAGCGCTCCTCGCTGTCGCGCAAGCGCTGTTCGGCCTTGGCTTTGTACAGCGCGATTTCGATCTGGGTGGTCAGGTCCCGCTCTTCGAAGGGCTTCAGGATGTAGCCGAAGGGTTCGGTGTTCACTGCGCGTTTCAGCGTGCCGACGTCCGAATGCGCGGTGAGATAGACCACCGGGACGTGTTGGATCGAGCGGATGCGCTCCGCCGCCTCGATGCCGTCCATGCGGCCGGCGAGCCGAATGTCCATGAGGATCAAGTCGGGGCTCAGGACTTGGACCGTCTCGACCGCTTCTTCGCCGTCCGAGGCGATACCGACGGCGTGATATCCCGCGCGTTCGAGCTTGCTCGCGAGATCCGCCGCCACGACGGCTTCGTCTTCAACGATGAGAATGTTCGCTTTGGACATCGGATGCCATCCTGTCCTCTCGTGGTGGTCCGGTCACGGTTGGGGGGTGGATGTCGAAGCGGAGCTCGAAGGTGGTCCCCGTTCCGTTCCGCAGCTGCAGATCGGCGTGCAGTTGCTTGCTCAGCATACGGACCAGACGGAGCCCCAACGATTCGGCGGCATGCCAGTCGAGGCCGTGCGGGAAGCCGCGCCCGTCGTCCTGGAAGAGCAGCAGGACCGATTTCTGTCCCGCCTGCTTCAGCTCAATGTGGATCGTGCCGCTGTCGCGGCCGCCGAAGGCATGTTTCAGACTGTTCGTCGCCAACTCGTTCAGGATGAGCCCGCAGGGGATCGCCATGTCGACGGGAAGAAACACGGAATCGAGCTCCATCGACAACCGGACCTTGGACGACACCTCTCCGTGCGCCAAAAAGAGCTCCTTCATGACGTTCCGGACGTAGGCCCCGAGCTCGGTATGCGCGAGATCGGCCGACTGGTACAGCTTTTCGTGGACCAGCGCCATGGACCGGACGCGGTCGCGGGTGTCGCGGAACAGGCTTTTTAACGAGCTGTCCGCCAGGCGGTCGGCCTGGAGATCGATCAGGCTGGAGATCACTTGGAGATTGTTCTTCACCCGGTGGTGGATTTCGCGGAGCAGGATGTCTTTCTCGTGGAGCGAGGCCTTCAATTGCGCCAGGCGCTCCTCGATTTCCGCCTCCATCGCGCGGTTCATCGTCGCCAGCGCCCGGGTTTTGCGGAAAAGATCGACGAAGACGGCCACCTTGGACTTGAGGATCATCGGGTTGACGGGCTTGCTCAGGTAATCGACCGCTCCCGCCCCGTAGCCCTGCAGCGCGTCCCCGTCCTCGCGATAGTAGGCGGTCAGGAAGACGATGGGGATGTGCTGTGTGCGCTTGCGCTGCTTGATCAGCTGCGCGAGCTCGTACCCGCTGACATCCGGCATGCGGACGTCGAGCACGATGACGGCAAATTCGTCCCGCAGGAGCGCCATGAGCGCTTCATCGGCCGTCTTGGCCCGGACCAGTCGGTAATCCGGGCAGGCGAGGATGGTTTCCAGCACGTCGAGATTCCTCGCGTCGTCGTCCACCAACAGAATGTTCGCAGGTTCCTTCATGGTCCTTGTGGCTCGTTCCCTTCCTACCGGTACAGCCACACGCGCAGCATCGACAACAGCTGGTCCGTGTTCACCGGTTTCGCCACATAATCGGACGCGCCGGCTTCCAGGCATTTTTCCCGGTCGCCCTTCATGGCTTTCGCCGTCAGCGCGAGGATCGGCAGGGAGCGGAACTCGGGTCGTTTCCGGATCTCCCGGATCGTCGCGTAGCCGTCCATTTCCGGCATCATGATGTCCATCAGCACGACGCTGAGCTCCGGCGTGTTCTGGATGAGCTTGATGGCGTGGCGCCCGTTCGTGGCGCTCATCACTTCCATCTCCTGATTTTCCAGCACCGTCGTGAGCGCGAAGATGTTGCGCGCGTCGTCGTCCACGACGAGGACTTTGCGTCCGCGCAGGACCTCGTTGGACTGATGCAGACGCGCGAGCATCTGTTGCTTGGACTCGGGGAGGTCGGCGACGACCCGGTGGAGGAACAGGGCCGTCTCGTCGAACAAGCGCTCGGGCGACTGGACGTCCTTGAGGACCACGCTCTTGGCGACGGTCTTCAACCGGCGCTCCTCGTCGGGCGTCAAATCCTTTCCCGTGAAGACCACGATCGGCACGTTCCCCAGCGTCGGATCCGCCTTCACGTGATCGAGCAGCTCGAAGCCGCTCATGTCCGGAAGGCGGAGGTCCAGCACGCAGCAGTCGAAGGCGTCGGCGCGCAGCGCCTCGAGCGCCGCTTGGCCGGTGCCGACATTGTTGATTTCGATGTCGTCGTGCCGGAGCAGTTCGTTGATGCTTTGGCTCTCGATCTCGTTGTCTTCGACGACCAGGAGCCGTTTGAGGTGCGGCGTGATGAACGTCCGGATGCGGTCAAAGCAGGACTCCAACCCCTCGGTCGTGACCGGCTTGACCATGTAGGAGAAGGCACCGTGCGCCAGCCCGTGCTGACGCTCCTCCTCCAACGAGATGATCTGCACGGGAATGTGCCGGGTCTTCGGGTCGAGCTTGAGGTTGTTCAGGACGGTCCATCCCAGCATGTCGGGCAGGAAGATATCGAGGGTGATCGCCGCCGGCAGGTATTCCGCCGCCAGCTCGAGCGCCTGCTTCCCGCGCGTCGCGACGAGCGCCTTGAAGCCCTTGTCGCGCGCGAGCCCGAGCAGGATGCGGGCGTAGTGCGGATCATCCTCGACGATGAGGACGACGAGGTCGCCGGCTTGGATGTTGTCGCGATCGTCCGGAATTTTTTCATCGCTGGCCACCGGGAGGATGGCGAGCGAGGGCGGTTGTCCCGCAACCGAAGCCGCGGCGCTCGAAGGCCGGATTTCGGCCGAGGCGGGGCCGGTGTACACGAGCGGGAGGTAGAGCGTGAACGTGCTGCCCTGCCGGGGCTCGCTGAACAGGCGGATCTCGCCGCCCAAGAGCGTGGCCAGTTCGCGGCTGATGGCGAGGCCGAGACCCGTGCCCCCGTACTTGCGGCTCGTGCCGGCATCGGCCTGCTGGAACGCTTCGAAGATCAGCTTCTGCTTCTCGGGCGCGATGCCGATGCCGGTGTCGGCGATCGACAGCGCCATGACTGTGTGCGCGCGGCTCAGGACCGGGTGGTCCGACGTCCACCCGTCGCTGGCCAGCCGCACGCTCATCGCGACGTGCCCGTGCGCGGTGAACTTGAAGGCGTTCGACAGGAGATTTTTCAAGATCTGCTGGAGCCGTTTGGGGTCGGTCGTGAAGCCGCGCGGCAGATTGGGGTCGAATTCGAGGTAGAACGGCAGATTCTTGGATTCCGCGATGTGGCGGAAATTCCGCTCGACGCTGTCCCGGAGCGCAATGAAGGTCGTTTCCTCGGCCTCGACCGTCACCGTGCCCGATTCGATCTTCGAGAGGTCGAGAATGTCGTTGATCAGGTTGAGCAGGTCCGAGCCCGCGCTGTGGATGTTCCGGGCGAACTCCACCTGCTTGGGCGACAGATTGCCCGAAGAGTTGTCGGCCAGCTGCTGCCCGAGGATCAGAATGCTGTTCAGCGGCGTGCGGAGCTCGTGGGACATGTTGGCCAGGAACTCCGACTTGTACTTCGACGTGAGGGCCAGCTCCGCCGCCTTCTCTTCGAGCGCCCGGCGGGCCTGTTCCACTTCCTTGTTCTTCCGTTCGACTTCCGTGTTGCGCTCCGCCAGCTGCTTGGCCTTGCGCTCGAGCTCCTCGTTGGTCTGCGTCAGTTCCTTCTGCTGCGATTGCAGCTCGATCGTGAGCTGCTGCGACTGCTGCAGCAGATTCTCGGTGCGCATCGTCGCCTCGATCGTGTTGAGCACGACCCCGATGCTCTGCGTGAGCTGCTCGAGGAAGGTCAGATACGTCACCGTGAAGGGCCGCAGCGACGCCAGCTCGATCACCGCCTTGGTCTGGCCTTCGAACAGCACGGGCAGCACGACGATGTTCGCGGGCCGCGCTTCCCCGAGGCTCGAATGAATCACGGTGGTATAGACCGCCGGCACGTTCGTGAGGAGGATGCGTTGCTTCTCGACGGCGCATTGGCCGATCAGGCCCTCGCCGACGTCGATCCGCTCCGGCTCGTTCCGCTGGCTGGCGTAGGACGCCAACAGGCGCAGCGACGGCCGTTCGCCCTCGACGATGTCCATTTGGTAGATCGTGCCCTCCTGCGCCTCCACGAGCGGGGACAACTCGGAGAGGAGCATCTGGCCGACGGTGAAGAGATCGCGCTGACCCTGGAGCATGCGGGTGAACTTCGCGACGTTCGTCTTGAGCCAGTCCTGCTCCTGGTTGCGCTCCGTCGTGACGCGGAGATTGTCGATCATCGTGTTGATGTTGTCCTTCAGCTCGGCAACCTCTCCGCGGGTCTCGACCTGGATCGACCGCGTCAGGTCGCCCTTCGTGACCGCCGTCGCGACTTCGGCGATCGCGCGGACCTGGGTGGTCAGGTTGGCCGCGAGCAGGTTCACGTTGCCGGTCAGGTCCTTCCAGGTACCGGCCGCGCCCGGCACGTTGGCCTGGCCGCCGAGCCGCCCTTCCACGCCGACTTCGCGGGCCACGTTGGTCACCTGGTCCGCGAACGTCGCGAGGGTGTCGGTCATGTTGTTGATCGTTTCGGCCAGGGCCGCCACCTCGCCCTTCGCTTCGACGGTCAGCTTCTGCCGGAGGTTGCCGTTGGCGACCGCCGTGACGACCTTCACGATGCCGCGCACCTGGTCGGTCAGATTCGTCGCCATGACGTTGACGGAGTCCGTGAGGTCCTTCCACGTGCCGGCGACGCCCTGTACGACCGCCTGACCGCCGAGCTTGCCCTCGGTCCCGACCTCGCGGGCGACGCGCGTGACCTCGGCCGCGAAGGCGTTCAACTGGTCCACCATCGTATTGATCGTGTTCTTCAATTCGAGAATTTCGCCCTTCACGTCCACGGTGATCTTGCGCGAGAGGTCGCCGCGCGCGACCGCCGTGGTCACTTCGGCGATGTTGCGGACCTGCGCGGTGAGGTTCGCGCCCATCGCGTTGACGGAGTCCGTGAGGTCCTTCCAGGTGCCGGCCACGCCCGGCACGACGGCCTGGACGCCCAACCGGCCCTCGGTGCCGACCTCCCGGGCGACGCGCGTGACTTCGGACGCGAACGACCGCAACTGCTCCACCATCGTATTGATCGCTTCCTTGAGCTGGAGGATTTCGCCCCGCACGTCCACCGTGATCTTGCGCGACAAGTCGCCGTTCGCGACCGCGATCGTCACTTCGGCGATGTTGCGGACCTGCGCCGTCAGGTTCGAAGCCATTGAGTTGACGTTGTCGGTCAAATCCTTCCAGGTGCCGGCCACGCCCGGCACGAGGGCCTGGCCGCCGAGCTTGCCTTCGGTGCCGACCTCGCGCGCCACGCGGGTGACTTCCGACGCGAACGACCGCAACTGCTCCACCATCGTATTGGCGGCTTCCTTGAGCTGGAGGATTTCGCCGCGGACGTCTACGGTGATTTTTTTCGACAGATCGCCGTTGGCGACCGCGATCGTCACCTCCGCGATGTTGCGGACCTGGTCCGTGAGGTTCCCCGCCATCTGGTTCACCGAGTCCGTGAGCTCCTTCCAGACGCCGCTCACGCCCTTCACCTGCGCCTGGCCGCCGAGCTTGCCTTCGGTGCCGACCTCGCGCGCGACGCGCGTGACTTCCGAGGCGAAGGAGCGGAGCTGTTCGACCATCGTGTTGATCGCTTCCTTCAACTGGAGAATTTCGCCGCGCACGTCCACGATGATCTTCTTCGACAGGTCGCCGTTGGCGACCGCCACGGTCACTTCGGCGATGTTGCGGACCTGCGCGGTCAAGTTGCCCGCCATCTCATTGACGCTCTCGGTGAGCTCCTTCCAGACGCCGCTCACGCCCTTCACCTGCGCCTGGCCGCCGAGCTTGCCCTCGGTGCCGACCTCGCGGGCGACGCGCGTGACTTCCGAGGCGAAGGACCGGAGCTGCTCGACCATGACGTTGATCGTTTCCTTGAGTTGAAGGATCTCGCCCTTCACGTCCACGGTGATCTTGCGGGAGAGGTCGCCGCGCGCGACCGAGGTCGCAACCTCGGCGATGTTCCGGACCTGGGCGGTCAGGTTGTTCGCCATCGAATTGACGTTGTCCGTGAGGTCTTTCCACGTGCCCCCGACGCCCGGGACGACCGCCTGCACGCCCAACTTGCCTTCGGTGCCGACCTCGCGCGCGACGCGCGTGACCTCGGCCGCGAAGGCGTTCAACTGGTCCACCATCGTATTGATCGTGTTCTTCAACTCGAGGATCTCGCCCTTCACGTCCACGGTGATCTTGCGGGACAGGTCCCCCTTCGCCACGGCGGTCGCGACCTCGGCCAGGTTCCGGACCTGCGCCGTGAGGTTCGCGCCCATCGCGTTCACCGAGTCCGTCAGGTCCTTCCAGGTTCCGCCGACGCCGGGCACGACCGCCTGCACGCCCAGCTTGCCCTCCGTGCCCACGTCGCGGGCGACGCGCGTGACCTCGGCGGCGAAGGCGTTCAACTGGTCCACCATCGTGTTGATCGTGTTCTTGAGCGCCAGGATTTCGCCTTTGACGTCCACCGTGATCTTGCGCGAGAGGTCGCCGCGCGCGACGGCCGTCGTGACCTCCGCGATGTTGCGGACCTGTGCGGTCAGGTTGTTGGCCATCGCGTTGACCGAGTCGGTGAGGTCTTTCCAGGTTCCGGCGACGCCGGGCACGATCGCGTTGACACCGAGCTTGCCCTCAGTGCCGACCTCGCGGGCGACGCGGGTGACTTCCGAGGCGAACGACCGGAGCTGCTCGACCATCGTGTTGATCGTTTCCTTCAATTGGAGAATTTCGCCGCGCACGTCCACCGTGATCTTCCGCGAGAGGTCGCCGCGGGCGACGGCGACGGTGACTTCGACGATGTTGCGCACCTGGGCCGTGAGGTTCGAGGCCATCGAGTTCACGTTGTCGGTCAGATCCTTCCAAGTGCCGGCCACGCCAGGCACGACCGCCTGGCCGCCGAGCTTGCCCTCGGTGCCGACCTCGCGGGCGACGCGGGTGACCTCGGAGGCGAACGACCGGAGCTGCTCGACCATCGTATTGATCGCTTCCTTCAACTGCAAAATTTCGCCGCGGACGTCCACGGTGATCTTCTTCGACAAATCGCCGTTGGCGACCGCGATCGTGACGTCCGCGATGTTCCGCACCTGGGCCGTGAGATTGCCCGCCATCTGGTTTACCGAGTCCGTGAGCTCCTTCCAGACGCCGCTCACGCCCTTCACCTGCGCCTGGCCGCCGAGCTTCCCTTCGGTGCCGACCTCGCGGGCGACGCGCGTGACTTCGGACGTGAAGACGGACAGCTGCTCGATCATCTTGTTGACGAGCTTGGCGCTGCGGAGGAATTCCCCTTCGAGGGGGCGGCCGTCTTTCTCGAGGGCCATGGCCTGACTGAGGTCGCCCTTCGCGACGGCGCCGACCGCCCTGGTCACTTCGGTGGTCGGCGACACGAGGTCGTCGATCAAGGTGTTGAGGGAGGCGATTTCGTCGGCCCATCCGCCCGTCACCCCCGGCACGGACAAGCGCTGCCGCAGCCGGCCTTCCTTCCCCACCAGGCGGCAGATGCGTACCGTCTCATTCCCCCGGCGCTCGCTCACCGCGAGGATGTCGTTCATCGTATCCGCCATCTTTCCGACGATCCCCGTCCAGGTGGACGGGAGCCGAACGGAGAAATCCCCGTTCCGGTAGGCGATCATGACTTTGAGGATCTCGCCCAGCTGTTCGGAGACGTCTCGCTGACGCCGCCCCTGTCCGTTTCCGGCCACGGCCGACTGGGCGAGAACCCTGCTGGTATCTTCCGTTGTCGCCTGTTTCATTGGGCCTCCGGGGGAGGGAACGTCGTGGATGAGTGTGGGTGAAATGGGCGGAAACGACCGTACCCCGTTTCCCGCCAGGTGCTAACTAGGGACATCCCTAGTCACCGACCAAATGGCCGGCATTGTGAATAGTTTGTGTGTATCACACGATCCAAGCGCGCGAGCCGGGGTTCGGACAAGCGTTTATCGCGTGGGCCCCGCCTGTGGATGGGCTATCGGTTCCAAAGAGGCGGCCGCGGACATGGCGACAAGCGGCTCCGGCTTCCGCCGGGGCGGGCATCCGGCCAAGAGCACCATGAGCAGCGTCAATCCGACAAGCAGCAGGCCGAAGCGCCAAGAGAAACGAATCGAGTGATCCATGATGGAGATCCTTGGTTCGGGTCTCAGGTCCAAAAGGCCCAGCTGTCCGTCCGCCTATCGCTTTGCCGCCCAGGCTTCCCACCGGGGCAGCAGCAATTCCTCGAACAGGATCTTGACGGAGGAGGCGACTGGGATCGCGAGCATGAGACCGAGAAAGCCCGCGACCGCTCCTCCGATGAGCACCACGATAATGACCGTGACCGCGCTCAAGTTCGTCGTCTGACCTTGAATCCAGGGGGTCAACCACCAGCTTTCGAAGAACTGCACGATCAGATAGGGCAGGCTCGGGAGCACCACGATGGAGAACCAGCTCAAAGACGGACCGTCCACTCCGGCCGCGCTGTCGAGGTATTTGAGCAGGATGGCCAGCGGCCAGCCGATGACCGAGACATACGGGATGATGGAGAGCAGCCCCGTCCCCGCGCCGAGGAGAAACCAGTACGGCACGTCCGTCCAGGCCCACCCCGCCGCGTACAGCACGCCCGTCACGAGCGCTACGAGCAGCCGTCCGCGAAAAAACCCGAAGACCGCCTGGTCGATCTTGGCCAGGATGTCGAGCGTCCGCCGCCGGCCGCTCCTTGGGATGAGCCGTGGCAGGATTTCCGAGAGCCGGTAGAAGCGCCAGGCGAAGACGAAGAAATAAATCGGGAGCAGCATGGCGGTCATGACGAGGTAGGTCGTCGTCCCGATGACCGTGCCGATGAGGCCGAGGGCCTGGCCTGTCCCCGCAAAGATCGGTTGAAAGATCGCGAACGGATCATTCTGGAGCCGCGAGGTCCAGCCGAGCAATTGGTCGGACAGCGACGACAGGTCCATGCCGTAGCGTCCGCCCAGCGTCTGGAGGTATTGCGGGGTCTTCTTGGTCAGCGTCTGGGCCTGTTGCGCCAAGAGCGGACCCAGCCAGGCGACGAACGCCGCCGTCGCGGCCGCGAAGAGCACGAGCAGCAGGGCGACGCTCACCGGCCGCGGAATCCTCCATCGCCGCTCGAGCGTGGTGATGAACGGATTGAACAGGTACGCGAGGCCGAAGGCGAGGAAGACCGGAATGAAAATATCCCGCAGGGCGTACAACGCCGCAGCCGCCGCGGCGCCCGCCAGGATGAAGAAGAGGTCCACGACGGCCGGAATCTCCCACAGATGGGGCCCCCTTCCGCGCACCGGCCGTCGGGGCACTTCAACAAGTGGAGCGACATTCCGCCCGCCAGGCGCCATGGCGGATTCCGCTGCGATACTCGTACCCTCCGACCCGGCCGCACGGTGGGCAGCCCGGCGAAGATCGGCCGGTGTGCCGGGACAATCCGTGCTGTCTCGGGACAACTTTTCTGCCGATCCTGACTGACCGTCCGTTGAATTCGACATTCCCGGGACCTTTCAATGGGCTGATCTTTGCATGTCGGGCGGGTCTCTTGCCGACGAACGTGCGACCGGAGGCATCATGACGACGGCGGAACGGCACGGCATTCGGGTCGAACATGCCATCCCCGGACGCCTGCGGCTCAAGTACCGGCCGATGAAAGCCAACCCGGCGCTCGCCGGGCATCTCCAGAAAACACTGTCGTCGATCGACGGCGTCACCCACGTGGACACCAACCCGGCCATCGGCGGCGTCACGGTCCACTATCATCCGGACGCTGCCGCGTCGGTGGATTTTCTCCTCAAGGTCGCCGAGGCCTTCGGATTGAGCGCGGCCGACATCGATCCGCGCGAGGTCGAAGAGTGGCTCACGTTCCTGACCGCAGGCAATGGCCGCGATGCCGGTTCCGCGCTCGCGGAATCGATGGAGTCCCTGGGGCGGCTCGTCGAAAGCGGCATCGCGAAATTGAGCGGCCGCGAGCTGAACCTCGGCCTGCTCGTGCCGGTCGCGCTTACGCTGATGGGGATCCGAAGCCTATTCGTTTCGGACTCCCTGAGGACTCCCGCCTGGTACGAATATTTCTGGTTTGCGTTCGGCGTCTACTACACGATCAACAAGCCGGAATCCCCCGGCGATGCCGCCACGTGAGGTGCGCGTCGGTCCATGCACAAACTCCTCCCATGTTCTCCCTCGATCTCGTACGAGAAGGAACCGCTTCCGGAGGTCGCGTCTCACATCCTCGAAGAGTGCCGCATGGTACTCCCGGGGATCCAAGCGCTCTTCGGGTTTCAATTGATCGTGGTGTTCAACGGCCGGTTCTGGGAAGGGTTGAACGGCAATCAGCGGGTGCTGCATCTCGCGGCGACGATGCTGGTCGCGCTCGCCGTCGCGCTCGTCATGACCCCCGCGGCGTACCATCGCCAGGTCTTGCGGGACGCGGTCTCGCATTCCTTCATCGAGTTCTCGTCGCGTCTGCTGCTGTACAGCATGTTTCCGCTCCTGCTGGGCATCGCGCTCGACATGTACTTGATCGCGGCCATGATCCTGGACAGCACCCTGCCCGCTGCGTTCGTCTCGCTCTTTCTGATCTGTCTGTATGTCGGTCTGTGGTTCGTGTTGCCGCGCGTCCTTCGTCCCGAATCGCCCTGACGATCCCCGCGGGGCGAGGGAAGCCCCTAGTGGGCATACCAGGGCGGCTGTTCTAGGGTAACGGGTCACCTGCATCATCGTTATTGAAGGAGGAAGAAATGGCCTTGTTCGATGAACTTCCGAAAGGACCGCTCTCCACGATCTTGTTGGGAATCGGCGTCGCCATGGTCGCGCCGACCGTGTTGCCGAGCCTCGCCTCCGGATTACGGCCCTTGGCCAAGTCCCTCGTGAAGGGCGGCGTCACGCTCTACGACGCCGTGAAGGAAGGCGTCGCGGAAGCCGGCGAGCAGCTCAGCGATCTGGTCGCGGAAAGCCGGGCCGAAATGGCAGAAGACATGCGCGACGAACCTCGCGTCCGGAAGGCCGAGTCGGCGGCGGATCGGTCTGCCGAAACCGCACCCCGTACCCGCCGCCGTGCCCGCGCATAGGCACCGCCATCACGCTCAAGCCTCGCGCCAGGTCAGATTCGAAGCCCGTACCCGCCGCCGTGGTGCATGACATGCCCGGTCGCGTGCGGGTCCGCGTGGCGTGGATCAAATCCCGCCGCGATCTCGCCGATGTCCTCGCGGCCCGCATGGGGCGCCTCGCCGGCGTCTCGCATGCCTCGGCCAATCCCTACTGCGCCAGCCTCACGCTTCGATATGATCCGGCCGTCTGGACGGCGGCTGCCTTGTGTCGGCGCATCGACAAGCTCGCGCCCCGGCGCGGTGAACGGCCCGGCTATCGGCCGGCTCCCGATCGGTCTGCTTGGTATGAGTTGTCCCTGTCCTCCTTCGGCCTCGCCGCCGCCTGGACCAAGTCGGCGTTTGCGCCGGTGCTCCTTCCGCTTTGCGTCGCGGGCAGCGCCGTGCCCATGCTGGCCCGCGCCTATCACGCCTTCGCCCGGGAAGATCAGCTGACGGTCGATGTGCTCGACGCATCGGCGACCGCCGTCCTTTGCGCGCAGGGCCAGTTCGAGATGGCGATGTTCATGATCTGGCTCGTGAACCTGGGCGACTATGTGCGGGATGCCACCGTGGCTCACGCGCGCAAGACCGTGTCCTCGGTCTTGTCCTACCAACAGTCCTCCGCCTGGGTCGTGAAAGGACCGCGCACCATCAAGACGCCGGTCCTGCGGCTGGCCGTGGGCGATCAGGTCGTGGTGCATTCCGGGGACCGGATCCCCGTCGACGGGACGGTGCTCGCGGGCGCAGCGAGCGTGGACGAGCAGACGTTGACCGGCGAGTCGGTCCCGAAGGACAAGACCGCGGGCGATCGGGTTTTCGCGGCCACGGTCGTCCGGGACGGCACGCTCCGCATCAAGACCGCGCAAGTCGGCGACGACACGGAAGCGGCCAAGATCGTCCGGATGGTGGACGATGCGCCCGCCCATGAGACGGCGATGCAGAACTATGCAGAACGCTGGGCGAACGGCCTGGTGCCGTACAGCTTCCTCGGCGCGGGGATCCGCGGGCTGGTGGAGGGCGGCGCGAGCGGCGCCGCCTCGGTGTTGGTGGTGGATTACGGCACGGGGATCCGGGTCGCGGCTCCGACGGCGGTACTGGCGACGATGGCGGAGGCCGTCCGGCATGGGGTGCTCTTCAAGGGGGGCCGCTCGCTCGAAGCGCTGGCGACG
Organism: Nitrospira sp.; assembly: GCA_035760745.1. GTDB lineage: Bacteria > Nitrospirota > Nitrospiria > Nitrospirales > Nitrospiraceae > Nitrospira_C. The sequence goes on along the minus strand of DASTSI010000007.1, from coordinate 11,802 downwards.
GTGGACGCGGTCGTCTTCGATAAAACCGGGACCTTGAGTCTCGGCGTCCCGCGGGTGACCGACGTGCGAAGCTACGACGGGCTCACGGGCGAGCAGGTGCTGGCGCTCGCGGCCTCGGCGGAGGGCAGCCTCAACCATCCGGTGGCCCAGGCGATCGGCCGGGCGGCCGCTGAAGCCGGTGTGCCCCTGCTGTCGGCCGAGTCGTCTCGGTACGCCGTGGGGCTTGGTGTCGGGGCGCGGCTCCGCGGATCGCTCGTCCATGTCGGTGGTCTTCGATACATGAACGAACTGGGTGTGAACCTGCCGTCTTCCGCGCTGCGCCAGTGTAGGGATCTGGCGGCGCGGGCGGTCTCACCGGTCTGCGTGGCGATGGATGGGTCGGTCGTCGGCGTTTTGGGGTATGCGGACAGCCTTCGGGAAGAGACGCCCCGCGTCATCGAGCGGCTGCGCGCGCTCGGCATGAAAGAGGTGACGATGCTGACCGGGGATCAAGAGGCCGTCGCGCGGCGGGCGGCCGCGCAGGCGGGCATCGAGTCGTTCGCCGCGGAGCTGCTGCCCGATCAAAAGGTCGCCTACATCGAGACCCTGCAGCGGCGCGGGCTCCGCGTGGCGGCCGTCGGAGACGGAATCAACGACTCACCCGCGCTCTCGCACGCGGACGTCGGCCTCGCGCTCAGGAGCGGAGCCGATATTGCGCAGGAATCGGCGCATGTCGTGCTGCTGAGCGGCACGCTGGAGTCGATTCCACTCGCCGTCGAGTTGGCCCGGGAGGCGATCGACACGATCCGCGAGAGCTGGCGGATTATCTCGGTGCCGAACACCGTGGCGCTCGCGCTCGCCTTCGCCGGGATGCTGGGCCCCGGGATGGCGACCCTGTTGAGCAACGGGGCGGCCATCGTCGCGACCGGCCATGCGCTCGGGCCGTTATGGAAGACCAGAGCCGATCAGAGCAGAGCCGAGAGGGCGCGGGTGACGAGCGCGTCGGTCACGGATCGTACGACGGCGTCGCGGATCAGCTTCGTCAACTCATGATCCACCGGCACCGACGGGCGGGCCTCTTCCACGCCGAGGCAGTCGGCTTTGCGCAGGGCCCTGATGATGTCCGCGTGCTCCAGGGACTCGGGCTCGAACCGTACGAGCACGTTCCCGGTAGTCGGGTTCGCCCGGACATGAACGACTCCGTCCATGGAACCGAGCAGCATCTCGACGAACAATGCCCGTTGCGGCGCGCGTTTCACTTGGGGGGCATAGATCCGAAGCCGTCCCTCCAGTGCATGGTAGTAACCGGGCAGCCGCCGGTCGATCGCGATGTCCGTGGCCTGTTGCATGGCGCACAGCTTGCCACACTCTTTCGCACCTGCATGTATACGGATCGTTAAATGTGCGTAAATTGTTTTTGTAGAAGAACCGACCCGCTCCGCTCACCGTGTGAGCGGGAGCGGGCACGAGGCGTCTCATACGGACAAGCGGTCCGCGAGGAAGCCAATGATCTCGACGAATGTTTTTTGGTGGTGCGTATTTTTCGGGAACCGGAGTTGCCTCGTGTAAGCGTAGTGCTCGATCGGATGCCGCGGGCTTCAGTTCCGTCACAAGAGGACGACCCTTTGCGGGAGGAAGGGAATGAATAAATGATGTGGCTTGTACGAGCGAGTGCGCTCTCGTTTTCGGTCATCGCTCTGTGGTCGGCCTTCTGCCGTCCGTCGCTCGCCGCGGAACAGTCGCAACCCCCTGCCCAGCAAACGCCCTCCACCCCTGTTCCGTCGCCGCAGCCCGAGCCGATTCCTCCCGCACCAGTCCCCCGTCCGCCCGCCGAGGCACTTCCTCCTTCTCCGGTCCCGCCCCCGAAAGCCAAACCGATTCCGCCGGCGGAACCTCGCGGACAGCAGCCGCCTCCGACCGCGCCCAAGTGAGACACCGACCGCTGTTACCGGGATGGGCGTTTGGTTCCTTTCTTGCGGCCCGTGGAACGCAGCCCAGCCCGGGATCCTCCGCTCTTTCCCCCTTTGCTTCCCTTGCCGTCAAACCGGGCCTCCATGTCCTGGGAAGGGTTCGCTCTTGCCGCACGCGAGAGGCGATGTCCATGGCCGCTCTCCCCGGCCGCGGCCTTGCGGCCGCCTTTGGTCGCGCCGCGAGGCGGTACTCTCTTTTGGCTTTGTTTTTCTCGTTCGAGAGGGAAGTGGGTGATCCCCGCGTTGCGCGCCTTGGTTCCTCGCTTCGATGCCGCCATCGTGATTGCGCCTCCTCCTTGAAATGAAATGACGCCGCCTCTTCCTGTCACGACTCGGTGCCGTCGGATTCCCAAGGCGGCCGATCCTCGGCGTCGTACGGCTCGGCTCCCGCCCGGCCGCGTCCTCTGGTCCGATAGTCGTAGCCTGAACCGGGATACATGTCGACGTTCTCGAAGGCGTACGCGCCGCCATCGCCGTACCGGTCCCGTTCCGTATCCGCCGTGCCGCAGCAGGGCAGCAGGGTGACGAGCATCGCCAAGGGGACCAACCGGAGCCGGTGCGTCATGAGGCTCTTTTGCCGGACCGTCGCCGGGCCGTGGAGCGAGCCGGCGGTCGGCCGAAGACGCGGCGAAGTTCCGACTTCGTCCGCTCAAGGATTCGCTTGCGGTCACGGCTCAACTGCTTGCCCGCCCGGTTGATGTAGAAATTGAGCATCGACATGGCGGACTGGTACGCCGAGCCTTTCCGCCTCGTGCTGCGCTCCGACGATCGCTTCAATGAGGCGGCGATCCGGCGAGGGCTTGTCAATTGAAACACCCCTCGTTCCAGGTCCAACGCATTGCTGTGCTGCATCACGTCGGCCGACCAGTACCGGCGCGCTGATCCTTTCGGCGCGGCCTGCCGCGGGCTGCTTGGGATCTTGGACGAGCCATGTCTCTTCAGCGTGGCCGCTATCGGTGTCGCGGCGCATTCCGCCGGGTTCCCCCTGCGTTCCACGAGCCGGAGGCGTTCCGGCGGCCGACGCGTCGTCGGGCGCATCGGAGCGACGGCTTGCGGTTGGTCGCTCTGACCGTTGCGAAGGGTGCGCTTCGCCGTAGCCTTGGCTGCGTCGGAGGCTGCTGCCGCTCGCGTCGTCGGCCTCGTGCCGTGCCGCTTCCGGCTCTTCGTGCGACGGTTGTCTCGTTGCGGCATCGACGGTCTCTTCTCACTATTCATTCTGAGAGCCACATTCTGGGAGACCCGAGCTACGTAGGCAGTCGATCTCGCTACGCGGCCCGGTTCTGCTTCTGAGCCCTCGGCTTGCTCGCGTGGTCCGTCGGCTCGCTCACTTTTCTCATGGTGTCATGCGTCATCTCGGAGGGCAGATTGGATCGTTGAAGGATGTCCGCCGTCGATACCATGCCTTGCAGCATCCCCTGCTCGTCGACGACGGGCACCCGCCGGATTTGATTCTCCCGCATGCGATCGGCTGCGCTCCGGACGTCTTCATCGGGGCTGCAAGTGATGATCTGATCGGTCATCACTTCGCGGACCTTGACAGAGTCGGGGTGCCGCCCGCTGGCGACGACCGCCAGGCAAAGATCCCGATCGGTGACGACGCCGATCAATTTCCATCGCGCTTCCGTTTCAACGACCGGCACGATTCCGACGTTCTTGTCCTTCATGATACGCGCCGCCAGAACCGAGGAATGTTCCGGAACGCAATAGCTCGGACTGGGTGTCATGACGTCTTTGATTTTCATCGGTCCCTCCCTGGCTTCCATCCAAGCCTCAAGGCTGTGGACCAATACGTCCAGCGCCAGGGGCTGTCCCGGTTTGTCGCTCAATCCGTATCCTGGGAGATCCAGCGTGCACACCCGGTGTCGCCGCGACAATGCCCGCGCAAGCGGCATCATCGCGTCGCTCGCGAGCACGAACGCGTGGATCAGCACGAGGGGCCGCCGCGTTCCTTCCGGGCCGCCGATCCTGGTGTACAGCCGCCCTTCCCCGGTGGATACCCACCGGATCTCGAACCCGTTCTCCCCTGGCTCGTCGGCGTGCGGCCTCACGTGGCACGGGTCACCGTTGCACGAACAGCGGCACGTTGAGCGCCGCCTGTTGACCGCACATCTGTGTGTGGGCTTCCGTTCGAATGTCTTCCTTGGTCTTGAGATTCTGGTTGTACACCGAGGAAATGACCGTAAACGGACCTTCGGGGATCGCCACCTTCCGCTCTTCTCCCTTGGGGATCTTCTCGTGCCAGTACTCCGTCCCTCCGACGAGGACGGTCACCTCCACCGGTTCCGTCGCGGCCTTCAAAAGACAGGAGGTTTGCGCTGCCTCGGCCCGCATCCCTTGGAGGACGCCGGCGAGCGCGAGCAATGCCGCGGTCGCACTGAGCATTCGCCGTCGATCATTCCACCGTGTCATCGGGCACCTCCGCTGCGATGGTAGTGTCAAAAAATCGGAACGACCCGGCGGCGCCGTCGTTCGTGTGCGCGACGGCCGTCACCGGGATCCGGCGACTCGCAGGGCTTCGGGATGTCCAGCTGCACCCGCTCCTCGATCTAGACTCTACGCGCCGGCTTTCGATCACGGAAGCTGGGAGAGATCCTAGAAGGCGGGTTCCGTCCGTGGGGCCGCTTGGCGACGCAGCGCGGATAGCACAGAATGGACGGCAGGCCGATGTAGTGCGCCCACCGGTCGATCGCCCGAGGCGCGCCGGCTCGGCTCCTTTTCGCCGGCTCGAGATACGCCTGGACGCTTCCGTGGCGACGAACGAGTCTCGAAAGCTCGGCCGCATTTCTGATGGTCGCAGCGATTTTCTTGCGATTGCGGATCATTCCCGGCTCCCGCATCACCTGCTCGGTTCGGCCCTCGGGCCACGATGCGACGACCTCCAGCGCGAAGCCGGCGAACCCGCGGCGGATTGCCGCCCACCGGCTCTGCACCACATCGGGATTGAAGCGTGCGCAAAACACGGCGGCCGTCAGTGCTTCGAAATGATCATCGTCGCTCTGCACGCGTGCTCCCTCGTGCGGACACCAACAAGGAACGGACCGGGCGGCCCGCTCCGGCGAGTGAGCAAAGATATGCAACTGGAGACCCGCGGTCCTCGCTCCGCGGGCGTCTCTGATCCGCTCCCGCGTTTCCTGGTTCCGCTCGGAGTCACCCTGCCATCGTTGACCGAGCATGAAGAGTCCGAGGCACCAACCGAAAATTTGCAATGCACATACCGATGAACAACGTGGCGTAGGGGGGAGCGAGCCTTCTCCCAGAGTGAGGCGCCTGCTCCGGACTACCGTCCCGCTCCCTCGGCATCGATGTTGCGTTTCTTCCGGGGAACGGAAGGAGGCTCAGGATGTTGTTGAAATGGGCGGCGATCTTTTTCGTGATCGCGCTGATCGCCGGCGCCTTCGGCTTTGGCGGGATCGCGGCCGGCGCAGCCGGCATCGCGAAGGTGCTCTTCTACCTCTTTTTGGCGGTCTTCGTGGTCCTGTTGATCGCCGGGATCGTCGTCGGCCGCAAGGTGTTCTCATAATCTCGAGACATCGTGAACAACCATTTAAATTAAATAGCGATAAGAGACCGACACTTCCTGATACGACCAGAGGGCCTGGGGAATACCCCGGAAATTTCCGTTCAACGTTCTAGCCTGTGTGACCTCATGGTTCGGCCTGTGCCTCGGTGCTCTGGGAAAGACAAGCTGTCTGGAATCGGACAAGCTGTCTGAGGCGCCGGATTCATCCTCGTGCCTTGACCGAAAAATGGGATGCATCAAGAGGGAATCACCGCCGCGCCCGGACTGAGCCCGTGGCTCGCCCCTTGCCTCATCGACGACCGAACCAAGGACGCCGGCATGGACACCGATCCCCTTTGGCACATCGGGCTCTATGGGTTTGCCGTGTTGGTCGTGATCGCCGCCATGCTCGGCCTGCCGGCGCTCCTCGGCGAGCGGCACTGGAAGAAACCGGAGCGCCGGTCGGACATCGCGACCGGCCTTCCCTACGAATCGGGCATCCAGCCGACCGGCACCGCGAGGATTCGGTTGCCCATTCAGTATTACCTCGTCGCCATGCTGTTCGTGATCTTCGATCTCGAAGCCGTCTTCCTCTATGCCTGGGCGGTGGCCGTGCCGGAAACCGGCTGGTTCGGGTTTACCGAGGCGGCGATCTTTGCCGCCATCCTTCTCGCCGCCCTGGGCTATCTCTGGCGCATCGGTGCGCTGGATTGGAGCGCGACCTATCAGCGACCGTCCGTCCATCGTCTTCGCCAACCCGCCCCCGGGGAGCAGGACCATGCCCTTGTGGCGTAGCGGCAGGCTACGCGGCAGTCGCGTGTCCGACGGCGGCGACGGGTCGCTGACCGACGTGGTGGGACGATCGGTGTTGCTCGCCACGCTCCAAGATCTGTTGGCCTGGGGACGGAAGAATTCGCTTTGGCCGCTGAACTTCGGCCTGTCGTGCTGCTATGTGGAGATGGCGACCAGCATCACGAGCGCGTATGACATTGCCCGGTTCGGCGCCGAAGTGATCCGCGGGTCTCCCCGGCAGGCCGACGTGCTGGTGGTGTCGGGCACGGTCTTCATCAAGGTGGCGCCCGTCATCAAGCAGCTCTACGAGCAGATGCTGGAGCCGCGCTGGGTCATCTCGATGGGATCCTGCGCCAACTCAGGCGGCATGTTCGACGCATACTCGGTCGTGCAGGGCGTCGACAAATTCCTGCCGGTCGACGTGTACATGCCCGGTTGCCCGCCTTCGCCGCATACGTTCATGGAATGCCTCCTGCTGCTCCAGGAGCAGGTCGGTCGGGAACGGCGTCCGTTGAGCTGGCGGTTTGGGCCGCAAGAGGTCGAGCGGCCGATCATGCCGTCGATGCGGGACCTCAAGCAGCAGACGCGCACGAAGGAGCGCGAGTATCCGACGGTGGACCGGCTGCCGATCACCGACACGCTCGGACGACGGCCGGGAGAGAGCCGGCCGGGTGAACGGACGCCGAACGAGTGGAGAACGATCGATGATTGGCGGCAGTGTGGTTCGTGACGCGGCGGTCGCCGATGAACTGCGGGAGCAGTTCGGCCTGGTCCATCTCCTCGCGGTTCAAGAGGGGAAGGACGGCATTCCGACGATTTGGATCGACAAGAGCCGATTGCACCAGACCCTGCGGCATTTGAGGACCGAGGTCCCGAAGCCGTACGCGATGCTGTTCGACTTGAGCGCGATCGACGAGCGGGAGCGGCAGCATCGCGACGGCATGCCGAACGCGCCGTTCACGCAGTTCTACCACCTGGTTTCGCTCGGGCGGAACGCCTCGGTTCGGGTGAAGGTGCCCTTGCGCGAGGAGGATCTGTCGGTGCCTTCGGTCACGGACCTCTGGCCGAATGCCAATTGGTACGAGAGGGAAACGTTCGACATGTTCGGCATCCGGTTCGAGGGCCATCCCTGCTTGAGGCGGTTGCTCATGCCGCCCTGGTGGGCCGGGCATCCGCTGCGCAAGGATCATCCGGCGCGCGGGACGGAGATGGGACCGTTTCAACTTCCGGCCGACAAACTCGCCATGACGCAGGCCGCGCTCGAGTTCAAGCCGGACGAGTGGGGCATGAACACGACGCACGACGAGCCGGAATTCGACTACATGTTCATCAACCTCGGCCCCGCGCATACGGGCACTCACGGCGTGCTCCGGCTGGTGGCGCAGCTGGCCGGCGAGGAGATCGTCGACATCGTCCCTGACATCGGCTACCACCATCGCGCCCAGGAAAAAATCGCCGAGCGCCAGACGTGGCACACGTACATTCCGTACACCGATCGTGTCGACTACCTCCAGGGCGCATTGAACGAGTTGCCCTACTGCCTCTCGGTGGAGCGGCTTGCGGGGATCAAGGTTCCGGAGCGGGCGCAGGTCATCCGGGTGATGATCTCGGAGCTGTACCGGCTGGCGAGCCATCTCGTGTGGTACGGCACGTTCGCGCAGGACGTCGGGGCGCTCTCGCCGGTCTTCTACATGTTCAACGACCGGGAGCGGATCCACGCCATTACGGAGGCGATCTGCGGCGGCCGCATGCACCCGAATTGGTTTCGGATCGGCGGGGTCGCGCAGGATCTCCCGGTCGGATGGGACGCGCTCGTGCGCCAGTTCGTGGAGTATTTTCCGGCGCGGCTCGACGAGTACGAGCGGCTCGTGATGGACAATCCGATTTTCAAGGAGCGGACCGTCGGCATCGGCGCCTTTTCGCTCGAGGATGCCATCGCGTGGGGCGCGACCGGACCGATGCTGCGCGCCTGCGGCTTGGCGTGGGATCTGCGCAAGACCCGCCCCTACTCCGGCTACGACCGCTTCGACTTCGACGTGCCGGTCGCATCGAACGGCGACTGCTATGACCGGGCGGTGGTTCACGTGCTCGAAATGCGCCAGTCGCTCCGGATCATCCGGCAGTGTCTGGAGCACATGCCGGACGGTTTGTATAAGTCGCTCCATCCGCTGACCACCCCGCCGCTCAAGGAGCGAACGATGTACGACATCGAGACGCTTATCCATCACTTTCTCGGCGTCAGTTGGGGCCCGGTCATCCCTCCCGGCGAGGCCGAAGTGCCGACCGAATCTTCGAAGGGCCAGACCAGTTACTACCTGACGAGCGACGGCGCGCAGGTCTCGTACCGCACCAGGATCCGGACGCCCTCGTTCCCCCACATTCAGATGGTGCCCTTCATGTCGCGCGGCGAACTGTTGTCCGACCTGCTCGCCGTGCTCGGCAGCGTGGATTTCGTGTTGTCGGATGTGGACAGGTAGGGCTGACTCACGATGAGCCCTGCCTCAATCCCGAAGCCCGTTATCCTCAGCGAGTGACGCGATGTTGACCGACGACGAACGGCAGGAAATCGAACAAGCCTTGGCTCACTACCCCGAGAAACGGGCGGGGGCCATCGACGCGCTCAGGCTTGTTCAGCGGCGCCGGGGCTGGGTGTCCGACGAATCGCTGGAGGACATCGCGGCGCTGCTCGGCATGACGCCGGCCGAGGTCGACGGCGTGGCGACGTTTTACAACCTGATCTTTCGCAAGCCGGTCGGACGCCACGTGGCCTTTCTCTGCGACAGCGTCAGTTGCTGGATCATGGGCTATGAACGGGTCCGCGAGCAGCTCAAAGACCGGTACGAGGTGGACATCGGACAGACGACGAAGGACGGCCGCTTGACGGTGCTGCCGATCGCCTGCCTCGGACACTGTGAACAGGCGCCCGCGATGATGGTGGATGCGGACGTGTACGGGCATGTCACGCCGGACCAGATCGAGACCATCCTGGATCAGTACCGATAGCCGCGTGCCTGCGTGGCCTCCAGCGGCGAATTGAACAACGACGGCCTCCCGCTCACGAGCAACAGCGACCCGATGGAACAACCGCTTACGCAGCAAATTCCCCGAGACGGCCGCCCGCTCTCGCTGAAGGAGCGCCTGAAGGGCGGCGGGTACCGCGCGATCCAGCGATGCGCCAAGGGGCTCGCCCCCCAGGATGTGCAGAAGCTAGTCAGCGAGTCCGGTCTCCGGGGGCGCGGAGGCGCCGGCTTCCCGACCGGCATGAAATGGAATTTCGTGCCGATGGGCCAGGACGCCCCCCGGCCGAAGTACATCATCGCCAACGCGGACGAAATGGAACCGGGTACGTTCAAGGACCGGGTCCTGCTCGAGGGCGATCCGCACGGCATGGTGGAGAGCATGATCGTGGCGGGGTATGCCTTGCAGGCGGAGGTCGGCTTCATCTTCCTGCGTGCGGAATATCGCCTGGCATTCGAGCGGCTGCGTACCGCGATCGGCGAGGCGTATGCGGAAGGCTACCTGGGCCGGCCGCTCCCCGGCTGCGACTTCCGATTCGATCTCTATCTCCACGAAAGCGCCGGCCGCTACATCTGCGGCGAGGAAACGGCGCTCCTCAATGCGCTGGAGGGCAAGCGGGCGATTCCCCGCGCGAAACCCCCTTACCCGCAGACGGTCGGCTTGTGGGGAAAGCCGACCGTCGTGCAGAACGTCGAGACGCTCTACAACGTCCCGCACATCGTGAACCGGGGGGCGGCGTGGTTCCGGGGGCTCAGCCGGAGCAAGGACGGCGGCACGAAGCTGTACGGAATCAGCGGGCGGGTGGCGCGTCCCGGCTGGTGGGAACTGCCGCTAGGCACGACGGCGCGCGAGCTGCTCGAAGACCATGCGGGCGGCATGTTCAACGGCTTTACGTTCCGCGGCCTTCTCCCGGGGGGCGCCTCCACGCCGTTTCTCGTCGAGCAACATCTGAATCTCCCGATGGACTTTTCCTCGATCCCGGCCGACGTCGGCCGGCTCGGCACGGGGTGCATGATCGTGCTCGACGATCAGACCTGTCCCCTCGGTCTGCTGCTGAACCTCGAAAGATTCTTCGCGAGAGAATCGTGCGGCTGGTGCACCCCCTGCCGCGAGGGGCTGCCCTGGGTCGCGCGGATCCTCGACGCCTTCGAAGAGGGCCACGGATCGATGGACGATCTCGGGTTGCTCGAAATGCATGCCTCGTTGCTGGGGCCCGGCCATACGTTCTGCGCGCTGGCGCCGGGGGCGGTGGAGCCGCTGCAGTCGGCGCTGTCGTATTTCCGCGACGATTTCATCCGCCACATTCGGCTCGGCGGCTGTCCCTGGAGGCCGTACGGGCGGTCAGGGGGCCGCCGCCGCGTGCCCGTGCTCAAGGAAATTCCGGCATGACCACCATCGTCGTGGACGGGGCATCGCATGAGGTGAAGGAGGGGCAGAACTTGTTGTCCGCCTGTTTGGGAGCGGGTCTGAACCTGCCGTATTTTTGCTGGCATCCGGCCATGGGGTCGGTGGGCGCCTGTCGGCAATGCGCGGTGAAGCAGTTCAAGGACGAGCAGGATTGCCGGGGACGCCTCGTCATGGCCTGCATGACGCCGGCCCTGGAAGGCTCGCGCATCTCGATCGACGATCCGGAGGCCAAGGCCTTCCGCGCCTCGGTGATCGAATGGTTGATGGTGAACCATCCCCACGATTGCCCGGTCTGCGACGAAGGCGGCGAGTGCCATCTCCAGGACATGACGGTCATGACCGGACATGCGTACCGGCGGTACCGGTTTCCGAAGCGCACCTATCGGAACCAAGACTTGGGTCCCTTCATCAAGCACGACATGAACCGCTGCATTCAGTGCTACCGCTGCGTGCGGTTCTACCGGGACTACGCGGGCGGCCGGGATTTGAACGTGTTCGGGTCACACGATGCCGTCTATTTTGGTCGCGAGCGCGACGGAACGCTGGAGAACGAGTTCAGCGGGAACCTCGTGGAGGTCTGTCCCACCGGCGTCTTCGTGGACAACACGCTGTTTCACCACTACAGCCGGAAATGGGATCTCCAATCGGCCCAATCGATCTGCCCCCATTGCAGTCTCGGCTGCAACACGACGCCCGGCGAACGGTACGGCCTCCTGCGGCGCGTGGTGAACCGCTACAACAGCCAGGTCAACGGCTATTTCCTCTGCGACCGAGGGCGATTCGGGTACGAGTACGTGAACGAGGAGGCGAGGCTCCGCCGCGCCGCCGCGCGGCCGGAGCGCGGCGGACCGGCCAGGCCTGAAGGCCCGCGTCTGGTCGCCGCGGCGGCGGCGGATCTGCTGCGCCGCGCCCGGGGCGTCGTGGGCATCGGGTCGCCGCGGGCGTCGCTCGAGGCCAATGTCGCCCTGCGGTCCCTCGTGGGACCGGACCGATTCGTCCTGGGCATCCGGGAACGCGAGCGGCGTCTCCTTTCGGTCGTCCTCTCGGTGCTTCGGACGGGTCCGGTGCCGGCGGCCTCCATCAAGGAGACGGAAGAGTCCGACGCCGTGCTGGTGCTCGGGGAGGATCTCTTGAACG
>DASTSI010000006.1:0-15608 GCA_035760745.1 Nitrospira sp. | reverse complement strand
AAGCGCTCCGGATATCGCCGGAAAGAATATCGCGAACCCCATCGCGACGATTGCTTCGGCTGGCATGATGCTGTCCTATACGTTTGACCTGAACAACGAGGCCAGCGCGATCGAGCAGGCCATCGTCAAGACCCTCGACCTCGGGTACCGTACCAAGGATATCCAGAGCCCGGGGGCTCGCATCGTAGGAACCGTGGAGATGGGCGACGCGATCGTCCGGAACCTCAAGTAGACGGTATGAGGGCACGGTCGGATACGAGCCTGCGGATAATTGAGACGGTCGTGGGAAGCGCCGAAAGCGGCTTTTCCGGCGACGGAGGACCTGCCGTCTGCGCTTCCCTCAATGAACCGAAAGGACTGGCCTTCGACGAACGGGGGAACTTGATCATTGCCGACTCGGAAAATCATGTGATTCGAATGGTGGACTGTGTGAGCGGCATGATCACGACGATCGTCGGGCTGGCCCCGACTCACGCAGCGAATCCCGGCCAGCTCACGACCCACCCTCAGCAGGAGGAGGACGACCCGTTGACCGATGAAACGGGATCGGCCGCCGCTGCATTTGCGCAGCAAGCCGACCTAAGCGGAACCGTCCGGTACGTCGTGAACCGCGAAGCGGCGTTGAATCGGTTTGGAGGCGATGGAGGGCCCGCGCTCCACGCGCTGTTGCACTTTCCGACGGCACTGGCCTGTGACCGGCACGGCCATTTATACATCGCCGACCAGATGAACCACCGAATCAGACGGGTCGATAAGGAGACGGGCATCATTACGACGATTGCCGGCGTGGGTCATCCACGCTTTAGCGGCGACGGCGGCCCCAGCGTCTTGGCAGGATTGAACGAGCCGGCTGCTTTGGCCCTCTCGCTCGACGGAACGATCTTGTACGTAGCGGATCAGAGTAACCATCGCATCAGGGCGATCGACCTCTTCACGGGGACGATCAGGACGGTCGCGGGAACCGGAATTTCGACATATAATGGGGATGGGATTCCGGCACTCGAGGCAACTTTGGCCGGTCCCAGCGGATTAGCGATGGCCCCCGATGGCACCCTCTATATCGCCGATACGTTCAACGGCAGAATCCGGACCCTCGATCCAGTGAGCGGTGTGATCCACACGATCGCCGGAGACGGCGGTGAGTATCGCTATGAAGGCACCGCCGAGCCGCCATCCCTGAGCCTCGCCAGACCTTCAGGGATTGCAGTCGACATCGCTGGGAATCTGTACGTCACTGACTCGGACAATCACCTGGTCCGGCGGTGGCGCCGTGAAACGAGGCGCCTGGAACGGGTGGCCGGCACCGGTATCGCGAACTTTGGGGGCGACGGCGGGCCGGCCCTCGATGCCAGTTTGCGCTATCCCTTCGGGATTCTGCTGGACGATCAGGGGCACTTGTTCGTCGCCGATACGTTCAATCATCGCATCAGAAAAGTATCGTGAGCCGCCCATGCTGAGGAAAAGGTCGAAATACGTGATGGCGATTCTTGGGGCGACCGGGGCGGTCGGCAAGGAGACGCTCGAGATTCTTGAGGAGCGCAAGTTTCCGTTGGATCGCTTGCGCCTGTTTGCTTCAAAGAGATCCGCCGGCGTCCGGCTGCCTTGCCAAGGCAAGGAATGGACGGTCGAGGAACTGAGGGACGATGCGTCGTTCGACGGAGTAGATGTGGCTCTCATCTCGGCCACGGACGATATCAGCCGCGAGTACGGACAGAGGCTCGGCAAGGCCGGGATTCTGGTCATCGATGACAGCGGAGTGTTTCGAATGGATGAGGACGTGCCGCTCGTCGTTCCCGAGGTGAATGCGCACGCACTACAATCGATCCCTCGAGGCATCATCGCAATTCCCAACTGCACGACGACTCCCTTGGTCATGGCTCTCAAGCCGCTTCATCAGGCGGCGGGAGTCAAGCGGGTGGTGGTGACGACGTTCCAGTCCGTGTCGGGGACCGGGTCAGCAGCGATGGATGAATTGATGGACCAGACACGAAACCTGCTTGCCTTCCGGGAGGCCAAGGCGGAGGTGTATCCGTACCAAATTGCCTTCAATCTCCTACCGCAGATCGGGTCCTTTAATGACGCCGGGAACTGTTCGGAAGAGGTGAAAATCGCTAAGGAGACTAGAAAGATACTCGAAGCATCGGAACTCCGGTTGACCGCGACGACGGTCCGCGTGCCGGTGTTGCGGTGCCATTCGGAAGCGGTTAATGTCGAGTTGGAGCGTCCATTGACGTCCAATGAAGCAAGGGCGGCCCTGGCGGCCATGCCGGGCGTGCTGGTGTACGACGATCCCGCGAAGAAACTGTATCCGATGCCGATCGATGCCACGGGAAAAGACGAAGTGTACGTGGGGCGGGTGCGGGAGGATGGCTCGATCCCGAACGGGCTCAATCTGTGGGTGGTGTCGGATAATCTTCGCAAAGGAGCGGCATTGAACGCGATTCAGATTGCCGAGTGCCTGGTGAAGGGCGGATGATCGAGTGGGAAGGACTTGGAAAACTCCTGCTGGGGATCGGCATCCTCATCGCCCTCGTGGGCTTGCTTCTGGTGCTCGCCGACCGCATCCCGGGAATCGGTAGTCTGTTCAACTGGTTCGGCAAACTGCCCGGCGACATTTTCATCAAGCGGGACAATTTCAGCGTGTATTTTCCCCTCGGGACCAGCATCGTCCTCAGTATTCTGCTCAGTCTGCTATTCTATCTTCTATCATGGATTTTTCGCCGATGAGCCGCTTGGCGATCGTGTGGCATGTGTGCCTGCTCAGTGCCGCCGTACTTCTCGCGGACCCGCTCCCGGGGGAGGCCGCTCAATCCCTTCGTGTCCTGTTGTCCACCGAGGTGCTCAAGCTCGACGTCCAGAGCGATACCGTCATCTGGATTTCCGACACGACGCGCCAAGGGAAGGCGGTGCGATCGGGCATCCGCATTGCACCGGCCGGAAAAGGCTTTTCGGTAAACGGCGTCCGCGTCAAGCAGGAGCAACTGACGATGCGCGGAGAACAAGGACTCGTACTGACCTGGGCCCGGACGAATGGACCGCCCGGCGCTGTGCTGAGGGCGAGCGAACAGCGTCTCACGGTTCCCGTGAGCGGGTTGGTGCACGTCGTGCGACGAGGCGGCGGCTTTCTCATCATCAACCAAGTGGATCTTGAAGAGTATGTGAAGGGCGTGGTCCCCGCGGAGGTCAACAGCACTTGGCATCCGGAGATGCTCAAGGCACAAGCGGTCGCCGCGCGAACGTACGCGCTGTATCAACAGATGCTGAGTGCCGCCCGTGACTATGACGTCGTCGCCAGCGTTCAAGATCAGGTCTACCGCGGGAAACACGGCATAGATGCGGCGGTGCTGCGGGCGGTGGAGGAGACTCGCGGTCTTGTCCTGACCTATCAGGGTGCGCCGATTTACGCCGCCTTTTCATCCACCGCCGCCGGACTCACCGAGGACGCCGTCAATGTCTGGTCGAAAGACTATCCTTATTTGAAAGGAGTGGAATGTCCCTTCGACCTGGCGTCGCCGTATTATCAGTGGACGGTTTCCTTCAAGCGCGAATTGTTGGAACAGAGCCTTCGCCAGCAGGGCATGCCGATCGGCACCATCACCGCCATGATGCCGCTCAGTCTCAGCCGCGGAGGACGGGTCGCGACGCTTCGGATCATCCATTCGGATGGTGAGCTGATCGTTCGCGGAGAGGATCTTCGGAAAGCGGCGGGATACATGGTTGTACCCAGCACGCAATTCATCGTCGAGTCGGTCGGACAAGATATCGTGCTCTCCGGCTACGGGGCCGGCCATGCGGTCGGAATGTGTCAGTGGGGCGCAAAGGAGCTGGCGGAACTGGGATACTCCTTTTCGACGATTTTGGCCTACTACTACCCCGACACACGGCTTGAAGACATGTCGCTTACGAAAGCCCCAGTTCCTCCGCTTCCCTCATAGGGCCTCATGCATCCTCGCCCGGGTCCGCTTTACACTCCGCTATGACGAACGCGAGCTGATGGAGCTCTCGGAATTCGATTTCCCCTTTGACCCGGCATTGATCGCCTCGGAACCGGTCCTTCCGCGAGATCATGCGAGACTGTTCGTTCTCGACCGCGCGAGCGGCACATTCGCCCATCACCGGGTTTCCGATCTTCCGCACCTCTTGGGCCCGCGCGATCTGCTTGTCGTCAACGACACGAAGGTCCGTCCGGCTCGCGTGGTGGGTCGCAAACGTCCATCGGGAGCCCGGGTCGAGCTGCTGTTCGTGAAGGAACGTTCGGATGGCAGCTGGGATGTCCTCCTGAAGGGACGGTTCAGGCCCGGACAGAGCATTGACCTCAGTCCCGAGGATCGCGTGGTGGTCCGGTCTCGGGAGGAGGGAGCCACGGTCGTGACGATTGAGTCCTCACTGCCGCGCCGAGAATTTTTTCGCCGCTTCGGCAGTATGCCGTTACCGCCATACATCAAGCGGATGCCGTCCGAAATGGACCAACAATGGTATCAGACAATGTTTGCCGAAAAGGAAGGCGCCATTGCGGCGCCGACCGCAGGCCTTCACTTCACCGGGGGGCTGCTGGAGCGTCTACGACAACGAGGGGTCGACCTTGTCACCGTCACCCTGCATGTCGGCATCGGGACGTTCAAGCCGGTGACCGTGGAGAAGGTCGAAGAGCATCAGATGGCCCCCGAGTGGGTCGAGGTGGCCGGCGACACCCTTCACGCGGTCGCCCAGACGCGGAAGGCCGGCCGGCGTGTCGTTGCGGTGGGAACCACCGTCGTACGGGCGCTCGAGGCCGCCTCGCGGGGCGCGAATGACGACAAACCATTTCGGGGAGAGACGAACCTTTTCATCACGCCGGGACATGCGTTTCGTTCGATCGATGCATTGATCACGAACTTCCATTTCCCCAAGACCACCCTGCTGATGCTGGTGTCCGCGTTCGCCGGGACCGCTCTGCTTAAACGAGCCTACAACGAAGCCGTGAGGGAACGGTATCGCTTCTACAGCTATGGAGATGCCATGCTGATCCTGTGAGGGCACAGCGGAGCGGTACGGCCAATGTCCAGCGGAGAGAAGGGTCGAGGGCCGGGAGGGTTACAGCAACTCTCGATGAATCTTGATCGGAATCGTTGCTTTCAGTGATTGTGTATAGGCCACCAATGCCCGCTGCTGTTTCTGGAAGAGGACGTCTTGGATGGCCCGTTCTTTTGCGGCACCGGCCTTCGCGGGATCCGAATCGGGCTGACGCAGCGTCAACGCCTGGGCTTCCGACAGTTCAGCGGGTGTCAACGTTACCGCGTCCGCGATCATCATCCTGGCGCGATTGGTCAAGAGTTCTTTTGCCTCCACCGCTTCGAAGAGCGCAGGAGTCAGGTGATTCGCCGCCAGAATGCGCTGGTACAGCTCCGGGTCGAACATGCCGTTTTTTTGGAAATCGGGAATCTGCATAATGGCGTCCCGGAGATCGTCGTCGGAGATCGTCAGCCCCATATCCTTGGCGGCGATCAGCCATAGCCGGTTGTCGATCAATTGATCGACGATGAATTGCTTGATCGTTTCATCTTTGAACTCGCCCGGCAGCTTATCTTTATAGAACCGGTAGGAGTTCTCATAGGCACGCTTGAACTCGTCGTGGGTCACGCTGAGGTCCCCGACGGTGGCTACGATGGTGCCACGCTGCTCGCCGAATCCCCACCAGCCCATCGTAATGACGAAGGCAACCGCCAGAATTCCCATGATGGACTTCAGCAACCAGGGGTAGTTATGCGACGCCTCCCGCATCAGCTTGATCATCGATGACTCCTCGTTTGTTCACGGATTGTACAAAGCGCTGCGATCAATGGCAAGGGACCGTCCGGCAAGTGGATAAGAGCTGGTCCAGTTGATCTTCCCAGCACCCGTGCAGTCGAATTCTACCCACGGGAAAGTTCGGGCTTTTGTTTGTGCTGCCTGATGCGATTTGTTATACTTTGGCCCGAATTGCAAGGAGACTCCTTGGCAGGCGAGAGTGGAGGGGGGTATCCGTTCGGTTCCAGTGCCAGGATCTACCCGAAGGCACCGGTTCTCAACCGCTTCATTGCCAAGCTGATTGATCTCTTTATCGCCGCCGCTGCAGCAGAATTGATCGGATCCGTCGGCTTCCTTGCTGGCTTAGCATATATCCTCGTCGGCGACGGATTTGCCAACGGCCAAAGCATTGGAAAGCGGCTCATCGGGCTCCAAACGATCCTTCCTGATACACGCGAATCGGCGGGGTTCCGGGAATCGATTATCCGTAACGTGCCATTTGCCGCCGCCCAAGTGGCATATGTGGTTCCCTATATCGGTTGGTTGGCGGCTGCCGCGGTTGTCGCCTTTGAAGCAGTATTGATCATCGGCAACGAACAGGGGCGGCGTCTTGGGGATGAGCTCGCCGGGACGCAGGTGCTAGACGTCGGGCGTCTTGCGCTGCCAGACTGACGACTCGTCGATGGACCGAGCGAGGATCTTCGAAACGGCCGTTCCAGGCCCGCAGTGAGGGCCGACTTTCCAGGCTGAAGGGAGAAGACGGTGGGGTTTACGAGCGATATCTTCGGCTGGTTTTCCAACGACCTTGCGATCGACCTCGGCACGGCGACGACCTTGGTCTACGTGCACGGCAAAGGAATCGTGCTGAACGAGCCCTCGGTTGTCGCCGTGGAAAAAAAGACGGAAAAGGTGTTGGCGGTCGGGGCGGACGCCAAGAAAATGCTCGGCCGTACGCCCGGCAACATTGTCGCGGTCAGGCCCATGAAAGAGGGCGTGATCGCGGATTTCGAAATGGCCGAGCAGATGCTGAAGCGGTTTATTCAGAAGGCGCACAACCGCAGCGCATTCGTGAGGCCCCGCATCATCATCGGGGTCCCCTCGAGAATCACGCAGGTCGAGCAGCGTGCGGTCCGGGATTCGGCAGAATTGGCCGGGGCACGAGAGGTGTACCTAATCGAGGAGCCGGTCGCCGCGGCGATCGGAGCAGGCTTGCCGATTACGGAGCCCTCTGGAAACATGGTGGTCGATATCGGGGGAGGCACGACGGACATCGCGGTGATTTCCCTGGGCGGCATCGTGTACAGCGAATCGGTGAAAGTGGCTGGCGATCGCATGGATGATGCGATCATGAACTACATCAAGAAGAAATATAATCTCCTCATCGGTGAACACATGGCGGAGCGCATCAAATTCGAGATCGGCTCCGCCTATCCGTTCGAGGAACGAAAAACCATGATGATTAAAGGGCGGGATCTGATTTCCGGTATTCCGCGCACCCTCGTCGTGGACGACGCGGAGATCAGGGAAGCCCTGCAGGAACCCATCGGAACGATCGTGAACGCGATTAAGGTCGCGCTGGAGAACACACCTCCGGAATTGGCGGGCGACATTATCGACCGAGGCATTGTGCTGACCGGCGGAGGCTCCTTGCTCAAAGGCATGGACACCAGATTTCGAGAAGAAACGAATCTGCCTATTATCACCGTGGACGATCCGCTGACCTCCGTTGTGCTCGGCGTCGGAAAAATTCTCGACGAACTCGACCTGCTGGCGAAAGTCGCCGTCATGTCCCAGGCGAATACCTTCCGATAAGGGTTCCATCCCGGATGTGGATGGCCACGGTACGTCTTCCCTATAATGCGCGTCGTTTGGTCGTAGGAGGTTTTGCGCTCCTGCTTCTCGCCCTCGTCTTGTTCCCCTCGCAAAGTCAGGTACTCCTTCAGTATCTCGACGGCCCGGTCGGCCAAGTCGTTCGGATCCCCCTCGAGGCCATCGCCACGGTCGATGAAGGCATTTCCCGTGTCTGGCAACGCTATATCGCGCTCCAGGGCCTCGAAGAGGAGAACCAGCAGTTGAAGCAGGACATCGAGTGGCTCAAGGGGGAGAATAACCAACTGCGAGAGGCGGCGGCGGCCACCGAACGTCTCAAAGGACTATTGCAGTTTAAGGAGCAGGCGTTGCCGACTCTAGTCGCTGCACAGGTCATCGGACGGGACGCGACAAATTGGTATCGGTCCGTCATTTTGAATAAGGGAGAAAGCGACGGCATCCAGCGCGATATGGGGGTCATCACGCCGGCCGGCGTGGTGGGTCGGGTGGTGAAGGCGAACAGCGCGACGTCCATCGTTCTGTTGGTGACTGACCCCAATAATGCGATCGCTGGCTTGATTCAACGCACTCGCGATGAAGGCATTGTGGAAGGGACCCATCAGGGGCTCGCAAAGTTAAAGTACATTCCTTTGCTGTCCGGGGTTCGTGAAGGCGATCGAGTCGTGACGTCGGGTCTAGTCGGAGGCTTTCCCCGCGGACTCGCATTGGGAACGATCACCCGGATTGAAAAGGAAGAGGGTGCCCTCTTCCAGTCGGCCGAACTGAAACCGGAGGTCGACGTCAGCCGGCTTGAAGAGGTCCTGGTCATTCAGGCGCCCTACGGTGTCGTGACGAGTGATGACAAGGCCGATCCGACAGGAAGAGCAAAGCCGTGAAATTCTTCCTCTATGTGTTGCTCATCGTCCTGCTGGTGCCGATTCAGACGACGCTGCTTCCCCACGTCAGTATCTGGGGCGTGAAGCCGGATGTGGGATTGGTCGTTGCAGCCCTCATCGGACTTCTTGCCGGTGAGGCGCAAGGACTGGCCGTTGGCATGGCCATCGGATGGGTGTTAAACATGTACTCGGCGGGAGACCTGTGGCTCAGTCTGGTAACAAAAGGGGGCGCGGGACTGCTCGCCGGCCTCCTGGGCCGGCATGTGGCCCAGGTCAGTGCGGCCGTCTGGAGCACGGGACTGCTTCTGCTGTCACTCGTCGGCGGAGCCGTGATGGCGTTGCTCGCAACGAGCGAGACGATGGCTGATACCTGGTGGTCGTTCCAATCGATCGTACTGCCCCAGGCGGTGTTCGACGCGACGGTCGGAGCGGCGCTCTTTTGGCTCCTTCGTCAGTACGGCATGGTGGAAGGGGCACGGGGGCTCGAGCGGTTTTGATGTTCTGAACTGATGAGCGGCAAACATGGCCACGGCCGGTATTTTTGACTCTGATCTTGGCGAGTTGCAACGACGCCTGGTCGTGCTTCGTATCGGGCTGCTCCTGGTGGTCGCTCTACTGGCTCTGCGCCTCTGGCATCTGCAGATCCGTGAAGGTCCGTATTATCGGGACCTCTCTGAGAACAATCGAACTCGCTCTGTGATCCTCGAACCGGCTCGCGGACTGATTTACGACCGCAACGGCATGTTGCTGGCGAACAATGTGCCGAGTTTCAGCCTGTATGTCTCGCTCGAGGACGTCAAGGACCGCGAGGCATTGATCGAGGAGTTGACCAACCTCATCGGCTTGGACCCCGAATTGGTGCGGAAGAAGCTCTCGGTCCGGGGAGCCAAACAACTGCCCCGGAAGGTGAAGGATCGTTTGACCCTCAAGGAAGCGACACTCATCGAGTCTCATCGGCTCGATCTGCCGGGCGTGATGATTCAAGTGGAATCACAGCGAAACTATCCGAGCGGGATGACGGCCGCGCACGTCCTCGGCTATGTCGGCGAAGTCTCGGCGGAACAGCTGGAGAAGCCTGAGTTTGCCGAACTCCACCAGGGGAGTATCGTCGGACAATACGGCGTCGAAAAATACTATGATCGAGTAGTCCGGGGGCAGGCGGGACAGAAAAGCATCGAAGTGGATGCATTGGGTCACGAAAAGCGGACGGTGGTCGTCGACCAACCTCGAGCCGGCGACGATTTGTATCTGACCATCGATGCGCGCCTGCAGAAAGTCGCCGAAGAGCTACTGGGAGCCGAATCCGGCGCCATCGTCGCGCTCGACCCCCGGAGCGGCGATATTCTGGCCATGGCGAGTCGTCCGGCATTCGACCCGAACGTCTTGTCGCGCGAGCTCACCGGGAAGCAGTGGGTCGAAATCGTGCAGGACGAAGGACGCCCCTTGAATAACCGTGCCTCTCAGGGGCAGTACCCGCCCGGCTCAACATTCAAGGTTATGATGGCGGCTGCCGCGTTAGAGTCGAACACCGTCACGCCGAACAGCACGGTTCACTGTAACGGGGGCTATCAGTTCGGCCGGCGCGTGTATCACGACTGGAAGGTCGGCGGCCATGGAGCGGTTGACCTGAGGAAGGCTCTTATTCATTCCTGTGATGTCTACTTCTATACCGTCGGTCAGCGCATGGGGATCGACACGATTGCCTCGTTTGGCCACCAGTTCGGCTTGGGAGAGGAAACCGGCGTTGAACTGCCGTCGGAGCGGGTCGGCATCATGCCTTCCTCGGCATGGAAACAAAAGGCTAAAAACGAAGCCTGGCTGCCGGGAGAAACAATCTCTGCATCTATCGGGCAGGGCTACGTGACGGTCACGCCGCTTCAGATGGCGAGTCTGATCGGAACGGTTGCCAACGACGGAATCACTTATCGTCCGCGATTGGTCCGCTCGATCATGGATCGCGAGACGGGTGGGCTTCAACAGCTGCCGGCAGTCGAAAAAAGCCGGTTGAACATCAAGCCCGACCATCTGAAGCTCATCAAGGAGGCGTTGGCCGCCGTCGTGACGGAAGGCACGGCGACGAGGGCAAAATCTTCGCTGGTGACCATCGCGGGGAAAACGGGTACCGCGCAGACCGCGGCGCTTCGGACGGGCCCTGAAAAGGAAATTCCAAAGAAGTTCCGCGACCATGCCTGGTTCGTCGCCTTCGCGCCGGTCGAGGACCCGAAGATCGCCGTCGCGGTGCTCGCCGAACACATGGGCCATGGAGGTTCGGCGGCTGCGCCCTTGGCGAAGGAATTGATTGAGACATACGTCAAATTGTCACAACAACCGGCGGCTCCCGGGATGTCAGCCGCGCCGCTTCCTCAGGCATCGGCTCGGGAAGGCAGATGATCGACCGCGTGCTCGATAGCCGTGAATTCGACAACTTCGACCTGAGATTTCTCGGCCTGATCTTCATCATCCTTGGGTTGGGGGTCCTCTCCATCTATAGCGTCACTCATGACCAGGGTGGTTCAGGCCTTCCCTTCTTTGCCAAGCAGTTGGTGTGGATCTTCTTCGGCACGGTCGCCTTTGCCGTGATGCTGCTGTGGGACTATCACCGTCTGGCAAGGTTGGCGTATCCCGCCTATGCCGTGATTCTGCTGCTGTTGATTTTCGTGCTCTTCGAGGGAAAGACCAGCCGGGGAGCGCAGCGATGGATTCCAATCGGTCCCTTCGCCTTTCAGCCGTCGGAATTTGCGAAGCTCGTGCTCATCCTCGTGCTCGCACATTACTATTCGAAGGCCCCGCGTGTCGGCTGGCTCCAGCGTGTCGTGATCCCGGGATTGCTCATGCTTCCGGGTCTCCTCCTGATCCTCAAGCAACCCGATTTGGGCAGCGGTCTCAGCTTTTTAGCGGTGTATGCGGCGATGCTCCTGATGGTCGGCATGCGTTCACAAGCGATCGGCGTGATTCTGCTCTTCTCCCTGATGCTGTTTCCCTTCGCGTGGGAAGTGATGTGGGGGTCCTTGCATGACTACCAGCGACAGCGCATCATGGCATTCGTCGACCCCACCTACGATCCTGGCGGGAAAGGGTATCATGCCCTGCAGTCTCGCATCGCGATCGGTGCGGGGGAGTTGACGGGCAAAGGTCTCTACGGGGGAACGCAGAGTCAGCTGAAGTTCCTCCCCGAGGGCCATACGGATTTCGTCTTTTCGGTGTTCGCGGAAGAGTGGGGATTCCTCGGCGTGCTGGCTTTACTGGCGCTGTTCGTGTCACTCATCTGGCTTTCGCTTGAGATTGCGGCGAGAGCGAAGGACGAACTCGGGGCGCTGCTGGCGGTCGGCGTCATTTGCATGCTGTGTTTCTGCGTGGTGGTCAATATCGGGATGACCGCCGGGATGTTTCCAATCGTCGGGATTCCGCTCCCGTTGATGAGTTATGGAGGCAGCGCGACCGTCATGACGATGGCATCGCTCGGCTTGTTGTTGAACGTCAAACGACGACGATTGAGTTTGTTCTATTAAATGATATGGCAGCTGCGCCGGAACGTCCCGCGCGGCTTCAATTGGGTATGATCGGCAGTGGTCCTTCGGGCAAATCGTGGCATTCTGTGACACGGCCGGCCTGGCAAGCCCGCGCTTGCCGTGCACATTGGATCGGGGGCACTGTCAGAATGGAAGGAGTACGGTATGGGTGTAGAAATAGCGATTACGGTGGCGCGAGAAGAAACTCGCGTGGCGGTGCTGGACAACGGTGTCGTAACGGATCTTTTCGGCGACCGCGCCAAGCACAAAGATTTCGTCGGCAACATTTATAAAGGCAAGGTCGCGAAGGTCCTCCCCGGGATGCAGGCGGCATTCGTGGATATCGGCCTGGAGAAGGCGGCCTTTATGCACGTCAGCGATCTGTCGATGGACGCCGAGCCGGGTGACACGCTCGTCGATACGGACGACGATGACAAGGACAGCGATGACTTGCGTCCCAAGCGGGAGAGCTCAAAGCCGATTGAGCAACTGCTGAGCGAAGGCCAGGAGTTGATGGTGCAGATCTCCAAAGGGCCGATTGGGACGAAAGGTCCTCGGGTGACGAGCTATGTATCCCTCCCGGGGAGGTATCTCGTTTTTATGCCGAATGTCGAGCACATCGGTGTCTCACGCCGCATTGCCCGGGATGAAGAACGGGCGCGTCTGAAGGACATTATGAAGAGGTTGCGTCATCCCGGGTGCGGCTATATCGTCCGGACCGTGAGCGAGGGTGTGAAAGAAGAAGAATTGCGATCCGATGTCGAGTTTCTTCACGTGCTCTGGCAGGACATTCGAGAGAAGCGCGATCAGCAGGCCGCGCCTGCGCTGTTGCACACCGATCTCAGCCTCAGCTTTCGCGTCGTGCGGGATCTCTTCGGGAAGAAGGTGGACCGGCTTTGGATCGACTCGCGAGAAGAATACGAAGCGGTCCGGGATTTTGTGCAGCGATTTTCTCCCGAACAGACGTCCCGCATTCACTTTTATGACAAGGACGAAAGCTTATTCGATTATCTCGGCGTGGAACAGGAAATGGCCCGGGCGCTCAGCCGAAAAGTGTGGCTGAAGTCCGGCGGATATCTTGTCATTGACCATACGGAAGCCATGACGGTCATCGACGTGAACACGGGCCGATTTGTCGGCAAACGGGATCAAGAGGAGACCATCCTCCGGAACAATCTCGAGGCGGCCAAAGAAGTCGCCTATCAGGTCAAATTACGAGGAATCGGCGGCATCATTATCGTCGATTTCATCGATATGGAGCGAGAAAAGAACCGGGACAAGGTGTACCATGCATTGGTGGACGCCATGGCCTCGGATAAGGCGAGGACGAGGATCTCCCGCATCTCTGACCTCGGCCTGATCGAAATCTCCCGGGAACGTGTCAGGGAAGACCTGTTGCGGTCGCTGTCCGAACCTTGCCGATACTGCGACGGTCGTGGTTACACCAAGTCGCCGACCACGGTCGCATACGAGATCTTCCGCGAGATCCGCCGTATCGGGAAGAGCAACGAACAACAGAAGATCGTCGTGGGCGCGCATCCTTCTGTGGCGAATCTCCTCCAGGATGAGGAGCGACAGGGGCTGGAGGCGCTGGAGCACGAGTGCTCTGCCAAAGTCATCGTCATGCCGGATGAGCAATTGCACCTCGAACAGTACGATCTCGCTGTTCTGTAAGGAAGCAGGCGATTGCCGAATTCATCGACCGGGGACCATCCTTCGCATTCATTCCGCCCGTCCCCTGCGGGCGCTGTGTCGCGAACGACGGCCTATCACCGCCTCGAACCGTGGCTTCAGCTCAGGGCGATCGACGGTTTGGGCGATCGCACCCTCGCGGCTCTGATCCAAACCTGGAAAAGCCCCGAAGCCGTCCTCGACGCCTCTCGGCAGGATCTGGAAGATTCGGGGTGCAGTCCTCGATTGGCGGAGGCCATCAAACGCGGGCCGAGCGGTCCTGCTCGTCGGAACATCGAAAAGGAATTGGCGTGGGTGAGCCGGAACGGAACCACCGTGCTGACCGTGCTTGATGACGCGTATCCCTTGCGTCTTCGGATGATCGCCGATCCACCTCCGTTGCTGTACGTCGCGGGAACGTTGTCCGAGGACGACGATTTGGCGGTGGCGGTGGTGGGAGCGCGGCGCGCGACCGCCTCAGGCTGCTTGATCACCGCGGAGCTGTCTAAAGACCTCGCGGAAGCGGGCGTGACGGTGGTCAGCGGTCTTGCCCGCGGCATCGACACGGCGGCCCATCGCGGTGCATTGGCCGGTGGAGGACGTACGATCGCCGTCCTGGGATGCGGAATCGACCAGACGTATCCGGCTGAACACGAGCAATTGCGTCGCGAGATCGAACAGCGTGGGGCGGTACTGTCCGAGCTGCCGATCGGCTCCCCTCCCCAAAGTCACCACTTTCCGCGTCGCAACCGAATTATCAGCGGATTGTCTCTGGGCGTAGTTGTCACCGAGGCTGCCGTTGGAAGCGGCTCATTGATCACCGCTCAGTGTGCGGCGGAGCAGGGTAGAGACGTATTTGCGGTCCCGGGGTTTGTGAAGGAAACCACCAGCAGGGGCACCAATGCTTTGCTGAAAGCGGGCGCTACCCTCATCGAGCGTGCAGACGACGTGATCGAGGCGATCTGGCCGCAGCTCGATCCGCGCGCGCGCGAGAAGGTGAAACGGCAATGTCCAGTGCCTCGCACGACTCATGATTTTGGAAATGACGAACGCCTGGTGTATGATGCCCTCTCATATGAAGCGAAGATCGTGGATCGCATTGTTGAGGAGAGCCAACTTTCGGTGCAGGCGGTGATGGCCGCGCTTCTGGCTCTCGAATTACGTGGGCACGTTCGCCAACTTTCAGGACAGCGTTTCATCAAAACGTGATGATGGGCTGGCATTGCAGAGATGAGTTGCAGGTATCGGGGATTTTTGGTACGGATACGGTGAACGGTTAACGGAGCGCGCATGGCGAAATCGCTGATCATCGTCGAGTCACCCACGAAGGCCAAAACGATCACCAAATATCTCGGCCGAGGGTATACCGTGATGGCGTCGGTCGGACACATCAAGGATTTGCCGACAAGCAAGCTTGGCGTGGACCTCGAACAGGATTTCAAGCCGCACTACGTCACCATTAAGGGAAAATCCAAGGTCCTCGCCGAAATCAAGAAGAAGGCCGAGGAAGCGGACAAGATCTTTTTGGCCCCCGACCCCGACCGTGAGGGCGAGGCGATCGCTTGGCATCTGGCCGAAGAGCTGAAAGGAAAATCCAAGAAGAAAAGCGACGGTAAAGTGTTTCGTGTGCTCTTCAACGAGATCACTGAACGGGCAATCAAGCAGGCATTGCAGTCTCCGGGTCAGATCGACATGAAGCTCGTCAATGCCCAGCAGGCCCGCCGCGTGCTCGACCGGATTGTCGGCTATCAAGGGAGCCAGTTGCTGTGGGACAAGGTGAGGCGCGGTCTCTCGATGGGCCGGGTACAGTCCGTCGCGGTGCGGCTCATGTGCGAGCGGGAAGCCGAGCGCGAGGCGTTCCGTTCAGAGGAGTATTGGTCCGTTACCGCGCTCCTTGCCGGATCGAATCCTCCACCCTTCGAAGCCAAGCTTCACAGCATCAACGGTGCAGAGGCAT
>DASTSI010000005.1:0-16031 GCA_035760745.1 Nitrospira sp. | reverse complement strand
CTAAGGCATTCGAACCGGCTTCCTTCTCGATCGCGGCATGCAGATCGTTCAGCGCTGTGCTCGTTAGGCTGCCATGGGCATGCGATGGGCGCTGATCGCCTTTAACGTCTTGGCCACATCCTCACAGGAAATCACGGGCGGTTTTCCGGATGAGGCTTCGCCGGCAAGCAGAATGAAGTCATTCATCGAGATCAGGCCCTGAAGGACGCCGTTTTCATCGACGACCGGAAGGCGCCTCACTTGCTCGCGTTCCATGATGCCTAAGGCGGTACGGACGTCGTCGGATACCTTGCAGCGATACGCTTCCTTTGAAAAGATTTCCCCTGCGGTGATTTCCGAGGGCGGTTTGTTCTTCGTCGCACAAGCCATACAGATATCCCGATCCGTGATCATGCCCAACACCTGTCCTTCGCTGTTCACGACAGGAAGGACTCCGCAGTCTGTATCCCACATGAGTTTCGCTGCGGCCGCCAGATTGGTGTCCGGGCCGCAACCACGCACGTTCTTCGTCATCAGGTCTTTGACTTTCATGATCAATCGTGCCTCCTTGCGTTTGGCTGGCATCCGAGATGACATGACTCGCGCCACATGTCCTCGATGCGTAGGTGGAAAAACGGCTGCTGCTCCGGCGTGTCAATACTTCCAGACCGAGTGCGTCTGTCCCGCAGGGTGCGAAAGGGCGCTCCGGAAGACTCATTCATCGAATGGCGCATCGGCGAGGAGGTCGACGGCGGAGGTCCCCGGCTTGTAGCCCTCGACGAACCGTTCGCCGAAATCTCGAACGAAGTTGTCGTACGTCGTCGCGGGCCTCGCTTGCGCCACACGGCACAGCTCCTCCTTCAGTTGAAGCTTCATCTGCAGCCGTGGGAACGCGGCCAGGACTCGAGCGGCGGTCGCTGTTGGAATGCGATCGTAGAACAGTCCGGCGAAGTCGGCACCTGCTCCCGCCGTACAGATCCCGACTTCCGGCTCGGCATAAGGGCTGATCGACAACGTCGCGTTCAGCGCGACGGCGTACCAGACGAGCTGAGCTCTTCGATCGTCCATGCCGCCGGACTTCGCGAGCGCCCGCGCCGCGTCCGCCCCCTCGACCTCGAAGCGCCGCCGTCCTGGGTAGGTCTTTGTGAGGCCGACGTCGTGAAGCAGCGACGCGACCGCCACAACCTCCTCGTCATAGGCAACCCCCTGCTGTTCGGCCAGCTGCGCCGAGAAGAGCCAGGACCGAACGGCGTGGTTGAACAGGTACGGTTCGGAATGCGTCCGAGCTTCCTCCATCGCGCGTGCCACAAGTTGCGTGTCCGGAACAGTGATTCCGGCAATCTCTCGTCTGAGCTGCCTCATGGCTGGTCATCTCCGGGCCTGAGATGCGTTGCTGCACGTCCGCGCATTCGCGCCGTTAGGCGGCGTGCGCCTTGCGTTCTTCCTTGAGAAAGCGCAGCAGGTCGGCGTTGATTTGGTCCTGATGCGTCGCGGTGATTCCGTGCGGCGCGCCGGGATAATAGACTTCCTTGGCTCCCTTGATGAGCCGAGCCGATTTCTTCGCCGAGTCCTTGACGGGAACGATCTGGTCGTCTTCGCCATGGAGCACCAGGGTGGGGACATCGAATTGCTTGAGGTCCTCCGTCTGGTCTGTTTCGGAGAACGCCTTGATGCTTTCGTAGGCGTTCTTGAGCCCGGCCTGCATGCTCCAAAGCCAGAACTGATCCAGCGTGCCCTGCGACACTTTGGCGCCGGGCCGATTGGCGCCGTAGAACTGGACCGACAAGTCCTTATAAAACTGCGAGCGGTCCTTCATGAGACCGCTTCGCAGGTTGTCGAATACCTCCATTGGAAGACCCTCGGGGTTGGTTGGCGACTTCACCATGATGGGCGGCACCGCGGCGATGAGCACCGCGCGCGCCACTCGCTTCGTGCCGTGGCGGGCGATGTACCGCGCCACTTCCCCGCCACCGGTGGAATGACCGACCACTGTGGCTTCCGTGAGGTCCAGGGCGTCGATGACGGCGGCAAGATCATCGGCATAGCCGTTCATGTCGTTTCCAGACGAAGCTTGAGTCGATCGGCCATGGCCGCGTCGATCATGGGCAATCACGCGGAAGCCCTGTTGCGCCAGAAACAACATCTGGCCGTCCCACGCGTCGGAATTCAGGGGCCAGCCATGTGAGAACGTGATGGCCGGACCCCGGCCCCAGTCCTTGTAATAGATTTGCGTGCCATCTGTTGCTGTGATGTAGGGCATGGAATGCCTCCTTGGTTGGTGAATGTCCGCCACTGCTGTCGCGTCCGCGCCTGCCGCATCGGCTCATTCGGCGTCCGTCCGATCGCTCCCCCGCCGATTGCGGCAAGGCCGACTCAGGCTGCGGCCCGATGCAGCCAGGTGTCAAAGCGGGTCTCGCCGACTTGTGCGCTCTTGTCCGGCACCAGCGTGCTCAAGGTGACGTGAGCGCCGCCGTACAGCGCGTCAGGGTCGGCAATGACTTCGCGGGAATCGTTGAGTGCGGACAAGCGTCGCCGTACGAGTTCATCCAGCCGAAATTGTTGCGGTCCCCCGATTTCCACGATGCCGTTGATCGGCGGACCCACTGCGACCCGTGCCACGGCGCTGGCGACGTCGTCGGCCGCAATCGGTTGAAACAGGACCGGTGGCACACGTACTTTGTCGCCGTCGAACGAAATGTCGGCCAAGCCTTTCAAAAATTCAAAGAATTGCGTCGCGTGTACGATCGAATACGGAATAGGCGAGGCCTTGATCAAATTCTCCTGGGCCATCTTGGCGCGGAAGTACCCGCTTTCGATTAGGCGGTCGGTTCCCACCACCGACAAGGCCACGTGATGTCCCACGCCGGCGGCGGTTTCACCCGCTACGAGGTTGTGGGTTGACGTCGTGAAAAAGTCCATCACCGCCTTGTCGTCCCACGATGGCGAGTTCGACACGTCGACGACGACCGAGGCACCCCGCAGGACTTGAGCCAGCCCCTCGCCGGTGACCGTGTTGACTCCTGTATCGGGTGACGCCGCGACAGCCTGGTAGCCCTCTTCACCGAGGTCCCGTACCACTCTTGAACCGATCAGCCCAGTGCCGCCAATCACGACGATCGTTCCATGACCTTTCGTTGCCATGTGTACTCCCTGTTTCAGCTAGACCAATGATCCCCGGGACCGCGTTGTCCGACGGTCCATCTCCATCAATTCCAGTTCGGTCGCTTCGACCGTCACTTCACGGGGACGAGAACCGGAGCGCCCTTGTCCTTGAGCAGGAACACCAGGAACTTCACAGGCTTCGTGCTGCTGGCATTCCGGCCGACAACATGAATATCGGTGGGACCTTCATAGAACGTCTGTCCTGGCGTGAGAGTCACTTCTTTCCCCCCTTCCACTTGCATGACGATGGAGCCCTCCAGCACATAGATGAGTCCATGGGCGTTGTGTCTGTGGATCGGATCAGCCCCGGCGGGCGCTTTTTCTACCGTAATCATCATGATTTCCTTTCCGGGTATGTCGGGCAGATCTTTTGTGATCAGCGGCGTGACGTCAGCCGCCGGTGCCGGCGACGACATGCCGAGCATCAGGGCCGACCACACCAACGCGACGATTCTCGTTGTCTTGACTGACCGCCTGTCCGTCATGATGAACCTCTCTATGGTGAGATGCG
The DNA here is from genome assembly GCA_035760745.1 of Nitrospira sp. GTDB lineage: Bacteria > Nitrospirota > Nitrospiria > Nitrospirales > Nitrospiraceae > Nitrospira_C. Next base: position 12,379 of record DASTSI010000005.1, on the reverse strand, counting down.
CTTCCATGCCTCATTCTTGCGTCGAATGTTCACGAATCATCCATGCTCGTACATACGGCCGGCAATGGAGAAGCTCGACGCCGAGGTCTTCGCAGGCATTCAGAAAGCGCACGACGTCGATATCCACCAACGTCACACCTTCGAGGTCCAACGCAGCGGGCAATTGCGCGCGATCTACCTGCAGCTTCAATTCATCGACATGTTCAGATTGCAGCCGCCCGCAGAGGCGAATGATCGTTTTGTGCCTGTCGGCCTCTCGCTCTATTCTCAATGTCATGGGCGATCGGCGATCTGAACCATTCTTGTTGGCAGTATGTCTTGGAGATCGTCGTCCGAATGACAGGCAATTCCAATCACACTCACGAGGTGACGAGATGGAGCAAGGAAGAGACCAGTGATAACTGCTTGAAGAATCGGCGATGAGGCTGAGCGGCAGCTGACGAACCTTCAGCATGTGCTGAAATGTCGGCAGACCAGAGCGTTTTCGGCCTCTCACTTCCTCCGGTGGCACCCGCGCCCGTTCTCGGCTGTCCTCCCTCGAGGAGCCCGGCGGTCTCCGCCAGGTGCCGGCTTGTGCCCCGGGACTGGCGGCCGCAACTGAGCAATCAGCCCGGCAGTGCTACGCCGCCATCAGCAACTCGTCCGGGTAGCACCACAGCCAATCTTCACCAGGCTCGAACGACTTGATGATGGGATGCGTGGTTGCGTTGAAGTGCTTGGTCGCGTGCCTGTTCTTGGATGAGTCGCAGCACCCCACATGGCCGCAACTCAGGCACAGTCTGAGGTGCACCCAGGTGTCGCCGGTTTTGAGGCAATCTTCACAGCCGTCGGCACTGGGTGTGACGGGACGGATCTGACTCAGGTGACGACAGATCTTGCTCATGAGGTCTCTCCTTGCAGACTGGCTACGGATCACTGAGTTGCGCCGCGCGACGCGTTCGCTCTGGCGGCACGTGCCTGCGGATCATGCTCCTCGAATCTCGCTCCAATCCGTTGTGCTCGCCGCATCTTCTGCGCGCGCGCGGCCCACCGTAACTCGGGCTGTCCCCAGTTTGCAGAACACGGCGCCCGACGCAATGTAGCATCACATCCATGTCCACGACCGCCAACACGACGAGTCGGATGTCTCATGTACGCGCGGACCTGGCACAGGCTCGCCGGGCGATGGATGCCGTCTTGACGCTGGTGCCCCAAGGCCAATGGCTCGCGCGGCCGGTCCCGGAACGGCACCGCCTCCTCTTCTATGCGGGTCATGTGGATGCGTTCGACTGGAATCTGATCCGCTCCAGTTTGGGTTTGCCGGCACATCAGGCATCACTGGACCGCCTGTTTGCGTTCGGCATCGATCCCAAGAATGGCGATCTCCCGGATGACCGGCCGGCGGATTGGCCGTCGTTACGCGACACCGTGGACTATGCGAGGACCGTCCGCCGGAAGATCGACGACGTCATGGCTGACATTCCACCGGTGCTCCTCCACATGGCGATCGAACACCGTTTGATGCATGTGGAAACTTTCACCTACTTGCTGCACAACCTTCCGGCGGCGCTGCCCGTGCCGGCCGAACCCGCGCCGTTCGTGTCTCCGTCTCATTTCCGCCCACACGACGACGAGATGATGGTGCGCATTCCGGCGGGGACGGCGACGCTTGGCCAACGGCGTGTGGAAAACGGAGACCCGGAACGCTTCGGCTGGGACAACGAATTCGACTGCCACAGCGTGCCGGTGCCCGCCTTTGCGATCGATCGCTGCAAAGTGACGAATGGGCGCTATCTGAAGTTCGTCGAGGCCGGCGCAGAACCGCCGCATTTTTGGCGGCGCCGCGGCCGCGCCTGGTACTGGCGGACCTTCACCGGGGAGATTCCGCTGTCTCCGGAATGGCCGGTGTATGTGACCCATCGAGAAGCGACGGCCTATGCCGAGTGGACGGGCCGGACGTTGCCCACCGAAGCGCAGTATCACCGAGCGGCGTATGGAACCCCCGAGGGCCATGAGCGTCTTTATCCATGGGGCAGTCAGGTCCCGACACCGTCGCACGGCAACTTCGACGGACGCTGGAATCCTGTCGGCGTCGCGTCCACACCGCTCGGCGACAGTGCGTTCGGCGTGACGCAGTTGGTGGGCAACGGGTGGGAGTGGACGTCGACGGCCTTCGCACCGTTTCCGGGATTCGACCCGCATCCCTGCTATCCCGGTTACTCGGCGGCGTTCTTCGACGGTGAGCACTTCGTGCTCAAGGGCGCATCCCCGGCGACGCCCGTCCGCTTCATTCGCCGCACTTTTCGGAATTGGTTCCGCGACCGGTACCCCTATGTCTATGCAAGCTTTCGATGCGTTGAACCGTGAGACGATAACCGCCCGAGCCGATGTGAAGGACGCCTTCGGTGAAGCCGTTCGGGAGGGGCTGAGTCGCGCGCCGCGCGAGCTGCCCTCGCGCTACCTGTACGATGAGATCGGGAGCCTCCTTTACGACGTGATTACGAGGTTGCCCGAATACGGTCTCAGCCGGGCGGACGAGCGCATACTCTCGACCCACGCGGCGAGCATCGTGCGGCATTTGCCCGATAAGGTGATCGTCGCTGAGTTGGGGAGCGGGAGCGGCCGCAAGAGCCGTCCGCTCCTCGAGGTCCTCGCCGGGCGAACGACGCCCTTGATATACGTGCCGATCGATATCTCGCCGACGGCGTTGAACAATTGCCGAAAAGAACTGACCGGGGTAGGGGGACTGAGCCTCGTCGGCCTCGAACGGTCGTATCTCGAGGGACTGGAAGAAGTGTCGAGGCGGCGGCCTCCAGATCATGCCCTGCTGGTGTTGTTCATCGGCAGCACGCTGGGCAACTTCGAACGCGATGCGGCCGAGGTCTTTCTCACGCAGATCCGACAGGCGTTGCAGCCCGGAGATGCGTTGTTGCTCGGCACGGACCTGGAGAAGCCCGCAGCGGATTTGCTGCCTGCCTATGACGACCCGCTCGGCGTCACCGCGGCATTCAACCGGAACATTCTCGCCCGCATCAATCGCGAGCTGCAGGGAACGTTCGTCCTCGACCGCTTTCAGCATTGCGTCCGCTATGACGACCTCCATCGACGCATCGAAATGCACCTGCGGGCAGACCGGCCCCACACGGTCCACATCCGAGGTGCCGGCCTGTCCTGCCGCTTCGAAGCCGGCGAGACGATCTGCACCGAAGCCTGCCACAAGTTCGACGTGGACGAGCTCCGCGTGATGGCGCACCGCAACGGATTCCGGTGCGAAGCTCAATGGATGGACCGCGAATGGCCGTTTGCCGAGAGTCTGTGGCTGGCGGGCTAGGGCGCGCATGCCAATCGTAGCCTTTCGTGATGTGTCGTATCGCGTAGGCGGCCGTCCGATTCTGAACCATTTCACGCTCACCCTCGAAGCGGGGGAAACGCTCGTGCTCCTCGGCCGAAGCGGGTCCGGCAAGACGACCGCCCTGAAGATGGTGAATGCCATGGTCCTTCCCACGGCGGGCGAGGTGCTCGTGGACGATCGCCTCACCGCCGAGTGGGACCCGATCGAGTTGCGGCGCCGCATCGGGTACGTCATTCAAGACGGTGGTCTCTTTCCCCATTTCACCGTCGGACAGAACGTCGGCCTTGTCCCGCGGCTGCTGGGTTGGCCGCAGGACAAGATCGACCGCCGCGTGACCGAGCTGCTCAAGCTGCTCGGTCTGCCGGCGGAGGAATTTGCCGCGCGCTACCCGCGGGAACTGTCCGGAGGGCAGCGCCAGCGGGTGGGTGTGGCGCGCGCGATGGCGGCGCACCAGTCGCTCCTGCTCTTCGATGAGCCCTTTGGAGGCTTGGACCCCGTCACCCGGCTGGAGCTCCAGCGCCAATTCATCGCCTTGCGCCGGGACCTCGGCACGAGCTCCCTGTTTGTCACCCATGACGTGCAGGAGGCCCTGTTCCTGGGGACGCACATCGCGGTCTTAGCGCAGGGCGCGATCGAATTCGTGGGAGCGCCTCACGAGTTCCTCGCGGCGCCGACCACCGAAGCCCGCGCTTTCCTTGATTGCCTGCACGCGGTGGAGGGGCATGATGGCCGGCAGTCTCCTGCCTGAGATCTTGACCCTGGCCGTGCAGCACGTGGTGCTGGTCGCGGCGGCGGTGATTCCCGCTGCCGTCATCGCCATTCCGCTCGGCATCGTCCTGACGCGCCGTACCGCATGGCGCACCCCGATCCTGCAAGCCGTGAACGTCGTGCAGACGATTCCCAGCCTCGCGCTGTTCGGCTTTCTCATCCCGCTTCCGATCCTGGGCGGCATCGGGCCCCATACCGCGATCCTCGCGCTCGTGCTGTATGCGCTGCTCCCGATGCTGCGCAATACGGTAACCGGCATTCTGGGCGTGGACCCGCTGGTGCGGGAGTCCGCCACCGCGCTCGGCATGAGGGACGGTGAGCGGCTCCGCCTGGTCGAGCTCCCGCTCGCGGCGCCCACCATCCTGGCCGGCGTCCGGATCGCAGCCGTCACGACGATCGGGACGGCGACCATTGCGGCCGCCATCGGCGCCGGCGGACTCGGGGTGCTGATCTTCCGTGGGCTGGCGGCCGTCGACGGCACGCTTCTCCTGGCCGGAGCGATTCCGGCCGCCCTCCTGGCGTTGGTCGCGGATCGAGGACTGGAATGGGCCGAACGACATATCTCGCCGCCGTGATGCTGGCCGCCGTCCTGGCGGGCTGTCCCAAGGACGAGCGGTCCATCACCGTAGGATCCAAGAATTTCCTCGAACAAGTTCTGCTGGGCGAGATAGCCGCGCAGCACCTGGAGCACCGCCTTGGAGACCGGATCGCCCGCAAGCTGAATCTCGGCGGCACGCTGCTGGTGCATCAGGCCATCATCAACGGCGACGTCGACCTCTATCCCGAATATACCGGGACTGGCGCGGCTATCCTCAACATGGCGCCGTCCCAGGACGGGCAGCAACTGCTGGCCGAAGTGAGGCGGGAATATGCAGCCCGGTTCCGGCTGGTGTGGCTCGAGCCGCTCGGCTTCAGCAACACCTTTGCCATGGTCATCCGGAAGATCGACGCAGACCGGGCGCAGGTTAGAACCATCAGCGACACGGAGCGCCGTCCGGTCACATGGGTGCTTGGCATGGGCTACGAGTTTCAACAACGGGCGGATGGCCTGCCGAGCCTCTTACGGACGTACAAGCTGCCGATACGCGGCACGCCGAAGGTGATGGATCTGGGCTTGCTCTATCGCGCACTGGAGCAGGGCGAGGTGACGATGATCGCCGCCAATTCGACGGACGGCCCGCTCGCCTCCCCGAGCCTGGTGGTGCTCGAAGATGACCGCCACTGTTTCCCCGCCTACCATGCCGCCTTCGTGGTCCGCCAACACACATTGTCCCGGGAGCCTCGCCTACAAGCGGCGCTCGAAGAACTGAGCGGGCAGTTTTCCGAAGACGTGATGCGCCGTCTCAACGCGCAGGTGCTGAACCGTCACGGCCGCGTCGAAGAGGTGGCAAAGCAATTTCTGACCGATGTCGGATTGCGCCCGCGCTCGAACTAATCCGCACGGTGGCGCCGCGACCACGGGTGCTCACCGGTACCAATTCTCCTTTGCACGCCAGCTCGGTCGTTGCGTCCGCTCCAGAGCTTCCCGATCCCAATTGGCGGTTGTGGCGGCCGCTTCGTAGGCCGTTTGGGCGAATGCCAGCAAGGCATCGTCCGGCAGCGTGGCCGTCCGAACGGCGTCATAGGGCAGGATAAATTCCCTGAGCGTTTCATGATAATAGGCTTGCGCCGGGTACACGACGTGCTGACGAAACTCGTGCGGTTCCGAATACGCATACGAATAAAACGCCGGAACGCCGAGGCCCAAGCCGGGCCAGAAGCCGCAGCTGCTGACTTCGTGAGAATAGGCTTCAACGGCCACATAGCGTGCCAAGTCCGGAGCCCCCGGATGCTGCGGAGCGGGACGGCCTGAAAATCTGGTGGCGGCAAGATCGAAGCTGCCCCAAAAAAAATGCACGGGGCTGGCTTTGCCAAGGAAGCGTCCTCGGAACTCAGTCAAGACGCGATGCGCCTGCGAGAGGATACGCCAACACCGGTGCGCGTACTCCGGATCATAGGACGCATGCCGGTGATCTTCTTCAAACGGTGTGCGGTCCGCCACTTCCACGGGTGTGGTCCAAATCGATACGGGTAGCCGAAGCCTCGCCAGGGTGGCCATCATTTCCCGATAAAAATCGGCCACCGAGCGCGGCATGAGCGGGATCGAAATCGGGTCATGATCATCGGTGACCACGTCGAGGTGGTGTGTGACGAAATCGAAGTCGATTTGGAACGTGCGTTCGCCATAGGGCATCGGCCCAGTGGTGAGACCTCGTGCGGTCAGGTAGAGGGTCGTATGCCACCAATGATTGACGTGTGGACAGACGGCCAACCGAATCTTCCCCACGATCTGAGTCCAACGATGCAAGGTGAGATAGGTCTCTTCCCACCCCTCCAGCGGAAGCGGGGGCCATGCATCGACATCCGATGGGAGATCACGGGCGCGGTTCGTCTCTGGCATACGGCCTCCGGGATCACGCTGACGGGGTTCGCTTCGAGGACCCTCCGGCGTAGGCGTCGCCTTCATCCGCAAGACGTCATTTTCCAACGGCGAGCACGATCTTTCCTTTCGGCTGGGGGCGTACGTGTTCCAGCATCAAATGCGCCTCCCGCGCATCAGCCAGGGGGAGGACTGCACCCACGTGTGTTTTCAAGTGTCCTCCCTCGAGGAGACCGGTAATCTCGGCCAAATACTGGCTGGTGACGTTGACGAGAAAGAACGCGGCTTCGACGCCATGGCTGTGCGCGAGATGCTGATCGGGAGGGGACACCGCCGAAATCAGCTTGCCGCCCCGGCGGAGCACCTGAAACGACCGCGCTTGTGTGTCCCCGCCGACCAGATCGATGACCGCGTCCGCATCCCGAACCGTTTCCTCAAAGCGCTGAGTCCTGTAGTCGATCACGATGTCGGCGCCGAGGCTGCTCACAAACGGGATGTCCTCCGTGGCTGCGGTTCCGATAATGCGCAAGTCGGCGCGGCGGGCCAGCTGAGCCGCATACGCGCCCACGTTTCCTGCAGCCCCGTGAATGACCACCGTCTGGCCGGCTTTGAGTTGGGCCTGATCGAACAACGCCTGCCATGCCGTCACGGCAATGACAGGAACGGAGGCCGCCTGCGTGGATGTCAGCGAGGCAGGCTTCCTCGATACCATCCCTGCGGAAGCGACAGCATACTCGGCATAGGCCCCAATGAACTGAGGATTCGTCACGCCATACACCGGATCTCCCGCACGCAGCTCGGACACCTCCGGCCCCACGGCGACGACGTCGCCGGACAGATCCGAGCCGAGCGTGAGGGGGAGTGGCTGCGGCAATGCGCTCTTCCCGGCCCTGATCCAGCCGTCCCACGGACCGACCCCGGCGGCTTCAACTTTGACAAGGACCTCGCCGGGGCCAGGATTGGGCCGAAGGACTCGCTCGAACCTCATGACGTCTGGTGGCCCAAATTCGTGCACGCGCCAAGCCATCATCGATGGATGAGGCGGCGCTTCATTGCCTTGATGAACGACGCTGGTGGCTTTTTCAGCTTTCATAGCCATGTAGCGAAACTCCTACTTCTTGTCCGGTATCGTCAGCGGCTTGTCTTTGGAATCGACGACGAAAACAGCCAAGAGGCTCGCCGGGTCCCTCTCACTGGCATTCTCACTGATCCGGTGATGTGAGCCGGGCAGTTCGTAGAAGCTTTCGCCGGCCTGGTAGACGCGAGCGGGCTGATCGTTAACCTGGCTTCGAATAGCACCTGACAGTACGTACGCGTAGATGAATGCCGAAGGGGCATGGTGATGGGCTGCCGATTTGCCTCCTGGGGGATAGCTCACGACGACGGCAATCATGCTCTTTCCTTCGGCATTCGGGATTGCCTGCTCGAAAATGGGTTTCACCTGCTCCACGGGCTGCGCAAATCCGGAACCAAGACCGAGCACGACCACTCCTAGTCCTGCGGTGACCGTTCGCATGACTCTTCTCATTGGGATATCTCCTCCGCCAGCCAAGCAGCCGTCTTCTCCTCGCAGCACCATCGATTCTTTACTCGGTACACCGGGGGTCCCTCCTGGCTTGGTTAGGTCGCCCAATCCGACGCGCGGATCAGCTGGCAAAAGTCGATGCGCTGGAACTGCGGGTCCTTGAACGCCAACACATCATCGTTCATCGTGCCGAAGGTGCTGTCTGGCCGGTGCTTCATGCCCTCGTAAAAGGTCTCGATGAGGTCCTTCTTGAAACTCTTGCCGCGCGGATGGGCGGTGACCACGGCTTCCCGCTGCGCCGGTGTGAACTGCTCATAGGCGATGCCCAGCACATCCATCTCGACACCAGCCTGGACGAGCGCCACCTCCGGCTTCTTGTGCTCGGGCACCCCCGGCGTGGTATGCAGCGCGATCGCGTCCCAGACCGTCTCAATCGAGGTTTCCGGAATGCCGTAGCTGTGCAGGAAGTCGCGCGCCGCGTTCGCACCATCGACCTCGAAGCGGAGCCGCGAGTCCCGGTACGCGCCGGTCAATCCCAGGTCATGGAACATCGCGCCGGCATAGAGCAGCTCGGGGTCGTATTTCAAGCTCTTGCGCTGGCCGGTCAGCGCACCGAACAGATACACCCGCGTGGAGTGGTGAAACAGAAGATCCGATTCTTGGTCGCGGATGAGCCGGTTCAGTTCTCGTGCCATTTTGCTATCGGGAATGGCGATCCCGGCGACGATGGTGGACATAGAAGGCCTCCAGTCAGATCAGAGTCTTTGTTCGCGGTCTTGGCGATCCGCTGCGTCAGGCAAAGCCCCCGTTGGCGCGCAGGACCTGTCCGTTGACCCACCCGCCGTCGGGACCTGCGAGAAACGACACGACATTGGCGATATCCTCGGGCTGTCCCAGCCGCTCGAGCGGATTCATCTTCTTGAATCCTTCGATCTGTTCCTGGTTCTTGTCTTTGAGAAACACTCCGGTTGCCGTAGGACCGGGCGCCACGGCGTTGACCGTGACATTACGGCCGCGCAATTCATTGGCGAGCACACGAACCAGTCCCTCGACGCCCGCCTTTGAAGCGATATACGCACCATAGGTTGGAAACGACTTGGCGAGTACGCTGCTGGAGAGAGCAATGATCCGGCCCCCTTCAACGACATGCTGGGCGGCCTGTCCGAGCACGAGGAAGGCGCCGCGGAGATTGATGGCGATGACTTTGTCGAAGGTGTCCATATCGCCCTTGGCGATGGGGGAGAGAGGCATGATGCCGGCATTGTTGACGACAATGTGAATCGGACCCACGGCCTGTCCGGCTTTTACGAAGAGCTCGCCGACGTCACGAGGATTCGAGATGTCGCCCGCTATCGCGAGGGCCTTTCCACCGGCCGTTGTGATTTCGTTTACCGCTTCGTCCGCCTGTGTGGCATTGCCTACGTAGTTGACGACGACTGAAAAGCCGTCGGCGGCTAACCGCTTGGCAATGCTTCGGCCGATTCCACGTGAGGCACCTGTGATGATCGCAGTTTTAGGCATGAGGCGCTCCATTGAGAGGTATTAACCGAGCGTCGTCGTCTTTGAGCCCAGTGCCTCAGCGAGCTTGTCCGAAACGAGCTGAACGGTGGCCTTTGTCGCCGGGGTATCGGCCAGGGCGTTCAGGAGTGCGTAATCGTGATGCGTCGCGAGTACACGTATCGGCGTAACCTCCACCCCGGCTTCGATGAGCTTCTTGGCATACTGCTCTCCTTCGTCACGAAGGACATCGTTCTCATCCACGATGACGAGAGCCGGCGGCAGGCCCTGCAGTTGCTGGAGCGTGGCCGATAGGGGAGATGCCGTGGTCTTTTTGCGGTCGTCTTTGTTGGGAGCATATGCCTCCCAGAACCATGCCATGGCGGCCCCCGTCAGCCACGGACCATCCGCAAACTCTTCGTACGTCGGCTGAGACATACTGGAATCCGTGACTGGATACAGCATCACCTGGTAAAGAATAGACGGCCCTTTCCGTTCTTTTGCGAGTTGAGCGACCACCGCTGTCATGTTCCCACCTACGCTGTCGCCCGCTATGGCGAGGCGGCTGGCGTCCAGGCCCAAGTCCTTTCCGTGCTCCGAGACGTACATGGCGGCCGCGTAGCCCTGCTCGATCGGAACGGGAAACTGTGCTTCGGGTGACGGTGTGTAATTGACGAACACGAACGCGGCCTGCGTGCCGTTCACAAGGTCGCGCAGCAACCGGTCATGCGTGTCCTTGCTGCCGAGCACCCAACCGCCGCCGTGAAAATACATGACGACGGGAAGAAGGCCTGTGGCATCCATTGGGCGGTAGATCCGAACGGAGACTTCGCCTGTCGGACCAACTGGGAAGACCTTCTCTTCGACATTGGCCGGAAGCTTCCTGACGTTGATGGCCTGCGCTGCTTCCAGAACGTAGCGGGCGTCCGCATAGGACAGGCTGTAAAGCGGTTTGCCGCCCTGGGCTGCGAGCGCGTCGAGAAAGCGTTGCGTTCTGGGTTCGAGAATCGGCTGCGGCTTCATCGCAATGGCCTTATTCCTCAGGGGCGGAGATTCTGTGTTCTGCGAGGGAGCAAGCGTGATACCGATGATAAGTCATTGAACAATCACGGAATAGACGCAAGCGAGTTGACGAAGATTCAGCATGTGCTGAAATGTCGGCCACAAGGATCGTTCTCGAGGACCCGCAACGGAGGCAGGCCACAACCGAAGTCATGAACGCCGTGAGGCGGATCGACCTGCAAAGCCATGCTTATCGATGCCCAGAGTCTTGATTTTCGATTCCAGCGTCTGCCGCGGAAGTCCGAGCTTCGCTGCTGCTCCCGCTGGGCCTGATACCTGGCCCCGCGACTGCGCGAGAGCCGCCTCGATCATGTGTCTCTCGCGCTCGGCGATCGAGGTGGCTAGTTGAACGGCGGGGCCGGGTCGGCCGCCGAATTCTCCTTTCAGCCACGTCTCGTCAATGGAAAAGGTCGTGCCCTCGCACAGCACCACGGCCCGTTCGATCACATTCTGCAACTCCCGAATGTTGCCGGGCCAATGATAGGCTTCAAACAACTCTAACGTCTGCTTGCGGATGGTGCTGATCTTCTTCCCTGCCTTTTTGGCGTAGCGTTCGATCAAGTACTCGACCAGCAAGGGAATGTCGTCGATTCGCTCGCGAAGCGATGGTATTTGAATGGGAAATACATTCAGTCGGTAAAAGAGATCCTGACGGAAACTCCCAGCAGCCACGGCAGCGTGCAAGTCGCGATTGGTGGCAGCCAGCACCCGCACATCGACGAAAATCGGGTGGCTCCCTCCGATCCGCTCGATTTCCCGCTCTTGGAGGACTCGCAAGAGCGCGACCTGAGTGTCCGCGGGCAATTCTCCAACCTCATCGAGGAAAATGGTGCCGCCGTTGGCGGATTCAAATCGACCCAAGCGCCGCTGCAGGGCGCCGGTGAACGCACCCTTTTCATGTCCGAATAGCTCGGATGCGATCAGCGAAGACGGGATCGCGGCGCAATTGATCCGAATAAATGCGCGGGATGCACGGTTCGACCGCTTGTGGATGGCCCGAGCGATCAACTCTTTGCCGGTTCCGGTCTCTCCGAGAATCAGCACGGTTGAATCCATCGGCGCGACCTTCGCCACGTGCTGCAACACCTTGCGCAGGGCCGGTGATGAGCCGACGATTTCTTCGAACATCGACGTGCCGTCGATTTCTTCGCGTAACGCCATATTCTCGTTTCGAATCCTGTCTTCCGCCTGCTTGCGATCGTGGATGTCGATGCCGGTCGCGTACCAGCGGATGATGCGTCCCGCATCATCACGCAAGGGGTTGTAGCGGAATAAAAACCAACGGTACTGCCCGTCTTTGCGGCGTGCGCGTGACTCCAGTTCAAAGTGAACACCCTGTGCGAATCCGTCCTGACGCTTGTGCCGAACTCGTTCGAGATCATCGGGATGAAATAATCGTGAGCCAAAGTCGTCGGTCTTCAGGTCTTCCACCGTCATCCCTGCGTAGGCCTGGAGAACCGTATTCGCGTGCAGCACGGTCCCGTCGGGTGCCAACACGCCGATGGCTTCGGGTATGGCGTCGGTAATGCGTCGAAGCTCCTGTTCGTCCTGTCGCAGCTTTTCTTCCGCACGCTTGCGCTCGATGCTCTGCGCGACCGCGTCCGCGACCGAGCCGAGCGTCTCCAGGGTGGCATCGGAGAGTGTGTGGCGGGCAAAGAGTGCCATGACTCCGACCAGGCGCTCTTCGACGATCAGCGGGTATCCGGCGAAGGAAACGAAACCGCAGGCCCGTGCCCACTCCTTATCGCTGATGCGAGCGTCGTTTAAGAGATCGTTG
>DASTSI010000004.1:0-7268 GCA_035760745.1 Nitrospira sp. | reverse complement strand
GTTCAAACGGAAAATGGCAGTATATGAGTCCCCGTCCGGCGTAGCAGAACGGCGGTGCACCGTGGCCCGAATAGATGAACAAGTCATAGGGCTCGGTGAGTTCCCGGTCTGCGGCTAACCTCTGGCGCAGCAGCGAAGTCCTCAGCCCTGGAGGAGAAAACGTTCTCAGAGAATCCTTGACAATCCGTTGCTTGACAAGACTGAGATCAACTTCAAAGGCGTCTTCCAAAGCGGGAAGGCTATATCCCAGTCCGCTGTGTACGATCTCGACCGAGTATTCCCTGGAAAGGGTTTCTGCCATATGAGCCACCACGAGTTGGCTTCCCCCGAGACGCAGCGACACATGGTCAAAGATCCCGATGCGCGGCAGCCGTTCACGACGGCAGCTATGAGACATAAGAGTCATCCGTGTGAAGTGCCTCAATCAATCGCGACACGCTTTTGTCCCATGAAAACCACTCCTCAGCTAGCTGACGGGCGCCTTGTCGCAATCGAAGACGAAGTTCCGAACAGGTGATCAATCTGTGAATGGAAACGGCGAGGCCATCCGGATCTTTCGGCGAACACAGCAACGTGTTTTCTTCATGTCGAAACGGACTTTCTATCGACGCGCCCTTGGTGGTTATCACGGGTAGCTCGTGAGCGAGCGCTGCCGCCAGTGAGCTTCGGCTCAACACGACTCCCTGATCGAACGGCAAGACGCATGCATCAGCGGCGTATAAATACGTTGATGCGGCATCACTGTCGGAGTCATACCCGTTTAACCAGACGATATGGCTTGAAATACCGAGTTGATCCGGCAGTCGAAGAATTTCATCTTCGTATCTCAAGATGTTGCGTGCTCTCTCATCGGTACCCTGGGCCGATGATCCTCGGCCGCCACCGATCATTGCCAGCTTGACGTGGGGCATATCATTGCTGACGATTTGTACTGCTTTGAACAGGGTCTCGATACCCTTATTCTTGTCGGCATAACCGAAGAAGGCCAATAGGAAATCCTCATCCCGTAAGCCTAGCGCCGTTCGTCCACGGATCCGGCCGGCAGCACGACCACCCTCACACATCTTGAGGAGCGGCGGAGGCGGAATCACAACGCTCTTCTTCAGAACGCCGGGGAATCGGGCAGCATGCACATCTCGATGACGTTCGCTTAGAAATATGAGTTGGGTACTGTCACGCAACAGCGTTCCAAAACAATAGTCCACATCACGGGTACCAGAGAGGTATTGCGCGACCTTGCGTGTCATTCTGGTCCACGGCGTTCGCGCGGCCTCGCCCTCTTCAATTTCCATTTGCGTCATAAAAGAAATTCGGGGGAAAAGCCGCCGCACGATCGTCGGCAAGAAGGTGATCATCGGATGCGCACTGTAGACCCACCCGCTGTACATTAAGAGTACAGCATCGGGTTTCTTCTCACCGACACACCGTACGAGACGAGGCAAATGTTTCCAGTCCCATTCCGGTATGAGCCGGTGTACTTGGAAAGACTCCTCGGCCTTCATCGAAGCATTCGTCTGGCTCGTCAACAGATGCACTTCAACCCCCCGGTCGGCCAGTCGCCGACAGAGATGAAGAGTGTGTTCGCTCTCGCCCGCCCGCAGAGGAGGGAAGGCCGCGGAGATAAACAGCAATTTCATAGGATTCAGAGCAAAGATTTATAGAGCTCGGCGTAGCGAGAGCATTGGCGAGACACTGAATACTCTTGTAATGCGATTTCACGGCCCTTGCTCCCCATCGTCCGACGTCTTTCCGGATGTCGGAGCAAATCTTTGATGGCTTTTTGAAGGGCCTCCACATGCCCATGAGGAGCGAGTAACCCTGTTACGTTATGGCGGACCATATCCGGGATTCCTCCAGTCTCAAACGCAACGACCGGAATGCCACATGCCATGGCTTCGAGGACAGTGTTGGGAGAGTTATCGTAGAGGGCGGGAACCACGAACAAGTCGGCGGCGTTATAGGCTAACACCATCACCCGATCGTCGGTGATATACCCGAGATGCGCGTGAGGAATCTTGACATGCAGCACCGGCTTACTTCCGATTGAGAGCAGAAGTACATTGTCTTCACCAACGAGACCGGACAATGCCTCCGTGAGGAGCGCAAATCCCTTGTACCGCACTTGAATCACGTCGGCGACGAATAACACAATCGCCACATCCTGCGGCAGGCCCAATACCTCACGTGCGAACCGACGATCGCGAGGAGCGAACAACTCGGTATCGATGCCATTCGGAATGATACTCACTGGAAACCGCCCCAAGAACGGATGGCGGGCGAGATTCGCCTCCATCCATCGGTTCAGGGCCACGAGGTGCAGACGTCGCGGATCAATTTGCGCGAACGTGCTTTGCTTGCGCTTCCAGATTTCCGCAGACAAATCCTCTTTTTCTGCCGACCCTAGCTGGGGGCAACTTCCACACCCGCTTAGAAAGCGGCTGCATCCTTCGTCGACGTGGCAACCGCCCGTGATGGGGTTCATATCCGCGATGCGCCACACGACGGGCATTCGCGCCGTTATCGAAGGAAAGAACGATTCATAATCCACGTAGCGCGCAACCCAGTGCAGGTTGACAATATCGCAGGACGGCAGGTGCTTGACCAGGTCCAGTCCGAACTCGCTTCGATCATCGCTAAAAATCTCGAATCCGGATGGACGCGTCTTGTTATATCGCCCGAAATCTCTGGCAATTCGTTCCCGCCGTACACGTCGTTTGATGCGGCTCGACCAGTCCATCGAGGCATCGAATGCCGTCACATGCGGATCTTTACTGCGGCGATTCAGGACGAACATGGAGGACTCATGGCCCAACATCCGAAGCCCGCCGTGCAATCGGTACGCGGCGCGCGCTGCGCCGCCAGAAATATCTTCCGTACTGAGGTGCAGGATCTTCATTCAATGCAGGCTAGCAGAGATCGGTCCATGTAAATGTCGGCTTACTGGTGCAGGCTTCCTCGACGTAAATCAGGTGCCATATTTGGAACATGAGAGCGGACCACACTCGGAGAGCATGATCGGCGCGCCCCTCCAAGTGCGGCGAAACATATCGGTCATGAAACTCCTTTCGGTACAATGCCTGCTTCTCCAGCCTTTTCGGGGACAGAAGCCGCTCTGCCAACGGTCGAAGCTGTTTACGCAGCCACATCCCGATCGGAATCGTGAACCCGCGCTTCGGCGCGGTCAATAACTCCGGTGGAAGCAAATCCTCTACCGTTTTCTTCAGAAGGTACTTGGGATCACCGGGCTTCGTTCGTACCGATCCTGGTATGCGGAAAACCAGCTCTACAAAGTGATGGTCAAGCAACGGCGTCCTGGCTTCGAGGCTGTGGGCCATGGAGAATCGGTCCGTCATAAACAGAAATTCCTCTGCGAGTTGTGTCTTGATATCGACCATAGCGAGGCCCGTGCGAAGATCTGTTGCTCCTGTCTGGTCGAAGAGATTCTGAATATATTCACCGGTCTTCTGATAGCAATGACCATGGTGCTCCTCAAGGGTCAGGCTATACTCCGTCTCTTCGGCAACGATATCCAGGTTCGACCGATAGTAGGCGCCAAATGGCATCCGAAACAGGTTCGGAAGCTTTGAAACGATCCGGCCTCGGCCAAACACCGGCCAGGAGGACGGGACTCCTCCGGAAACTGCAGCAAGTGGCGCGGTGCAGGAAGCCAAGGTTGAGGCTCCGCTTGGAAAGCGCTGACGAAACCTTACGGCAGCCCGTACGACGGGGTCTTCTTCGAAGCGGGTGAATTTTTGGTAGTTGCCAAACAGTTCATCACCGCCCGTTCCAGTCAGCCCCACCTTGACGTCTTTGCTCATTTCTCGAAACACGTACCACGACGGCAATCCACCTCCATACGGCTCATCGAGATACCAAACCATCTCGATCAAGTCATTCAGAAGGTGGTCAGGTTTCAGAACGATTTCATGATGCACTGTCCCCCACCGTTCTGCTACCCGGCGAGCCAAGTGCAACTCATTCCAAGGCTGCTCCTCTTCACCTTCAAATCCGAGGGAATAAGTCCGCAGACGACTGTATCCCCGCTCGGCAAGTACTCCGACAACGGCAGAGGAATCAATGCCACCAGAAAGAGAGCAGGCAATAGGGACATCGCTCAACGTCCATCGACTGACCGCATTCCGTAGTTCCTGCCGTAAGATCTGGGTCCATTCCTGGAGGCTGCGATGCTCAGGCTCAGTACTTTCAATTTTCCAATACTGGGTCAGCGTCAGGCTGCGACGGGTCAAATCATAGACGAACCGATGAGCGGGCGGAACGCGAATGGCTCCCTCAACAATCGCGTGAGGCCCTGGCACGTACAGCAAGCTTACATAGTGACGAAGCGCCTGCCGGTTCACGTGCCGCGCGGAAAGCATAGGTAACGCCAACAGAGACTTCATCTCTGATGCGAAGGCAAATACGCCGCCCTTCAAGGCATAGTAGAGCGGCTTGATTCCGAGCCGGTCGCGGGCGCCAAACAGACGGTTTTGACGCCTATCGTAGATCACGAATGCGAACATGCCGTTAAGGTCTTCGACCATCGATTCGCCCCGATCTTCATACAGCCGAAGAAGCACTTCGGTGTCGGAATGAGCCGTCTTAAAACCCCGGCCCTTCGCCTCGAGTTGCCGTCTGAGATCGGGAGCGTTGTAAATTTCTCCATTGAACACAATCCACACCGATCCGTCATCATTACTCATCGGTTGATGGCCGCCCTCCAGATCGAGAATGCTCAATCGACGCATCGCAAGGGACACCGCACGATCCGGGCTGGTATAGACTCCTTGGTCGTCGGGACCTCGATGAACGATCATCCCGTTCATCTGTTCCAGCCATTTCACTTCATGAAGTCCGGCGATGCCGACAATTCCACACATCGTGTACGATCCTCTGTGAATCTAGATTCTCGCTCCTCACGTGCTTGGGATTTCCGAGCTGAAGATCCGGGAGGCTCACTGCCGGAGAGAGCTTGCTGGGCCTCTCATTGGAGCGGATCAGTTGCCCCTGCATTCATCCGGATACGGTCCGGATCGAGTACGCCATCCCGAAGAAACGCGTTGTACGAAGATCCCGCACGTCCTTGGTACACCGCCGTATTGTTTACTACGGTGTTGTGTTCCGCATGATGTAAATCGAGGCCGAGGGGCACATTTTCAAGTAAGTTGTTGGCAAGGTACATTCCGCTGCTTCCTTCATCAAGATAAATAGCAGAAATCGGAAATTCGCCCGCCCAGGGAGAACGCTTGATGTCGTAAATATAATTTTCGACGATGGCCGTCCCAGGCTGCTTTGAGAGGGTATAAATCGCTCCCCCGTCGGCCAAAAGATTCATGACGCCATGGATTCGATTTCGCTTGATGATATTCTTTCTGAGGACAGTCTCTTCAGTCGTCCAGCCCCATCCGATGCTGATTCCCGTATAGGGCATATCACTCAATTCGTTATTTTCAATGACCAGCCCTTCGGTATACCCGGCGAAGATACCGACGCTGCTATGATAGTCTCGGCCGATAGCGGAGATGACGTTGTTGCTGATGACGTTGGATCGGCACACTTGAAGAGAGTCAGCCGGCAATTTTTGGAGATCCATCCCGACCGAAATACCGGATGCGCTGATGTTGTAGATCTGATTGCCCGTCAACACGGTGTCGCGCACGCCTACACGCAGTGTAATGGCGGTCGATCCAAGGTTCCGGAAGACATTGGAATCAAAGCGAATGTGATGAGCGTATTCGACGTGTATGGCGCCGGGAATCTGATGGTCTCGTTCCTGTCCTTTGAAGATGTTGTCAGCCTGCCCGGTCGCAAAGCCCTCTTCATTTGGTTCCAGCCATGTCGAATGTTCGAAGACGATGCCGGAGAATTGTATGTCATGGACCGGCGCATGTACCGAACCTTCTATCCGAAGCAGTTGAGGCAGCCTCGGCGCGATGGCACTGATCGTGGTCATATCCTCTCCCGACTCGGGCTTATAAAACACTTCATCGGACGACGTGTGCAGATACCATTCCCCCCCTTCATCAAGAAAGGCCAAGCTATTTTCCAAATAGTAACTCTGTGATCTTTTTCTAAGAGATAGATGACCGCTGAATGCCTTCGTCCGGTCTGGTTCGAGGGGGGTGAGAATCGCCTCTTCTCCATTGGCAGCATAGGTCGCTAAGCGGAGATTATTCTGGGTCCATTCTTTGAGAATCACCATTTCAACGCCTTCGAGGCTGGGCAGTATCGGCATCTCGGTAATTTTAACCGCGATCGTCCGATTGGATTCATCCCAAAACGCGAGTCGGTTCATGGAACCGGCATTCGGATTTCTGGCCCTGACTCTCGGCTTTCCGTTTATGTAGAGTTGTCGGAAATGGAGGCCTCCGGCCCTGGCTTTGTACAGCCCATTTTCGGCAGGCATCCATCCAGTTATCGCTCGACCGCCGGTCAGTATCGGTGTTTCACCCGGGTAGGCGGTGTATGTGATTCGATGCCCGTTTTGTCCGGAGTCTTCCGGACGTAAGACGAGCGGACGATCCAGTTGATATGTTCCTCCCCGTAAGTAGAGGAGAAGGTCACCATTCATCTCTTTGCTCAACTCCTTCGCCGCTTCTCTTGCCCGATCGATAGAGGCAAACGGTTGATCCTCCGTTCCGGAATTCTTGTCGGACCCCATAGAAGGATCCACGTAGAACTTCGCATACACCGTCTCGCCGTGATGCTGAAGAGTGGAGCACGCGACTTGTGCAAGCACGCCAGACGCCGTGAGGAGGACGCCAAGGAGTCGCTTGGGACACAGGATGGAGTTTCCCAGCCGCGGCATCTGACGCCGCCCAGCCAGAAAAGAATGGTTACGACGCACGATCATGCGATTTAATGATTTCGCACATGAAGGTTTTCGTCTGAGGATCATCGTAAAATGTCCTGAAATTCGCTTGCAACCACAGAGGGATATCGGTGGAGAGGATGTTCGTGACGAGGACTACGTTGCTCAGCGCCACGGCAGTCCACCAAGGTGAAGGTCGGCAACCTAAGGCTTTTCGCGAGAAATGGCCTGCCGGATCTCATTGGCCACACATTCGGCAATTGCTTTATTACCTTCGTTTGAATAGTGACCGCCCGTCGGAGTCACAAACCGCTCGTTGGGATTGACGGCCTCGATACACGGGGTAGAGTCGAAGTAATCAATACCCTCTTCATCGAGATAGGACTGCCCGCTGCGATGTCGGCGTATCTCCGGATTGACCATGTCCGGATATCCGGCAAGCAATACGATGCGCGGAATC
>DASTSI010000003.1:0-16054 GCA_035760745.1 Nitrospira sp. | reverse complement strand
CCGCCGCCGCACCCACGGCTCGCCCGTCCTGAGCCGCCTGCCCCGCCGGGTCTCCTCAGCCCGCATCCTCAACAGCGCGAGATCGATCGCGGTCGGACTGGTGACGGTATCCGTCATGGAGCCGCTGTGCTGCTGTAACGGTTTCGCGGGGAACGGGCCCTGTGTCCGCGGTCCACCCTGCGGGACGCCGAGTGCCCGGCTGAAACTAGGGGAATCCCTAGTTTTGAGGGAGGGGGTGTGGTCTGAATATAGGCGCTGGGCGCACCAGCAGGGTGAGGAGGGCAACATGCGTCGATTTTCAACGCTCCCCTTCGAAGAATCCGTGCCGAATGCCGAGGATCTGGAAGAAAGCGGGCGGCAGGCCGAGGACCTCGCGCCGCCGGGCCATAAAAAGCTCGGAGTCGCGTGGTTCATTGCGACGCTGGCCGGAGTGGGGGTGCTCGCCTACGCAGCGATGTTCCCATTGCCGCCCATGCTCTCCATGGCGGTCCTCATCGGCCTCCTCGTGCTCTATGCCGGCTATGGATATTCGCTGCGGAAAAAGTCCGTCGTCCAGTTCGCCGATTCACTCTACTATATGGGGTTCCTCTGGGCGCTGTTTGCCTTGATCGCGGCATTCGTGGTTTGGCCGGCTCCCAAGCTGACGACCGACGCGGTGCTGCGCACCTTCGGCTATGCGTTGATCACGACGTTTTGCGGCATGATGCTCCGCTTGGTGACCATCCAGTTTCACGAGACCCTTCCAGACAGGCTGGTTCAAGCCGAAGAGACGATCGACCGGCGCGTCGCGGCCCTCATCCAGCAGGTCAACGATGCCACGGCGGCCATCACGTCCTTCAAGGAGCGAGCCGCAGACGAGCTCGGAGAGAGCCTTCGCGACCTCGTGCAGGCCCTGACCGAGATTCGCGACACCATGGGCGAGCAACAGCTCGCGATGGCTGCGGCGATGAGCGAGCGCGTTGAATCCGCCCTCAAGGAGGTCCTCGGGCGGCTTTCCGCCGTGCATGTGCCCCAAGACGTGCTGACGGCCGAGGTGGGCAAGCTCGTCGCCATGTTGGGCAAGAAGGGACAGGAGCTGGAAAAGGCGGCGCAGGGGTTGGAACACAGTTTGATGCAAACCGGTGAAACCGTGAAGTCGTTCGGTCAGTCCTTGTCCCGTTCGGAAGGCGTGAAGCACGTGGAGGTTGCGGTCGGCGAGTTGGCGCGCCGGATCGATGAACGAAGCGAGCAATTTGCCGAGATGACGACGGCGCTGGCGAAGAGCCGGACGGAGCTGGACGGTCAGCTCGACAGCTTGCAGTCGCTCCGGGCTTCGGTCGTGAGCGTCTCTCAACAGTTGTCCGCTTTCGAGACCGAGCTGAAAGACATGTCATTGACCGCCATGTCCTCCGACGTCAGAGACGGAGTCATGAAAATGCGGCATGCCGTACAGTCGAGCCTCGACGCGAGCAAGGCCATCGAATCGGCGATGCGCGGCGTCTTGTTTTTCCTGAGGGACAAAGTCGCCGAGGAGCGTTCGAATGAGAGAACCTGATTCGAGATCGGACGCGGTATACGGCTTGTCGCTCGTTCAAGTGATGCTCCTGCTCGTCTTTGCCGTGCTGCTCCTCAACTCCATGGACGACGTCGCAGTGAGCGCGCCCGAACCGCCCCCGGTCGTCGCGCCGCCGGCCGTCGAAGCGCCCGCCAGCCCGGATGCGGATCTTCAGGCGCGGCTCGAGGCCGCAGCTCAGCACAACGCCCGGTTGGAGAAGCAGCTCGGAGAGGCCGCGTCTTTGGTCGATCACGTGAAAGTCATGCTCGGCGCGAAGCTTGCGTCACGCGAAGGGTTTCAAGAAGCGATCGACAATCTGAAGCGCGGGTATGCGCTCTGTCAGAAGACCGACAACACGCTGATCGAAGCCAGCATGCAGCATGGCGTGGAATCGATCCGCGTCATCGGCGAGATTCCCTCGGACCTCGATGTGGATTTGAGCAAAGGAGACGAGACGTCTGACCTCGACCACATCGTGACCTTCATTCAGGACGTGTATCAGTATGAGAAGGATCGCCAGTGTCGCTTCAATTATCGGCTGAAGTACGCGACCGACAATGACTACCGGAAAGCGAGGGAAGGATTCGAAAAGTATTTTTATCCGGAAAAGATGATGAAGATCGCGACGGATGGATGACCGCATGAGTCTTGCGGAGCAGGCGTTGACCCTGCCCGTTCCGGAGGCGGGGTGCGCCGTGGCGGGGGTGCTGCTCCGTCCGGATGAGGCGACATGGCTCCTGGTCTTGGCCCACGGTGCCGGGGCGGGCATGTGCCACCCGTTCATGGAAGACCTGGCCCGCGAACTCGCGGCGTGCCGCGTGGCCTCCCTTCGATATCAGTTTCCCTTCATGGAGCAGCGACGAAAGCGGCCGGATCCGCCGGCCATGTTGACTGCCACCGTTCGGGCCGCGATCAACGGCGGGCGGGAAGCCGCACCGGACTTGCCGTTGTTGGCCGGCGGGAAATCGCTCGGAGGCCGGATGACCGCACTCTGGCTCGATGACGCGCCGGCGAGCCAGGAAGCCGCCGGCGTGCGCGGGCTCGTCTTCGTCGGCTTCCCGCTGCACCAACCCGGGCGGCCGGCCGCGCAGCGGGGAGCGCATTTGTCGCGGGTGGCGGTCCCCATGTTGTTTCTCCAAGGCACGCGGGACAGGCTGGCCGACCTCCCCCTGATGCGTCAGCTGTGTGCGACGCTCGGGCCTCTGGCGACCCTGCACGTCGTGGAGACGGCGGACCACTCGTTTCACGTGCCGAAGCGAGCGGGGAAGAGCGATGCGGCGGTCCTCCGGGAGCTCGCAGGCACCGTGAGGGCATGGGCCGATTCCGCGTGCTAGCCTCGGCATCGCGCGGAAAGGAGACGCCGCTCGTCCATTCTGTCCTTAGCTGATGCCGACCACCTTCAAGTCAAAGTACAGAGTTTTTCCGGCAAGAGGATGGTTGAAGTCCAAGAGGACCGTCTCGTCCTTGATCGCCGACACGACGGGACGCACTTCTCGCCCGTTGGCGTCTTTGCCATGCAGCTGCGTGCCGACGCTGATTTCGCGCGGGACGTTGGCTTTCGGCACCTCCTGGAAGGCATTCGGGTCCGGGTCACCGTAACCCTCCCCGGGAGGGACGACGGCCTGCTTCACTTGGCCCTCCTCCATGCCGTCCACCGCCGCCTCCACTCCTCGGATGATCTGGTTCGCGCCGTGCGTGTACGTCAACGGATCTTTCCCGACGTTCGTATCCACGACTTGTCCGTCATCCAGTTTGAGCGTGTATTCCAGCGCAATCACTTTTCCGTTTGAGACGGTCTTGTTCATCGACGAGCTCCTTTCATGAAGTGAGATTCCCGCCACTCTAACAAGTGGTCTCGCCGTCCGCAAGGCAGCGCTCTCAGTTCATCGGTTCTTTCGAGCGTATTACCTAGGGACAGCCCGAGTATCGACGGCTCCATGCCTCCAGGTAGTCTGCTCTGAGTGACGATGTGAATCCTGTGTCCCGATCGGAATGAAGAAGCTGCACAGGCCTACCGATCTCCTCGCTTCTACTCTAGCGGACATCGATATCACCCAAGCCCGGGTTCGAGGCCGGGATCCGGGCGGGGCTCCTCTCTTCGGCCCGCCGCGAACGATCCGGCTCCGTCGCGGCATGATCGGCGATCGGCAGCCTGGTGCACCATGATGGCCGAACTCTGGTTCTACCTGACCACGGTGCTGATCTGTGCGGGGTATGCGGCGCTCATGCAGCACTATCCCAGGTGGAAACCCTATTTTTCCCTCGGCTTCCTCGCGTTCACTGTCGGAGGAGGCGCGCTGGTGTATTTTCACGCCAAGGAAGAGGAGGACCTGCGGGGTCGAATAGATCAGATGCAGGCCATGCTCGACACCGCGAAGAAAGAGAAAGAGATCCAGGAATCATTGACGAGGGAAGCCTCGGATAGGGCGCGCTTGCTGGCCGAACAGCTCCGGATGAAGAACGAGGAGTTTGCCAAGCTGCTCAAGGACGAACCGCTGATCAACGGGGAGATCAAGGCGGTTCGGATCTTTCCCTGGCAACGCGCCTCCCCATCGCAGACGGAGACGGACGACATGATGACTACGACGGGTTTCTTGATCTTCGTTCGTGTGCGGAACGACGGCGCGACCGCCACGCTCAGCGATTGGGACCTCAGCATCGAGCTGCCGGACCGGACGATCATCACGCCGCAGGAAGTGCCGCCTCACGGCAAAATCCGGGTTCAATGCGAGGATGGCGCCGTCGCCGTGTCGAAAGCCGAATCGCTGGACACGAAGAGAACGACGCTTCGCAAGGCCACGGAATCGTCCGGCGTCACTGTCTGGATGGTGAAACTCTTTCCGCTCAAACGGATTCTCACCACAGGGTCGTTCTATACGTTGACGGTCAGGGACGACCGCGGCGTCCTCCACGCCTTGGCTCGCTACCAGCTCGCATCGCTGCCTCAGAAGTGCTTCGGCTTCGACGTGCTCGACTAGGACGTTCACATGTGTTTCCTGACGGCGTGGGTACTTGGTCTGCTGCTACCGGGCACCAGAGTCAAGGGGAAGGCGCTCGGGCACGAGCACGATCTTTCCCAAGATGCCTCCCTTCCCGAGCAGTTCGTGAGCCTGCCTCGCCTCCGTAAGCGGCAACCGTGTGGCGATCAGTGGCATGATCCGTCGCTGAAGAAGAAGGTCAAAGAGGGTCAGGAGATCTTGTCTGAACCATGCTGGCCTCAGGCGTTCGAACCACTGGATGCTGTAAGGGACGACGCGTTTCCGCCCCGGCAGGAGCCAGCCGGCAGCGATGTACAGGCCGAAGATGGCGATGGCGCGAAATCGATGACGATCATCCGACGAACCGCGAGCCGCTCGGCCGCCTCGGAGTGACGCGGTCAAGCCATAGGCCACGACTCTTCCGTCGGAACCGAGAGCCTGTCGAGAACGCCAAATATGGGAACCGCCGATGCCGTCAAACACGACATCTACACCGCTGCTCGAGAGGCGATGAATTTCTTTCACGAAGTCCTGGCGATGATAATCGATCGGCGTGGCCCCTAGGTCGCAGACCACCCCCGCGCCTCGCAGCGAGCAGGTTCCGTACAACTCCAGCCCGGCGAGCAGTCCTAGCTGCAAGAGTGCCGTGCCGACTCCGCCCGCCGCGCCGTGAATGAGGGCGCGCTGCCCTGTGGTCACCTTCGCCGACCGATGCAGCATTTGGTACGCCGTCACGTAGTTGAGCACGAGGCAGACCGCTTCAGCGGCGTCCAGACCGGCAGGGACAGGAATCAATTCCCGTTGCGGCAGGGAGACGTACTCTGCGTACGCCCCGTGGATCGGCAAAGCGGCGACAATCTGGCCTGGTCGGACCTCGGTGACCTCGTCGCCCAATCGATCCACCACGCCGACCAAATCCCATCCCGGCGTAAACGGCAGGCGGGGCGTCTCCGGGTGAATGCCCTCGCGCATCATGATATCGGGCAAGGATACTCCGGCAGCCAACACTCTGACCCGCGCCTCACCCGGCTTCGGCTCGGGGAGGGGTCCTGTGATAATCCGAAGTTCCTCAGGGCCGCCGTAATGACTGACAATGATGCGGCGGTGCTCCATAGCAGCCTCACGCGCTTTGCGGATACCGTGCCCTCGAATCCCTTAGCGTGTCGGAGTCGATTCCGTCTGACCGGCCGTGCACATCAGGTGTGAGGGAATGTCGAGCTGGCCGGAGGGTCGAAACCCCCACGCCGTGGCGAAGGCCTGGCACGTCAAGGCTCGCATCGTCTCAGGACTCGCCGTGACACAGTGCGGGTAATGGGCGTCGCCGCGCAGGGTGGTCTCTTGGCGTTCCATTGAAAGTCCCGTGATCCGCACATCGATCGAGAACCGCGAACCGCATGACGATTCGATCAGCGCACCGTCCTTACGTTCGTCGCGTTCGAGAAACAGCACGAACTCGGCTTTCATTTCCCGTGCGACGGCCAGTGCCGCTTGGCGGTCAGCAAAGCGATGGATCGCTTCCGAGGCGGCCTGAAAGGGCGCCGGATGGGGCGTGAGCAGAGTCGAGTAATGATGTGTCCGGAGCCATTCCGCTGCGATCTCGGCGACGGCGGGATCGGCCCAAATCAGGATCCGCTGGTCCGGGCTCGGAAGGACGGTATGGAAACCCGACGTAATCGGGAACCTGACGCCGGCGGGCGGTGCCTTGGCAGGGCACCCTTGCATCGCGAAGCACAAGGCGACCAGGCTCAGCGCTGGTCCGGTTGGACGGGCGACACGGAGAAGCGATCGTATGATGGCATGCATCGGGAGCTCCGACTCCTCACAGTGTATGTCAAATGACCAGAGCGCGCGCGCGTGGAATCCGAGAAAATTTCATGCCAGTAGATGGGAGGCGACTCGCTCCCCACTCCATCCGACCTCTCCTCCATACAGCCATACAGCGCGTGCCCCATCGCCCCGACTCCGAGGTTTCCACGAAAATCACTAGGTTCTCACCTCGGCCTGAACGGGTGGTCTTCGGCACAAGCTTTGCCGATATCTCTCCGGGGGTGAAGGCCCAAACGCCATTCCAGACAACGAGCGCCATCGTGGTCACGAGTCCGCGGGCACGCAAATATCTGGTGGGGTCCGTGCTCGTCATCCTGACGATGGCGATAAGCAGGCTCCTCGCGCAACGCAAGCATGTGGAAGCGCAACTACAGGCCATTGCCTGGCTGTTGCGCGAGGGCCGAACACCGTTTACCGTCCCCGCGCCGCAGCCCTACGGAGATTTGACCGATCTCAACCGCACGCAGACGATCCTTCGAACGGTCGGACGGGACTTGCTCGACCATGTGGCCGGGGATGCCCTGCACTTGATCGGGACCTCCGGTTCCGTATGCGAGAGGAATGGCGACTACGCGTCCTGTCTGGTCGCCTCGGACTGGTGCCGATTTCTGGACCAGGCGTCTCGCCGCCGCTGCCCGACGACGGACAACCAGGCTGCCTTGGCCAGCGGGCTATGGCATTGTCGGGAATCATGCCGCGAGGCGTCGAGCCGCTCAATGGAAACGGGCATGCCGGTGGATATGCCGTGCAGAGGCGGCATTCATCTGTACGCCGCGCCGATCAAAGTCGACGGCGACACGGTTGGAAGCATTGTCATGGGTTATGGAGATCCGCCGAAGGACGATGAGCGGCTGAGCGAGCTCGCGGAGCGTTACGGACTCGAGATCGAAGGGCTGCGGCGCTTGAGCGCCGACATGCCGTCCCGGCCGCAATTCATCGTCGCCGTCGCAAAAGCGCGCCTGCGGAACGAAGCCGTCCTGCTGGGGGAAATCATCAAACGGAAGCGGGCTGAAGAAGCGTTGGCCGATCTGACGAAACATCTCGAAGAGCGAATCACCGAGCGCACCGAACAGCTGCGAGCGCTGGCCACGGAACTGAACTTGGCCGAGCAGCGCGAGCGGAAACGGCTGGCCGTGGAGCTGCATGACCATTTACAACAGCTCTTGGTGTTGGGGAAGTTGAAGGTCGGCCATGGGAAGCGGCATACCGAGTCGATGCCCGCCGTCATGGACGTCATGGAACAGCTGGACGAACTCTTGTCCAATGCCCTCCGCTATACCCGCACGCTGGTTGCCGAACTGAGTCCTCCGGTGCTGAGGGAACACGGGCTCTTGGCGGGACTGAAATGGCTCGGCGAATACATGCTGAAACATTCCATCACCGTCACCGTCCGTGTGCCGGAAGAGACCAAGCTGGACCTGCCGGAGGATCAAGTCGTGCTCCTGTTTCAGTCGGTGCGCGAGCTCCTGATCAACTCTTCCAAATATGCGGGGACCGGAGCAGCGAGCGTCGCACTCGAACTCGACGACGATCGCTTGCGAATCCAGGTACGCGACGAAGGCGCGGGTTTCGACGCGGCGGCTGCAGCCGGTGCGTCGGTCTGGCGGGCGGCGAATGGGTTGTCCTCAAAATTCGGTCTCTTCAGCATCCGGGAACGCATGCAGGCGCTGGGAGGCTCGTTCAACATCGATTCTAGTCCCGGCAAAGGCACTACCGCGACCTTGATCCTGCCGCTGCCTCATGCAAAACGTGCCGGGAGCGCCTCGGCATAGCGTTCTTCGCAGGGGCTTAGGAAACGGCTCCCCTCGTGCCGGGTCGGATCTGCAGGAAGTCTTGATCGACCGGGATGCGATAGCCGCCTTCGGAAGAGGGGAAGTTCGCCTGGAGGTACGCTTCCACCTCGCGTCTGGTGGGCGCCTGGGTAATTTCCAACAGATTGAGCATGAACTCGGCCACCGCATAGGTCTTCCCCAGGTCCGGCGTGACGACGTGCGCGGGATCGAGAGCGGCCGTGACCTCGTACCGGTCCCCATGTTTCTCGCGGAACAGATCGGCCATCCTCCGCAGTTCGAAACGGTGCCCGAAGAAGTGATGCACCATGTTCATGCACCCGCTCTCGCGGTGTTGCAGGACCACGATGGTGACGCCCGTCGGCGACATCCATGACACGAGCCGTTCGAGGTGCGCGAGCCATTCGCCGGCGGGAATGTAATACAACGTATGAGAGCACAGCACCAGGTCGCCCTGAACCGGCGGTTGAGCGGTCATGATGGGGCGGCCGATCACCTCGGCGGAGGGGACTGTTTGCCGCAATTGGTCGAGCATATGGGCGTTCGGTTCGATGGCGATAGTGCGCTCGAATGAGCCGGCGAAGCTCTTGGTCATCTCGCCGTTTCCCGCACCGGCATCGATGAAGACGCGGCGGGCCGGAAGACCGTCCACGATCTGTTGAAGCCAGCGTTTGGCGTTGCGCTTCTGATCCGTATGGTCGAGGAAGATGTGAAAAGCCTGTTTGTATGCTTCGCCTTGTGAATCGAAGACGCGAATCCGTTCCTGGTCCGTCATGACGTTCCTCCTGTCGCCGGGCCCTCTCCTACCATCAAATGATCGTGAGTGGAAGGGTGACGTATCTGCCTGCGGACCATCGACGTGGCCGGCAGGACGGCCCGAGCGGCGACCTTATCGAGGCCAATACATGATGATCGCCACGCCGAACAGGCATATCAGGGCACCGATCAGGTCCGGGCGGTCCGGTGCGATCCGATCGACCTGCCATCCCCACAGGAGCGAGAGAACGATGAACCAACCCCCATACGCGGCGTACACACGCCCAAATTGGGCTGGTTGGTAGGTCGGCACAATGCCGTAGAGAACGAGCATCGCCCCGCCGAGCACACCCAAGCCCCAGTGGCTGCCGTTCCTCCACCATTGCCAAACCAGATACCCGCCTCCGATCTCGAAGAGCCCGGCAATGACGAACAAGGCGACCGAGTGCGCAATCTGCATGGCGTCTCCTTCGTGCAGACTCAACACATTATCGATGTGATGGGGGGTGCTCCGACTGGAGCACGGCGGCGGCCTTCCGGGTCGCGCATGTCTCGGCATGGGCGGTGGGGTCGTGCGTCTGCGCCACGAGATTGACGTCGGCCTCCGGCCTCGACGTTGTTCCGTGCGAGCTCGATCGTTCGGTGCATACAGTCCATAGTGCCTGCCGTGCTTCCGGTCCTATTGGTACAACGCTTCAGCGCGCTTGACAAGGAATGAACCTCCATCACAATCTCTTGCCGGCGTTCGGCCCGTGAACCGGTAGGCCGACAGTATCCACAAACGGCGGCGGGAAAGGAAAGGGATTATGGACCACGGTTTTTGGCACCAACGGTGGGAAAAGAATGAGATTGCGTTCCATGAAGGCAAGGCGAATGCGCTCCTCGTCGCACATTTCAGCAAGCTTGGTGTCGCGAAGGGCAGCCGGATCTTCGTGCCTTTGTGCGGCAAGACTCTGGATATCGCCTGGCTGCTCTCGAATGGCTACGGGGTGGCCGGAGCGGAATTGAGCCGTCTCGCCATCGAGCAATTGTTCATGGAGCTGGGCCTCCAGCCCGACATTACGACGATCGGCGGACTGGAACAGTGGAGCGCCAAGAACCTGGATATCTTTGTCGGCGATCTCTTTACGCTGTCCAGAAAAGTCCTCGGCCGGGTGGACGCCATTTACGACCGGGCGGCATTAGTGGCGCTTCCCGCCGGCATGCGCGATCGGTACACGGCGCATCTCATGGAGCTGACGGGAAGGGCGCCGCAGTTGGTGATTTGCTACGAATACGACCAGCGCGTGATGGACGGTCCGCCGTTTTCCGTCAGCAACGAGGAAGTCCGGCGGCACTACGCGGCGGACTATGAGGCGACCCTGATTGCGAGCACCGAGGTCCCCGGCGGATTGAAAGGAAAAGTGGCCGCTCAAGAACAGGTCTGGCTGCTTCAGCGACGAGAAGACCATTGAGGAGAGGGACGACCGCTTGCATCTTCTGGCTCGTCGGCGCCATTGGCATGCCCGTCATGATCTCTCCCGGCGCGGCCGCCGACACCTGCCCCGGCACGATCGAGCAGCGGTTTCACTGCCTGGCGACGTATCGCGGTATCGGGGCCGTGCTAGCGTCCCTCATAGGCCCGGGCCCCACTCCGGAAAGCGAGCGGGTGTACCAGAGTCACATCTACAGCGATCGACTCGATATCGTCGCGGTCGATCCGGATTCCGGCGCGCATCACGTCTTCTCGAGTCCCATTCCGGGAGAAAATGGCGCCTGGGCGCTCGCCTGGGGGCCGGATGGCAATCTGTATATTGGTACGCTCCCTCATGCGCACCTGTTTCAATTGAACCCGCGAACAGAAACGATCACCGACCTGGGCAGGCCGAGCGATTCCGAGGAGTATATTTGGAACTTGACGGTCGGCGCCGACGGCAAGCTCTACGGCGGGACCTATCCCTCGGCCAAACTGATTCGCTTTGATCCGGTCAGTGGAAGAAGCGAAGACCTGGGCCGGATGGACCCCGTCGAACAGTATGCGAATTCCGTGGCGGCGAGCGACGACGGGTTTATGTATGTGGGAATCGGGTACGGAGCCGCACACCTGATCGCGTACGAGATCGCGTCCGATCGTCGTCGCGATATCTGGCCTGCTCAGTACCAGCGACCTGGGAACGTCATCGTCCGCCGACACGACGATGGGCATGTCTATGCCAACATGGGCGAGCAGTACTATCGTCTCCAGGGGTGGGACCTGTTTCCTGTCGTCCCAGCGGAGGTCCCCAGCGTTCCTCCCGGCAATCGGCTGAAGGACGGCCGGGTCATCCTGGAGGCCGTCGAGGGAAGGCTGCGCGTTCATGATCCCGCGACGAACGTCACCACCGAACATTCCATCAGGTATGCCGGGAGCGATCTCGGCATTTTCCGGCTGGGACTCGGTCCGGACGGCATGCTCTACGGCAGCGGATACATGCCGGCCCACTTCTTTCGCCTCCAACCGGCCGGCGGGGCGGTGGAGGAATTGGGAACGATGGGCGCCGGTGAAGTGTACAGCTTTCTGAGTCAGAACCGCACGGTGCTGGCGGCGGCCTACGTCGGGCTGTCGCCGTTGATGGCCTACGATCCAAGCAAGCCGTTTCTGCCGGGACCAAGCGCCGAGGGGAACCCTCGCTTGGTGAAGACGCCGGAGCCGTACCTTTCGTGGCGTCCCATGGCCATGATCACCGGGCCGGACGGCAAGGTGTATCTCGGTGCCCAAGCTGAATACGGAACGCTCGGGGGCCCGTTGGTCATCTGGGATACCGCTACGGACCATGTGGAAAGCTATCCGCACTTCGTCAGGGACCAGAGCGTGATCTCACTGACCTCGGCACAGGGCGTGATCATCGGCGGGACCACGACACAAGGAGGAGGCGGGAGCCATCCGACGCAATCGCACGCGACGCTCTTTGTCTGGGACGCCGCCGGCAGGCGCACGTTGTTTGAAACGCCTGTCGCCGGCTCAGCGATCACGGATCTGGTCGCCACTCCCGAGGGCCTGGTCTATGGCTTTGCAGACGAGACGCTCTTCCGATTCGACCTCACCTCGCATCGGCTGACGTTGACCACCGCGTCGGTTCGAGGTCTCATCTACAACAGCATGATGGTCGCGCCCGGAGGATCCATTTGGGGGCTGAGCGGGGAAGGAATCTTTACGATCGATCCCGCGAGTCAATCAGTTCGACTGATTGCGAAAGCACCCGAACCGGTCACCGCCGGATTTGCCCTTCAATGGCCCTTTCTGTATTACGCGTCGGGACCCAGGATCTACCGCTACAGGCTGGACTAAGGAAGGATCGCATGCAGAAATGGTGCGCATGCGTGGACTGCCGGCTAGGGGTTCGCATAGCTCCAACAGGCAGACGAAGACGAGTGATCCCCTGCGCGCGACACGAGATGATATGCTCTGCTTTTCCCGCATAGAGAAAGGAGCAGACGATGATTTCCCCACGACGCGTGGCCTCGACTTTTTTCTGTGTTGCGCTCATGCTGGGATTCATGTCGGCAAACTTCGCCCAGGCTGGTGGCGGCAACTTGGTGACCAAGCCGAGTCGCTATTCCGTCGCCGACACGATGGACCGGATCGAGAAAGCCGTCACGGCGAAAGGCATGCAGATCTTTGCCAGGATCGACCATGCAGGAGAAGCGGCCAAAGTGGGGCTCGACATGAACCCCACCGTGCTTCTCATCTTCGGCAATCCGAAAGGAGGAACCGCCCTGATGGTCGCGAAGCCGACGGCAGCGATCGATCTTCCAATGAAAGCGCTGGTATGGCAAGACGGAGAGGGAAAAGTTTGGCTGACGTACAACTCGCCCGCATTGTTGCAGGAACGGCACGGCGTGCCGGGAGACATGACGTCCAAGCTCGATGCAGTCGGGAAGTTGTTGGAGCAGGCAGTCGAGTAGCGCCGTCGATGAGAGTAGATGCGTGCGATATCAACGACATGGAAGGTAAACTGAACGCCAAGGATTAGAGTATTCCTCCGCCGGTCGTTGAACTCGATGCCGTACAACCGATCTCAAACGCCGAAGCGCCCTTCCTCAGACTACTCCCAACCCGGTCCTATGTGAACCCTGCACGTCAGCGTCGCCGGCTAGTGGCACGGGAAGGCTGACGCCGCGCACGCGGTGAACCAGTGGCCGGGATGCGATGGCTACCATTCGAGCCGGGTGAGGCAGTACAGTGAAAGATGATGACGAAGCGCGACATCGCCCGCACATTGTCCGACATCGCCTTCTTACTTCGCCTCAACGAGGACAACCCTTATAAGGCCCTGGCATACGCAAGGGCGGCGCAGGCGCTGCTCGCTTCCCCCCAGGAACCCCGGCAGTTGCTGGAAGGCCGCACGCTTACCGATATCCCGGGCATCGGTGGAGGCATAGCCGCGGTGATCCGTGAACTGATCGTGACGGGAAGGTCCACGCTCTACGAACGAGTGAAGGGCTCGTATCCCGCTTCGGCGGTTGAATTGGGTCATGTCCCGGGACTGCGAACCAAACAGATCCGTCGCGTTTACGAAGAAGCGGGAATTGCATCGATCGCGGATCTCCAGGCCGCCTGCCGAAATAATCGACTCCTCTCGCTGAAAGGGATCGGGCCGAAGGTTCAAGCGAGGATTCAGACCGCGCTCGGGGAATTTCGTCGCGGGCAAGGCTATCGGTTATACGCCGATGTCGTGGAAGAAGCCTCGATGGTCGAGACGAACCTCCGGGCGCTCCGCGGAGTTCAACAGGCCGCCATCGCGGGAGACCTGCGACGGAAGATGGAGGTCGTGAACGCGTTCCGGTTTGTCGTCACCTGGCCCAAGGATCAGCGGCCGGCTCGGTTCCTCATGGCCCTCGGGACGATTCCCAACCTCACCGATGCGGCGTTCACGGATGCGAGGCGTGTGACCGCGGTCTCACCGACAGGAGTGCCCATCACGATCGTCCTGACGCAACCCGGCGATCATGATCTCCATCTCTTACGCGAAACCGGGTCCGATCAGCACCTCGAAGATCTGCTCACGCGTTTTGCCGCAGCAGGCCTGCACGGATGGGGCGAGATTCGTCGGCGTGCGAGGGGATGGGATGAGGAAGCGATTTATCGTCTCGCCGGCGTTCCCTACGTGCCCCCGGTGCTGCGTGAAGGCCGAGGCGAACTCGATCTTGCCGGCGCGACGCTGCGACGGCTGGTCGACCGACGCCACATTCAGGGCTGTTTTCATCTTCATACCGACTATTCCGACGGGGCGGGCACGGTCGAGGAGATGGTCCGCGCGGCACGGGAACGAGGGTATCGCTACATCGGGGTCTCCGACCATAGCCGATCCGCCTTCTACGCCAATGGACTGGAAGAGCCGCGAATCCGCCAGCAGTGGCTCGAGATCGAAGCAGTTCAAAAGAAATATCCGGACATTCACGTCTTCAAAGGAATCGAGGCCGATATTCTGCCTGACGGAAGCATGGACTATCCGGACGAACTGCTCTGCCAATTCGATTTCGTCATTGCCTCGGTGCACAGCCGCTTCAACCTCTCGGAAGCGGATCAAACGCGGCGGGTGTGCCGCGCCTTGGCGAATCCCTACGTGACCATGTTGGGCCACCCGTCCGGCCGTCTCCTGCTGTCGAGATCCGGCTATCGCCTGAACATGACGCAGGTGATCGACACCGCCAAACGATATGGCAAGGTCCTGGAGATCAACGGCAGCCGCCATCGCCTCGATTTGGACTGGCGCGATGTTCGATCCGGCAAGACGGCAGGCCTGAAGTTCAGCCTCAATCCCGACGCGCATGCCGTGGACGAACTGGACAACGTCGCACTGGCCGTGAATGTTGCGCAAAAGGGAGGGCTGGTGGCCGAGGACGTCATGAACGCGCAACCGCTTCCGGCGCTGAAGGCCTTTTTCAATGCGCGACAGGAGCAGGCCCACTAAGTCACCGCGGCCCTCAGCGGAGCGAGACGATGGCACGAGAAGAGCTGGTTTTGCATGGCGTGACGATCTCCCATCCGGACCGCGTGGTCTTTCCGGATCGGACGATCACCAAAGGCGATGTGGCCCGCTACTATGCCGCAGTCGCGCCGTTGCTGTTGAAAGAGATCGAGCGCCGTCCGATTACGGTCGTGCGATGTCCGAGCGGCGTCAAAGCCGACTGCTTCTACCAGCGAAACGTCGGGTTCGGGCTCGGCCCGGATGTGCATCCTTTCGCCTGGAATTACAAAGGCCGCCGTTATCAGTACATCTATGTGGACGACGCCAAGGGGATCATGGAGATGATCCAAATGGGCGTCATCGAGATACACCCCTGGGGCGCCACGGTCGATGCCATCCATACCCCGGACCGCATGATCTTCGATCTCGATCCTGATCCCAGCCTGACGTTCACCGAGGTCAAGGAAGCCGCTCGCGAGATCAGACAGCGGCTCAAGAAAGCCGGGCTTCAGGCCTGGTTGAAGTGCACGGGCGGCAAAGGTCTCCATGTTGTGGTGCCGCTAGAGCCGGTCAATTCGTGGGATGAGGTCAAAGGGTGGGCATCGGCGCTCGCGCACGAGGTGGTGGCGCAGGCGCCGGACACATATGTCGCAACGATCACGAAAGCGAAGCGCAAGGGGAAGATTCTGATCGACTATTTCCGCAACGATTATACGGCGACCGGGATTGCGAGCTATTCCCTGCGCGCGCGGCCGGGAGCGCCGGTGGCCGTGCCGATCGACTGGCGCGCGTTGGCGCAACTCTCCGGCGCCGATCAATTCGACATGGAGGCGGTTCTCAGGCGGATCGAGTCACGGCCCGCGGAGCCCATTCCGCCGCCGCAGAGGCTCCCGAAGGCGGAGGCAGAAAGGACGGACGGGGATGGCCGTAAGAAGCGATCTCTTCCCCATGGAAGCGCTGCTCGTCGGACGACTGCCTGAAGGGAAGGATTGGCGGTATGAACCGAAATGGGACGGATTTCGCTGCCTCGCATACAAACGGGGCCACGCGGTGACGCTGCGCTCCAAATCCGGAAGGCCGCTGGAAAGATATTTCCCTGACATCGTGAACGTGCTCCGGACGCTGACGTTCTCCAATGCCGTGCTCGACGGGGAATTGTTGGTGGAAGGAACGGGCGGCTATTCGTTTTCGGATCTCCAGTTGCGCCTGCATCCCGCGGCCAGCCGGGTGAAGATGTTG
>DASTSI010000002.1:0-3231 GCA_035760745.1 Nitrospira sp. | reverse complement strand
AGTTCTCGGGCTTCCCAACCGTAACGGGGCCGGCCCGACACGCAGATAACTGGCTCCCGCAGGGGCATAAGCAGAATTGATTCGACCCGCCCCCCTTGCGTTAATTTCCCACCGCTGATTGCCGGGCCCTGCGGAGCGCGTCCCGTGGCCGTTCCCGAAATCTCTCGTGATATCGGGTGGAGAAATGTGACTGCGAAACGAAGCCGCAGCGATAGGCAAGCTCGAGAACCGTCATCTCCGTGCTCCCCGGTTCTTCCATGAGCCGGCGAGCAGCCAGAAGCCTCTCCTCGAGCAGCCAGCGGCCGAATGTCGTTCCACGCCCCTGGAAAAGGCCGTGCAGATAACGGAGGGAGATGCCCCGGCTCCGCGCCACACCGAGGGGATTAAGATCGACATCGGAAAGATGTGCGCGGATGTGCCCGCAGATCTTCCGGAACTGGTCTTCGGCACTCAGTGTATTCCTGCGGTGACTTGTCTCATCCCTGGCAGGATCGTCCAGCATGGCTCCAACCAGGGATATGAGACTTTCCGAAAGGTCTGAAGCTGACCGCGTGAGCAGTTCGCCGCGTGATGAGACCAGCGCGTCAACCATATTGCCGATGATCGGCACCAACGCCTCGTTCCCAACGCTCAAAGTCCCGCAAAGATCGTCCATGCCTCGCACTCGGCGGTCGAGAACGGCAGTCGGAATCATGATCGTTACGTTTTGAAAATCATCGGGACAGGAACATTCATAGGGCTCGGAAGATCTGGTAATCACCACGGAACCCGGCGGCAGGCACCCGGATTTTCCGCGTTGACTAAAGTAAAGCGGCTCCCGCCTCGGGAATATAAGCCCGTAATACTCAGTCGAATCAGCCGCAGCGGCCTCCTTCGGACGGAAGACGCGCTGCTGATCTGCGGAAAATCGAGACAGGCCGAGTTCCCCCAGCCTCAGCTCCTCGAGTTCTCCACGGACCTGCTCATTGTTGCGCAGACTGACATCGAGGCGAAAGTAAACCCGCTCAAGGTACTCGTGCCACGCACCGAGCGTGGCCGTCCAGGGGAGGTCTTTCGTTGAGAAAGAACGGGCCAAAAACGACATTGGATGAGATCGCCATTACATCCTTGTGGCGGCAGTATTGCTCAGCAGGCTTTTGATGTCGAGCCTCGGACGTTTGCCAGAAACACCGAGACGGCCATGACTTTGCACTCTCGCGAACAACCGGTGCATTCTGGGAAAAGACGGTCGCCAAAGTGAAATGATATTGGGTGCGCTCGTGGGGGTGCGGGTCGGTTTTCGGGGTCCAACATCGCTCGGCAAGCCACGCATGAAACAACGATAACCAGAGGGACGATCGTATGAATATCTCCAGGCGTTCTCTTTTGACTGCAGCGGCGGGCGGCGTCTTTGCGACAGCCTTGCCAGCCCCCATCATCCGGCGTGCATCCGCCGCCGGGCGCAATGTATTCGTGTTCGGCGGGACCGACCCCATGACGGGCAACTGGGATCCGACCAGTCACACGCAGCTGACCCAGTGGTATATGGAATGTCTTGTGTTCGGGCGTCTCTTCAGCGCGCCGATGCGTCCGGAAGACCCCTCGAAGATCGTGTGGAGCCTGGCAACAGGCCAGAAGTTGATCGACGATTACACATTGGAATACACGCTGCGCGACGGCGTGACCTTCCACAACGGTGCACCCTTCTCCGCGGAGGACGTCAAGGCGACGTTCGAATATGCGACGAATCCCAGCAGGCCAGCGAGCGCGATTTATCCGGGCCAGTGCGAGGTGGAAGTCGTTGACCGGCTGACGGCCCGCATCCATACGAAGAAATTCGGCTACCCGGCGTCTGCGTTCCAGTTTACCGGCGCGGACCTGATGAGGATCATGTCGAAGGACGACATCAAGGATCCCAAGGTTCTCTCCCAGAGGCCGAACGGAACGGGGCCTTTCAAGTTCGTGAAGCAGGAAGGCGACACAACATCCCTCGAGGCTAACGACAAGTATTTCGAGGGTCGTCCGAAGCTCGATGAGGTACGGTTTCGGTACATCGCCGACGGAACGACCCGGGTTCTCGAGCTGATGTCCGGCGACATCGATCTCATCCAGCGCCTCGAGCCTGAGCAATACGCGACGGTCAAGGAGAACAAGGCGCTGCAGGTATGGCAAACGGCAGCGACGGAGAACAAGTACCTGCACTTCCGCTGCAACAAACCGCCTTTCGACAATCCATTGATCAGGCAGGCTGCCGCCCACGCGATAGACCGCTCGCAGATCCTCGCGGTCATGGACGCCGCCGGCACGGCAAACAACGATTATCTCGACAGGCTGAAGTTCGGTTACGAAGATCTGCCGAATTTCCCCGACTTCAGCCCTGAAAAGTGTCAGGCGCTCCTGGCCAAGGCCGGCTTCCCCAAAGGACAGGGGCTTCCCGAGCTTGAATATATCACCTCGACGGGGGTCTACCCGAAGACGAAGGAATATGGCGAGGTCATTGCGTCCATGCTGCAGGAGCAGGGCTTCAACGTTCAGCTGAATGTGATGGATCCCGCTTCCTGGGCCACTCGCCTCTACCAGCAGGCCGGCAAGGTGCCTGACGGCCACATGATCGACTGCGGCTGGAACGTCGGTACACCGGAGCCGGACATCGTACTGCGCGCGATGTTCCATTCCAAGGCCGGTCCCGAAGGGGGCCTGATCAATGGCATCAAGGACAAGGACATCGACGCGGCGCTGGACGCCGAACGCGGAGAGACCGACCTCGCCAAACGCAAGTTGCTGATCGGCAAGGCCACCGAGGTAATCGCCTCCAAGGTGCCATCGCTGCCCCTTTTTACCTCAGTCAATCTGAACGCCGCCCGCGTAGGACTGACGGATTTCTACGTCTATCCCAGCGGCGAAATGGACCTGGCTCGCGCCTCCTACAAGGACGTCTGAAGCGTTCTGGAGGCGGTGCCGTTCGTCGGTCTTGCTCGTTCGGCGCCGCCTCCAGCGCATTCTCCGGTTGGTGTCCTTCGGCATCTTCGCAGCCTTGCGAATGGTGCCGGCCGCCAGCCGATCGATCCGGAGCCCCAAGACTAACGCAATTCCAGCAGGATCGCAGACTGCGGAAGCGGGCTCTGCACAGTTGCGCGCGCCAACGGAAGCTAGAGCGCGTCCGCTTTTCCCCGAATCGCGGGAGTGCTCTATCTCCTCGTTTCCACGCAATTCCGGACGGAAAACCGGTTCCCACTTTTCCTGGAATTGCTC
>DASTSI010000001.1:0-4607 GCA_035760745.1 Nitrospira sp. | reverse complement strand
CTGATTCGTAAACGGAAGCAATCCCTACCTATGTAGCACTAAGGATTCCGGTTTTTTGGCTTATGACGAGTTCTCTCATACAAGGCAAGGCGTTGAGAACTGCCTGGGGCGCCATAACACGAAGACCCTTGCTCTATCAGTAACTTATGATTCCCCATGAGTAAGCCTACACGGCCGAATAGCCTGCAGCCCACAGGACCAACACATTGAGCTGTTCATCCGCTGCAAAGCAGCTCGATGACTGGAGATGTGTCTCCGCGGGAGTTAAGGAAGAGGCGGCGCCTGAAGAGCCCGCGGCTCACACGAAGTGTGGTATGGGACGACAGGAGTAACCATGGTATGCCCAGAACCTAGACCTCACTTCCCCCTTCACTTGGCCGCGACCGCATCACTTCCTGGATTGCCCCGTACAACTGTTCCACAGCGGCTTCCTTTGTTATGAGCATTGCCGCTCCGGCCTTCAACATCAGTTCCTGGTTGTCTTTTCCGGCATTCATCGACAAGCCAATAACGGAGATGTCCGGATAGCTCGTCTTGATGCAGGACGTCGTCTCAATCCCGCCCAGTTTTGGCATGTTGACGTCCATAATGACTATGGCCGGGCGGTACTGCTCCACGGCGCAGAGAGCGTCGGCACCATTCGCCGCCTCGCCGACAATCTGCACATCAGAGTATCCCGCTAAAATGCTTCTCAACCCTTGCCGCATCATCGCGTGATCATCAACCAAGAGCACACGAACAAATCTCTCCTTTTGCTTGTCAGGCTCGGGGGTCTGCGTCACCCGTACTTGCTGAACCGTTTGGCCGGCCAATTGGTGAGGAGCCGCGACTTTTGCAAGAGGGAGTGTCAAGGTGGCCCGGGTTCCTTGAGCCGGACACGACTCGATCTGGAAGGACCCGCCGACTGCTCGCATGCGTTCACGGATGGCGAGCAGGCCAAATTTCGAAGACATGCCACCGGTTGGCCGGTTCTCGGTAGTCGCAGTGGAGAGATCAAAACCTTTGCCTTCATCCTCGACGTGGATTTCCAACATGCTATCGCACTGACGCATGGAGATGCTCGCTCGGCCGGTCCCGGCATGCTTCCAGCTATTGATCAACAGTTCGCGGACCGACTGAAAAGTCAGGACAAGTTGATCCTCAAGGAGCTCGACCGTGGCGTCATCAGGCACCGCCACTGTCACGGCAAGATTGTACTTCTCCATGTACTGCCCCAACCATTTGAGGGCGGCGGCAAGCCCATGCTCACGCAAGACCGGCGGACTGAGTTCTGCCACCAGTGTCCGCGTGTACGTCAAGGCCTCGGAGAGGATATCGTCAACCTTTTGTATGCTCTTTTCGCAGCCCGGCAGTCCCAACGCAAAGCGCTTTCCCTGCCCCAGTTCCATCTTGCCAAGGACGAGGAGTTGCTGTAGATGGTCATGCAGTTCGCTCGCCAATTGTTTCCGTTCCCGCTGCTCGGTCAGGTTCAGTTCGGTCGTGAGCGCGCGAAGTTGGTCATGAGTTTCCAATAACTCTGCCGTACGGCGTGTGACTTGCCGCTCTAAATCCTCGGCGAATTGCTCAATCCGGGCTTGCGCCTCCTGGCGTGCCGTGACGTCACGGACAATCCCCGTGAAGAACCGCTTCCCGGGCAACACGCTCTCACCGATCGAGATCTCGATCGGAAAGAGCGAGCCGTTTTTCCGCTTGCCTGTGACCTCACGAACGAAACCGATGACCCTGCGTTCGCCGGTCTGGCGATAGAGTCGGAGATAGTCGTCATGCCGCTGACTTTCCGGCTCGGGCATCAGGACGTTGATGTTTCGACCGATCAGTTCCTCTTGGGTGTATTCGAACATCCGTTCGATTGCCGGGTTAATGGACTGAACCGTTCCCGCTTCATCGATTGTCACAATCCCGTCCATTGCGGTTTCCACGATAGCTTTGAGCCGCGCTTCTCCCTCACGCAAGGCCGCCTCGGCGTCCCTCAACTCCGTGATGTCGGTACTCATGCCTACCCATTCCCGAACGGTGCTGTCCGAGTTGAAGAGGGGCAATGCTCTGGCAAACACCTTCCGATAAATTCCGTCTGCTCTTCTGACCCGTGCCTCAACGGCATAGGAAGATCGGCTGGAGCAGGCCGCCTTCGACACCTGCGCGACCCGCTGCCGATCATCAGGATGAAAGCAATCGAGCCAACGACAGTCGTTGAAGTACTCCTCGGGGGTTATACCGGTAAACGTCCGCCACGAGGGAGAATCTTCTCGGGGGACACCATCCGCACCCGTGGTCCATACCATTTCGGATGAGACTTCGACGAGTCGCCTGAAACGTTCCTCGCTGTGCTGCAACTGGAGCTCGCCGTTTTTATACTGAGTCGTTTCGCGAAGTGAGAACACAAGACCCGTGACGTGCTTACTTTCGTCCTTGAGTGCTGCCAAGCTCCAATCCCAGTACGTGATGCCACGCTCGGGCTGATCCGGGAACACAAACGGTTTGTCTTTATAAAGGACGGACTCTCCTGTATCTCTCACGCGGCGGAAGATGGCCTCATTCTCTGCATGCGGATACAGGACAAAATGATTCTTTCCGATCATCTCCTCCGGCGCCATGCGACAGGTTTCTGCATACGCTCGGTTCACCCACACGAAGTTAAAGTCACAATCAAGCTGGACAAGCATCACATCGGTGGCCGCTGTGACGGTCTGCAGCAGCATTTCCCGCTGCCGTAAGGTCTCTTCTGTCTGATACCTTTCGATGAGACAAACCGTGAGCTGTGCCAATACGTCGAGTAACTTTGCTTCCCGCTGGGCCAGTTTGTGCTGCGCAGTGAAATAGTTGGAGAGCGTTCCGAGCAGCTGTCCATCCCGCCTGATTAGCGGCGTGGATTGCGCCGCGGTGACTCCAAAATCCGTATAGGAGACAGCAACGTCAAGGAAACGAGGATCGGTCCGGATATCCTGCACAACGACGCGCTCTTTGTTTGCGAGGGACACCCCGCAGACCGAAGCGGCAATCGGGAGGGTCCTCAGCCGCTCCACGAAGGCTGCGCTGATACCGAGATATGCCTCAGTGCGGACGGCCTGCCCCTGTTCGTAAAAGAGCTGGATCTGGGCCTTATCGGTTTTGAGGATCTCGGCGGACGCTCGTAGTACTCGCTGGAGTAGACCGGCGAGATCGCCTGCCTTCAATAACTCGACGTTGAGAAGACAGACCTGCTCTATGTCAGCAGGTT
Organism: Nitrospira sp.; assembly: GCA_035760745.1. Lineage (GTDB taxonomy): Bacteria > Nitrospirota > Nitrospiria > Nitrospirales > Nitrospiraceae > Nitrospira_C. The sequence goes on along the minus strand of DASTSI010000001.1, from coordinate 1,390 downwards.
CTAGTTTCGACACATGAGGGAGTTCCGGCAGAGGCATCGGGGCGTCCTCGGAATAGAGATGGGAGGAAGGTGCAACGTATATATCTAGAATGGAGGGCGAGGGACTAGGGAAACCCCTAGTTCGACCTCCGTAGAACTCGTCACGACCCGATTGGCAGTGAAGCATCCGCTTCCATGTACCTTGCTAGCCATCCGATCATCTTTGCGACAAACTCCGGAGCCACGGCACAATAGAGCCCGACCATCGTGGTCTCATCGCAGGACCGAACACTTCCTAAGATTTAGGTTCGGTGTTTTCTACGTGAACGCGACGTCGAGACGCGAGGCGTCAGATCTCGCTCCTCCGCGTAACGGAGCGGCACGGCGAGATATGAAGTCCCTCGCTGATCAAAAGAGGTCTGAGCTACCCCCGATTTCATGGACACCGAGTTAAGGTAGACGCCTCGCCTCAAATTGCATGGGACTAACATAGCCCAGCGTCTGATGGAGGCGCTGTCGGTTGTAAAACGCCTCGATAAACTCAAACACGGCCGCGTGCGCCTCCTCGCGCGTGTGGAACCGCTGGTCATGAACCAGCTCATTCTTCAGGGTGCTGAAGAAGCTTTCGACGACCGCGTTGTCGAAGCAGTTGCCCTTGCGACTCATGCTGGCGATCACCCCACGCTGTGCCAATAGACGTTGATACGCTACGCTGGTGTACAGCGCGCCTTGATCGGAGTGATGAATCAAGCCGGGCTGCGGACGGCGATGCGTCATCGCCATGTGCAACGCCTGGAGCGCAACGTGCTGGTCCGGCTTGGCACTCATCGCCCAGCCGATGACGCGCCGCGAGTACAGATCCAAGACCACCGCCAGGTACAACCAGCCGACGCGGGTGGCGATCGCCGTGAGATCACCCGCCCAGATACGATTGATCGCTGGGGCCACAAAGACCTGCTGCAGACGGTTCGGCGCGGGCGGCGCAAACTCGTGCCGTTCGATCGTCAGGCGAAAGCGCTGGACGCGTCGCGCGATGAGGCCGTGCTGCTGGCGCAGTCGCGCCACGCGATGGCGCCCGCACCGCACGCCCGCCAGCTGCAGCGCCCGCCACAGCTTCACGGCGCCATAGCGGGCTTTTGTCTGGCGATGGAGGTGCTGGATCTGCTCGAGCAACCGGGCGTTGGCCGTCGCCCGCGCGCTGGCGGGACGCTGGCGCCAGGCATAGTAGCCGCTCCGGCTGACGCCCAGCGTGCGACACAACCGGGTGAGCCGGTGTTCCGTGCGATGCGCCTGGATGAAGCGATATCTCATGGCGATTCCCGCGCAAAGAACGTCGCGGCTTTTTTTAAAAGGTCGCGCTCCTCGCGCAGCCGGGCATTCGCGCGTCGCAAGCGCGTGAGTTCATCGGCGC